>JACRIT010000049.1 GCA_016215655.1 Acidimicrobiia bacterium
AGCCGATCGAAGTCACGCAGCATGGCAAACGGGTCGAGGGGAGCGAGATCGAGCATGGCGATACCTCCTTGATTGCTCTCAACCACTATAACCTTATAGCACATCACTCATATTCCCGTATAGTGTGAATAGGGGATTGCCCCGGCGGGTAACCTGCGCCGATGACGGTGATCGCGGTCGACTGTGGCGGCACCAAGGTGCGGGTGGCGCGCGGTGGCGTGGGGGGCAGCCTGGAGGGAATCGTCGAATCGGCGACCCCCGGACACCTCGCCGCCCTTCCCGAGATCATCTCCCGACTGGCCGGCGATCCCGGAGGTGCCACTGCCGTGGGGGTGGGGGTGGCGGGCCTGGTGGACGCCGGGCCGGGTGTGCTCCGCTGGATGCCCCATCGGCCCGGTCGTGACCTTCCCCTCGGTGCGGAACTGAGCCGCCGACTCGGGGTGCCGGCCGTGGTCGACAACGACGCCAACCTCACCGGTCTCGCCGAAGCCCGTCTCGGTGCCGGTGCCGGGATGCGGATGGTGCTGACCGTGACCGTGGGCACCGGCATCGGTGGCGGCCTCGTGGTCGACGGCCGCATCGAACGGGGCCGCGGCCATCTCGGCGAGGTCGGCCACATGAACGTCGATCCCACCGGGCCCGCCTGCGCCTGCGGCCGTCGCGGGTGCTGGGAGGCGATGGCGTCGGGCACCGCGCTCGACCGCGCCGCCCGGCTGGTGGCGGCCTCGGATCCCCGCGGGGCGCTGGCGTCGGGCGACGTCGACGGCGTCGCCCTCGTCGTCGCCGCCGCCGCCGGCGATGCCGCCTGCGGCGCGGCAGTGGAGGCGGTGGCGACCGCCTTCGGCCGGGGTCTCGCCTCCCTCGTGGCCATCCTCGACCCCGATGTCATCGTGGTGGGAGGAGGGGTGGGTGCCATCGGCGAACCGATCCTCGGACCGGCCCGACGCGCGATGATGGAGGCGACGTCGGGTGGTGCCCACCGTGCCGAGACCCCCGTGGTGTCGGCACGGTTCGGCACCGATGCCGGATTGGTCGGAGCCGCTCTGGCGGCGGGAGGTGACTGGTGAACGAACGACCGCAATGGAGAAGGGCCCTCGATGCGGTGCTGCCATCGGCGAAGCTGCTCTACCGGCTGGCGCTCGATCACCGCGTACCGGCGCGCACGAGGATGCTTTCGCTGGCGGCACTCGCCTATGCCTTGCTTCCGATCGATCTCATCCCGGACTCGATTCCGATTCTGGGCAAGGTCGACGACTTCGGTCTCGTCGCTATCGCCCTCGTGCGGCTCGTGAACGATGCCGGGCCGGAGGTGGTGCGCGAACACTGGGACGGCGATGCCGAGACCCTCAAAGCCTTCCTCGACGCCGTCGCCTTCCTCGACTCGCTCATCCCGGAGCGGGTGCGCAGACTCGCCGCCCTCGTCGACCGATGAACGGGGGCCGCCTCCTCTTCGGCAGCCTCCTCGCTGCCTTGGGCGTCGTGTTCCTCCTCGGCTCGGCCGACGTCGTCGACGCCGGCGACGTGATCTCGGACTGGTGGCCGGCGGCGATCGTGGCACTGGGGGTCTTCCAGCTGACCGCGGGTCGGCGCACGCGGCGCAGTGCCGGGGCGCTCATCGCCATCGGCCTGGGGCTGCTCGCGGTGACGACGGGTCTCCTCGGGTCGGAGGCGTGGGATTACGTATGGCCCGTGGCCCTGATCCTCGTCGGGCTGTGGATCGTCCTGGGATGGGGCAAGCGCTATGGGTTGCGGCCCTCCGACGACGAAGTGGTGGAGGGCATCGCCGTGCTCGGCTCGGCCCATCTCGCCACCCGATCGCAGACCTTTCGCCGCGCCTCCATCACCTCGATCCTCGGCGGGGTGACCCTCGACCTCACCGAGGCGATGCCCGTGGCTGGAGGGGCGAACGTGTCGATCACGGCGCTCCTCGGCGGCGTGTCGGTGCTGGTGCCCCGGGGATGGCTGGTCGAGATTCGCGGATTGCCGCTCATGGGCGGTTGGGATGACACCACCGACCGGATGGCGGTGGGACCCGACGCGCCGCGCCTGGAGATCCAGGTGCTCGTCGCCCTGGGTGGCCTCGAGGTGAAGCACGCCGGAAGGTGGCGCTGAGGAGACAGCGGATCGCCCCGCGTACACTCCCCGTCTCGTTCGAGGGAGGGGCTTGAGCCACGCCGTCTTGTTTCCGGGTCAGGGGAGCCAGTTCGTGGGGATGGGCGCCGATCTCTTCGACGCCATGCCCGCGCTCCTCGGCGATGTTGCGGACGAGGCGCTGGGATGGTCGCTGCGCCGGATGTGCCTCGACGGTCCCGAGGACGCCCTGACTCGCACCGAACACGCCCAACCGGCGCTCTTCGCCGTGGCCTATGCGCTGTGGACCGCATTGGCCGCTCGCATCGGACCGCCGGTGGCTGCCGCCGGACACTCGCTCGGTGAGTACACCGCGCTCGCCGCGGCCGGATCCCTCGAGTTCGGCGACGGGCTGCGGCTGGTCGCCGCCCGCGGACGAGCCATGGCGTCGGCCGCCGATGCCACCGCGTCGGGGATGGCGGCGCTCATCGGCGGTGACGACGATGCGGCCGAAGCACTGGCCGCGGCCCGTCGGGCCGGCGGCGGGCATCTCTGGGTGGCCAACCGCAACGCCCCCGGACAGGTGGTGGTGGCGGGGGGCCTCGACGATCTGGTGTGGGCAGGAGAGCACGCTCGTGAGCACGGGATTCGCAGGGTGGTGCCGCTGAAGGTGGCCGGTGCGTTTCACTCACCGCTCATGGCGGCCGCCGCCGAGTCGCTGCGGGCGGCGGTCGAGGCCATCGCATGGCGCCCCACCGCATTCGCGGTGTGGGCCAACGCCACCGCCCGGCCGCACGCCGGCGACATCGGCGAGGTGCTCCTCGCCCAACTCACCTCTCCGGTTCGATTCGCCGATACGCTGCAGGGAATGGCTGCATCCGGCGTCGGAGCGTTCGTCCACGTCGGTCCCGGCGATGTAACCGCCGGTCTGGCGCGGAGGTCGGTAGAGGATACGGAGGCGCTCGTCGTCTCCTCCCTCGACGACATCGAGCCCGCGGCCGAGCGGCTCGAGGCCGTCGCATGACGGAGAGGGGCCCTGCGATGCGCAACGCGATGATCACGGGATGGGGCAAGTGCGTGCCTCCGGCCGTGTTGAGCAACGCGGATCTCGAGACCCTCACCGACACCAACGACGAGTGGATCACCACGCGCACCGGGATCAAGGAGCGTCGGATCAGTCACGTCGAGGTCTCCGATCTCTCGGCGGTGGCAGCCCAGCACGCCCTGGCCGCGGCCGGCCTGACGGCGACCGATCTCGATCTGATCCTCCTCGCCACCTGCACCGCCGACCGGGCCGTGCCCAGCGCCGCGACCATGGTGCAGGCCAAGATCGGAGCGACCAACGCCGCCGCGATGGATGTGAACGCTGCCTGCAGCGGATTCCTCTTCGCCCTCAGCGTTGCAGACCAGATGATTCGGGCCGGTGGGGCGCAACGCGTGCTCGTGATCGGTGCGGAGAAGCTCTCGTTCTTCCTCGACTTCACCAACCGCAGCACCTGCGTGCTTTTCGGCGACGGGGCCGGGGCGGTGGTCCTCGAGGCCAGCGACGAGTCGGGGGGTCTGCTCGCCTTCGAGCTGGGTTCCGACGGAACCGCAGGCGACCTGCTCTGCATCACGGGAAGCGGCACCGAGGGCAATCCGATGCGAACGCTTCCTCCCGGCATCCTCATGGAGGGTCCGGACGTGTTCCGGCGTGCGGTCACGGCGATGGGCGATGCCTCCACCCGGGTGCTGGCGAAGGCCGGCCTCGCACTCGACGAGGTGGATCTCCTGATCCCGCATCAGGCCAATGTCCGCATCATCGACGCCACGGCCCGCAGACTGTCGCTCGACCCCGCCAGGGTCTTCGTGAACATCGCCTCGTACGGGAACACCTCGGCGGCGACGATTCCGATCGCGCTCACCGAGGCGGTGGAAGAGGGGCGGATCCGTCCCGGGGCCAACATCGTGTTCGCCGCCTTCGGTGGTGGTTTCACCTGGGCCGCCGCCGTCTTCCGGTGGGGGTCGCGGACCACCCCCATCACCACGAGCGCGGCACAGCTGCCACCCAGCACCGCCACCGCCCTCGAGTTGCTCGCTCCCAACATCGCCCTCCACGGGAAGGGGATCTGATGGCGGGCCGGGTCGCCCTGGTCACCGGAGGGTCACGAGGCATCGGCCGCGCCATCGCCGAGCGGCTTGCCGCCGACGGCTGTCGCGTGGCGGTCAACTACCACACTCGCCGCGATGCCGCGGACGAGGTCGTCGCCGGGATCCGATCCCGGGGAGGCGAGGCGATCGCGGTCGGTGGCGATGTCGGCGACGTGGAGGCGGTGGCGGCCATGTTCGCCGCCATCGAGACCGCGCTCGGCCCGGTGGAGATCCTCGTGAACAACGCCGGGATCACTGCCGACGATCTCCTCCTCCGGATGAAGCCCGAGGCGTGGGAGGCGGTGATCCGCACCAACCTCGATTCGGCATACCTCTGTACCCGGGCGGCCGTGCGGGGCATGCTGAAGGCGAAGTGGGGACGCGTGATCAGCATCACCTCGGTGGCCGGCATCAGCGGCAATCCCGGCCAGGCCAACTACGCCGCGGCCAAAGCGGGATTGATAGGACTCACCAAGTCGGTCGCCAAGGAGGTGGGTTCGCGCGGCATCACCGTGAACGCCGTCGCCCCGGGCTTCGTCGCCACCGATATGACCGAAGCCCTTGGCGACTCGGTTCGGGAGGCGGCCCTCCCCGCCATCGCCCTCGGACGCTTTGGGACGCCGCCGGAGATCGCCGCCGCGGTGGGCTATCTTGCCTCGGATGATGCCGCCTACGTGACCGGCCATGTGCTGGTCGTCGACGGAGGCCTGAGTTTCTGATCCCCTGGAACAAGGAGCCAAACGCATGGACAGGGCCACTGTCGAAGCCAAGATGACCGATCTGCTCGTCGACGAGTTGGGACTCGATCGCGGCAAGATCACCATGGGAGCCAAGTTCGAGGAGGACCTCGAGGTCGACTCGCTTGGCGTGGTCGAGCTGCTCATGGCACTCGAAGACACCTTCGGCGTCTCCATTCCCGATGAGGAGGCCGAGTCCATCACCACCGTCGGCCAGGCGGTCGACGTGGTGATGGAGAAGCTCGCGGGCTGAGCGTGGCGCGACGGGTCGTCGTCACGGGTCTAGGCACGGTCAACCCGATCGGGAAGGACGTGGAGTCCTTCTGGAAGGCGGCTCGTGCTGGAGCCTCGGGTGTCGGCCAGATCACCGCGTTCGACGCCTCCGGGCTGAAGGTGACGATCGCCGCCGAGGTACCCGACTTCGATCCCGAGGAGTACATCGAGCGCAAGGAGGCGCGTCGCCTCGATCGCTACGACCAGCTGTTCTGGGCCTCGACCCATCAGGCGTTGGCGGATGCCGGCATCTCCTACGAAGAGGATGACCCTGCGGCGCTCCGCGCCGGGGTGGTGGTCGGATCCGGCATCGGCGGCATGATCTCCTTCCAGGAGGGGATCGACACCATGCGCCAACGCGGCCACGATCGGGTGAGCCCGCTGGCGATCACCCAGATCATCTCGAACATGGCTGCGGGCCTGGTGTCGATCCGCTACCACCTCTTCGGGCCCAATACCTGCGCGGTGACGGCGTGCGCGGCGTCTGCCAATGCCATCGGCGACGCCGCCGAGATCATCAAGCGCGGGGCAGCCGACGTCATGGTGGCCGGAGGTGGCGAGGCCCCCGTGTGTGAGTTCGCCATCGCCGGCTTCAGCCAGGCGCGCGCACTGTCCACCCGCAACGACGACCCGGCCCGCGCCAGTCGCCCCTTCGATGCCGGGCGTGATGGATTCGTGATGGGCGAGGGAGCGGCCACCTTGATCCTCGAAGAGCGCGAACACGCACTGCGGCGCGGGGCCAAGATCCATGCGGAGATCGTGGGCTACGGCATGTCCGCCGATGGGTATCACATCACGCTGCCCCGTCCCGGTGGCGGCGGAGCCGCCAGGGCGATGCAGGCGGCGCTCGACGATGCCGGCATCGCCGCCGGAGACGTCGACTACATCAATGCCCATGGCACGTCGACCCAGGCCAACGACTCCACGGAGACCGCAGCGATCAAGACGGTCTTCGGCGAACACGCCTATCGGGTGCCGGTGTCATCGACGAAGTCCATGACCGGCCACCTGCTCGGCGGCGCCGGTGCGCTCGAGTCGCTGGTGTGCATCCTGGCGATTCGAGATGGCGTGGTGCCACCCACCATCAACTACGAGACCCCGGATCCCGAGTGTGACCTCGACTACGTTCCCAACGTCGCCCGCCAGGTGCCGGTGCGCACCGCGATGACGAACTCGTTCGGTTTCGGCGGCCACAACGTGTCGCTCGTGTTTCGGGCGCCGTAAGGTGCCAAGTCTTCAGTCTTCAGCCGTCAGCCCGAGGTTTCCTCTGGCTGATGACTGAGGACTGAAGACTCAACCCCTCGGCACCAGCGCCAATTGCCGCGACTGCGCCACCAGGCGCCCTTCCGAGTCCCAGACCTCGCCATCCTCCTCGAGGAATCCGCCAGTGATGAACTTCGTGGTGAACGAGCAGCGCAGCCATCCCTGGGCGGGCCGGGCGCGCACATGGGCGGTGAGTTCGAGGGTGGGGACCCAGGCGACCGGGAGGTCGGTGAAGAAGATGGTCGGGGGAAAGGCATCGACGGCGACGAGGAGGGCGATCGTGTCGAGCGGTTCGCCGCCGCGCAGGCGGAACCAGCCCTCGACGCCGGGCGATCCGGCGCCGCCCCACGCCGCGGCTCGCTCCGGCGGAAGTCGCAACTCCACGCGGCCCATGAACGGCGGAGGGAAGGTCTCGGTCGGCTCGATCGGGATGCAGTCCTCGACCGGGGGAAGGTCGGGCGGTCCGGCCTCCAATCGCTCCATGCCGACCGAAGCCTCGAGGTCGCCGAACGAGCCGAGCATGCGCAGCAACGGCCGATCGGCGGCGAGCGTTGCCGTCACCGTGGTGAAGCGCTTTCCGGCCTTGACGACTTCGGTGTCGACTCCGACCTCACCCGGGGACCCCGGAGCGAGGTAGTGGGCGGTGACGGTCACCGGATCGGGTCGTCCCGCCGCCAGCGCGGCGGCTCGTGCCGTCATGGCGAGCAGGTAGCCGCCGTTGGCGGCTCCGACGATGTCCCATCCCGGTGCAATGCGGGCCGACCAGCGCCCCGATCCCCGGGGTGTCACGGCTGAGGCGTCGGCGAAAGTCATGGGTCGATCAGCACGACGGGGGTCCTGGGTCCTCGTCACGCGCCTCGATGGTCACCACCGGACCCGCCTCGGATTGCAGCCGCCATTCGGCGAACGAGCGGATGGCGAGCACCACCACCACGCCGACACCGATGCCGGCGGCGAGCGCCACCACCGCGGCCATGAGCACGGCAGGCGTCGTGCACGATGCCGGGGCGCACGAGGCGTCGGTGACGAAGTAGCCCACGACCCCGCCGGCGACGGCGCTGACGCCCACTGGGATCATCACGCGGGGATTGGGCATCCTCATGGCTTGCGGCGTCCGGTGGCGTCCGCGCCCGCTGCGGCGAGCACCTCGATGGGAGCGAGTTCCGGGGGGATGCGGTGGGCAGGGCTGCCGATCGCCACGATGGGAACCACGGCCAGCGAGACGTCGCGACGCCAGCTCATCAGCGCCACCACCACGCCGGACACCGCCGCGGCCGCGCCCTCGGGCAGGCCGACGAAGAGGGCCGTCACGGCTGCGGCGATCGGGTGGGCGATGCGCGCCGCGCTCAGCGATCCCGGGATGATCCGGGCCAGGGCCAGGGCGAGCACCACCGACCACGCCGAAAAACCCCATGTGGCGCCGTGGATGCCACTCGGGGCGGCGATGGCCGATGCCGCCGGGGTGAGGACCAGCGTCAGCAGGGCTACCACCGCAGCCGGAGGCGCTCCGTCGGCGCGGGCCAGATGACGGAGCCACCGGCCGAGCCACGGTCCGGCGGTGGAAGCCAGGGCGGCCGCACCGAGGGCGATGAGCCCGTAGCCCGCGCCGCTCTCGACCAGGGCGCCGACGGCGATCCAGGTGGCCCCGAGGACCATCCCGAGATACCGGGCCCATCGTCCCCGGGCGAGGAGCAGTCCGGCGACGACGATCAACGTGGCCAGCGCCATCCCCGCCGTGAACAGCATCGCCGAGGACCCCGCCAGGGGTGCGGGAGCGAGCGCCAGCGTCACGATCCCGGCCACGCAGGCGGCGGCGACGAGGAGGGCGATGACGAAAGGGGCGGCGGGCACGGGTGGCATTATCGCCCGTCGGTCAGATCCGCGGTCGGTGGAGGGAACGGGGCGCTGGCCACATCTGGGACCCACGAGGAGATCTCGGTCCATCCCCCGGTCGACGGCTGCAGCGTGACGACCGCGGCGTGTGTCGGCTTGTCGGCATGAAAGTCGGCGAATCCCCGCCCGCACAGGCTGCGGCGCAGGGCATGGATCGGATCCTGATGCGAGACCACGGCGGCGATGGCACCCGGGTGGCGATTCCCCCAGGTGGTCACGACCGCGGTCATCCGCTTCGCCACGTCGTCGAGGCTCTCGGCGACGAAGGGGAGGTCGGAGGGATCGGCGGCGTAGGCCGCCACCTCGCCGGGAAACCGGCGGTCGAGGTCCAGCCACGGTTCGCCCGCCCAGCGCATCGAAAGCCCCCACTCGGTGAGTCCGGAGTCGGCCACCGCCTCGATGCCGAGACGGCGGGCGAGGAATCCTGCGGTTTCCCGTGCCCGGTCGAGGGGTGAGGTGACGAGCACGGTGATCCCTTCGTCGGCGAGATGCTCGGCGGTGGCGGCCGCCTGAGCCCTTCCCAATGCGGACAGCGGAAAGCCGGGGAGATCGGCGTAGACGACTCCGTCGGGATTGTGGACCTCGCCATGGCGAACGAGGTGGAGTCGGGCGAACACGGCGGCGAGTGTAGGTGGGCCGGTACCGTGGACTCGTGGACTGCTTTGCACGCGTCCGGCTGGGCTCGTCCCGGGATGGGACCCACACCTGATGGGACCCATGAACCGACCCCGGACCTTCGCGGAGCGCATCGCCCATGTGGACATGGACGCGTTCTTCGTCGAGGTGGAGCGCCTTCGTCGTCCCGATCTCAAGGGACGCGCCGTCGTCGTCGGCGGCGCAGGACCGCGCAGCGTCGTCGCCTCCGCCTCCTACGAGGCTCGGAGATACGGCGTGCACTCGGCGATGCCCATGATCCAGGCGCGACGGCTGTGCCCGCACCTAGTGGTGGTGGTTCCCGACCACGCCGAGTATCAAGCGGTCTCCGCAGAGGTCTTCTCCGTCTTCGCCGAGTTCACCCCGCTCGTGGAAGCAGTGTCGGTCGACGAAGCCTTCCTCGACATCGCCGGGCTGCGCCGTCACGCCGCCACCCCGGCTGAGGTGGGCGAGCGCATTCGCCGGACCATCCGCCTCCGTCTCGGGCTGCCCAGCTCGGTGGGCCTCGGCACCACCAAGCTCGTGGCCAAGATGGCCTCCCGCGATGCCAAGCCCGATGGCCTCCTCCTGGTGGCGGCCGGCGGGGAGATCGAGTACCTCCATCGCAAGCCGGTTCGGGCGTTGTGGGGGGTCGGCGAGGCCACCCACGCCCGGCTCGAGGAGATCGGGGTGGTGACCATCGGGGACCTCGCCGCTCTGCCCCGCGATGCCCTCATCCGCCGCCTGGGGGGCGCCCTGGGAGGCCATCTCGCCGATCTGGCCGCCGGCATCGACCCGCGGCCGGTGGCTCCGGGGGAGGAGACCCGGTCGATCTCGGTGGAGGAGACCTACGACACCGACCTGAGCGATCTCGGACGGATGCGCCGCGAGCTGCTCGCCCAGGCCGACCGCCTCGCGGCTCGACTCCACCACGAGAGGTTGCTCGCCGCCACCGTGCATCTGAAGGTGCGCTACGGAGATTTCACCACCGTGACCCGAAGCCACACCTTCTCCGCACCCGTCGCCACGGCGCGCGATCTGTACCGCACGACTCTGGCGCTCCTCGAGCGCACCGATGCGGCGGTACGGCCGGTGCGTCTGCTCGGAATCGGGGCGAGCGGGCTGGTTGCCGCCGACGCGCCCCGCCAACTCGTGCTCACCGAGGGGGCATGGGTCGAGGTCGAGCGTGCCATCGCCAACGTGCGCGACCGCTTCGGGCATTCGGCCGTGGATCGTGCCAGCCTCACCGGCGAAGGCGGAGACGATGGTCGGCTCCCCGGCTCCCCATAGGAGGTTGTCGGTATACTCCTCTCCCCACGGTGGAGCGTCAGCGATGCCACTCGACGATAGAGAACAGCGAATCCTCGAGGAGATCGAGCGGCGGTTCTATCAGGAGGACCCGCGGCTGGCCGAGTCCGTGCGGGATGCGCGTCTTGCCACGTCGTCGAGCCACAACCTGAGGTGGGCGCTGCTGGGATTCGTGGCCGGAGTCGGGTTGATGTTCGGGTTCTTCATGTCTCAGACCATCGTCGCGCTCGTCGGATTCGCCGCGATGGTGGCTTCGGTGGCGTGGATGATCGCGATCGTGAAGCGTCGCGCCGGTGTCGCCGCGGTGTCGCCGGACTCGTGGTGGGCGCGGCTGCGGCGCCGCACGCGCAACGACTAGAGTCGCCTTCCAGGGGAAGACGGGATCGACGGCCACTGCTGCGGCCGGAGGTCGGACGAGGGAGAGAGGCCAGGTTTGGAAGGGTTCACGGCTCAGCAGGCGTGTCGCCTCACAGGGTGCACGGCGCACCAACTTCGGTACTGGGATCGCGTCAAGCTGATCGAACCCTCCCTCCAGAACACGGGGGGGCGTCCCGGACGTCGTCGGCTGTACTCGTTCCGCGATCTCGTGGCGCTGCGGGTGGTCCGATCGCTGCTGGACAACGGCATGTCGGTGCAACGGGTGCGGCGCGCATGGGACTACCTGCGTCGCACGGGCAACATGGACACCCATCTCGCCGAGGTGAAGCTCGTCACCGACGGCCAGACCATCTTCCGCATCGCCTCCAACGACGCCGAGCTGCTCGATGCGCTGCGCGAAGGGCAGCTGGCATTCTTCGTGGCCATCGATGAGATCACCCGTACCGTGAAGGAGGACGTGTCGCGGTTCGAGCTCGACCGCGAGCGCTTCCTCGAGATGCTCCGCCGAGTCGAGGCCGATGTGCAGACCGAGGCCACTGGCGGCTAGGCAGGCCGCTGGCGGCTCGGATGACCGCTGGCTCAACGGATGCGATGCTGCGTCGATTCGAAGCCGGCGCGGGAGCGGCCGAGTTCGGCTTCGGCGCCACCCTCCCGTCGAGCCTTCAGAACGCCCGGCGGCTCCGCCACCAATCCGGGAGCAGCGAGGTCAGCCGATATCGTGAGCGCAGCCGCCGCCGCCAGGAATACCGCTCGGTGAGGTGGCCTTCGGTGATCTCCAGAGAGCGCGTCGCCACCGCCGCCCGGCCCGGATGCGGACCGATTTCGGGTCCGTACACCGCCTCGGCGTACACGGTGGCCAGGGGCTCGAGCGCCGGGTCGATGCGTGCCGCCACCTCCGCCGGGGTCGCACCCGTGCCCAGGGACTCGCCGAGGTCGGTGAGCCGATCGATGATCTCCGCCCATGCCGCGGCGACATCACCGTCGGCGAGGCGACGCCGGCGCGTCAAGCGGCGCATCGCCTTGGCTGCGGGGACGAGCCCGAACAGGGCGATCGCCACGACGACCGCCGACAGCGTCCAGGCGGGGAGGCCCGGCGCCGCAAACCCGCTGTCGCCGGGGAGGGCCTCGATCGGATCGTTGAGGATCTCGAACTCGTCATCGCGGAAGATCACCGGACTCGTCGTGTCGCTGCCAAACACGGGGCGGTCGGGCTCGGGCACGTCGAGGTAGGCGGCGAGATCGAACGGGATCGCTCGCGACGTGCCCGTGGTGTCGCCGCGCGGCGTGGGATCGAAGCGCACCCAACCCTGTGTCGACATCCACAACTCCACCCAGGCGTGGGCGTTGCGATCGCGCACCACGACGCGACCGTCCTCGAGCACGGTACCGGGCGAGAATCCGAGCACGACCCGGCTCGGAATCCCGACGAGCCGGGCCATGACCGCCATCGAAGTGGCGAATTGCTCGCAGTAGCCCGTGCGGTAGTTGGGGCTCTCCTCGTCGAGGAGCCATGCCGCCAGGTCCGTGGCACCGTGGCCGGGAAGGACCGCGGTGGAGTAGCGGAAGTTGTCGGGGTCGAGGAAGAACGCCTCCAGGGCCAGGGCTCGCTCGAAGTCGGTGCCCAGGTTGCGGGTGGTCACGACGGCGAGGGATCGGATGCCCGGATCGAGGTCATCGGGAAGGTCGAGGTACCGGTCGGCGTCGGCGAGGCGCCGCGACTCCATCTCGGGGGGCTCGTCGGAGAAGGCAAATGCTCCGGCGTCCATGGCGTTCTCGAAGACGGGCGAGGGGCTCCCGTCGGTCCGCCGGCCGAGCACGTCGAGATCGGGGACGGGGACCTCCGAGTCGACCGCGTAGCGCATGCCCCGGTAGGTGAGGGCGTCGAACCGCAGCGAGGCGTCGTCGGTCTTCACCCGGTACCCCTCGTGCACGGCGGTGTTGCCCGATCTCAGGTCGATTGGCGAATAGGGAGCGGGTAGCCAGTCCTGCTGGAGTGCCAGGATCGTCACGTCCGAGGTGATCCGCACCGTCGGACCGGCAAAGGCGACCGTGCTGGCCTCGAAGGAATCGAGCTCCTCCGGACGATCGATCTCCGGGCTTCCCGTGATGTGCCACTGCACGCCGTTGAATCCGTCGAGCGTGACCATCCGCCAGTACACCGTGTCGGCCGCAAGGTCGCCGTCCACCCCGACGACGAAGACCGGGACGTCGGTCTGGGAGAGCAACTGCTGGCGAATGCCGACGAACGGGTTGTAGGTGACGCTGCCGTAGAACTCGCCGCTCAGGCCGCCGCCGGATCGCCAATCCAGGTAGCCACTGCGCGGAACGAGGCCGGCCACCGACTCTGCGGTCACCACGGCGACGCCGAGGGTGACCATGAGGGTGACGATGCCGAGGCCGGGAAGCGAGCGGGCGATGGTGCGGCGCGGATACCCCGTGGTGAGCTGACCCGTGCCGTCACGGCGGCGGTCGAGGGCGACCGCGACCAGGGCGACGCCGATGACGATCATGAACGCGGTCGTCCACCATCCGCCGGGCTGCTTGTCCATGACGGCGAACTCGAGGTAGACCACGAGCGGGGCGAGCACCGCCAGGTACGGGCGACCGGAGAGCAGCCCCCACGACAGCAGGGCCCCCATCCCCCAGAAGACGATCGTGAGGATGGCGATGATGCCGGCGAGCGGGATCACCGGAGCGATCCCGCTGCGGATCACGTCACGAGCGAAGGTCAGCTCGTTGCCGAGTGCGGTGAGCGAGTCCGCGGTGGGGAAGAGCCACCACGTGGTGTGGGGAACCGCCACACGCACCACCGTGAGGGCCACGGCGATGGCGTTGGCCACGACGATCAACCAGCCTCGCACCCGCAGGGTCACCCCGGTCCAGGTGATGGCGGCTCCGAGGAGCGCGGCGCCGACGAGAACCGCCTCCCAGGGGAGTCCGGACGTGGAGGCGCGCAGCAGCCGCTCAGCCCGGGCCAGGGCGAAGGCGATGCCGGCGGCGCCGGCTACCCAACTGAGGCGGTAGACCATGACGACTCCATGGCGGTGCGCCATCCGGGCGCCCAGCTCCCTCCGGGTCGCGACATCACGGTGAGTGCTCCGGCCTGGCGGAAGGGCGCGGCACCATCCCCGGCGCGATCGGTGACGACCATCACGATGGTGCGGGCGAAGTCATTGGCGAGCACCTGGAAGGCGGTGAGGGCGCCTTCGTCGGGGATGCCGGTGACGAAGACGAGGACGCCACCGCCGGCACCCTTGCGCCGCAGCCGGGAAACGGTGCGGCGATGATCGAGGTTGGCCACGGGCTGCACGGTGGCGAGTGTGTCCATCGACTGGTGGTACCGATCGCCCGAGCGCGGCCCCGACCGTTGCGTCGTCCACAGCTCGGGGGCGAAGCTGCCCTTGTGGAGGTGCGCCAGCGTCGCCGCCGCTCCCCGTACCGCCTGCTCGAAGGCACCGACACCCGGGTAGCACTCGGCGCGCACGTCTAGCAGCACGAGGGCGCGGGACTGCCACGGGATCTCCAGCTGCTTGATGATGAGGGTGTCGCGCTTGGCCGACGACGGCCAGTGGACCCGTCGCAGGTCGTCGCCCACCTGGTACTCGCGCAGCGTGAAGAAGTCCTCGCCGCTGTGGGGGGCGAACGTGGGGCGGATCGCCTGCTGCACGGGATCGAGGCCCCGCACCACCGGGAGTCCGATGAGCGGCTCGATGCGGGGATACACGGTGAGCCGATCGGTCCCCCCGGCACGAGAGCGGCGCTCATTCAGCCCGAAGGGATCGAGGATCGCCACTTCGGCGGGCCCGACGGCGAACACCCCTCGGCTGCGGCAGTGGACCTCGTAGCGCGCCATCGCCGGGATCGACGGGGTGGCGGCAGCGGCGAAACGGGCGACGCCGAGCCCATGCACCGTGTCTTCGATCCAGAGGTTGCGCAGCCGGCGGGATGCGGACAGCTCGATTTCGATCGATACCGTGTCGCCCTCATGCGACTGGGTGGGGTAGATGTGGCGTGACAGGGTCAGATTCGGCCGCGTGATGCGAACGAACGCCGTCCCGATCACCACCGCGGCGAGGAGGAAGACCGCCGTCGTCATGAGCTCCACTTCGCCGAATGCGATCCAGAGGACCAGGAGCGCCGCGGCGACCCCGACGGCCGCCCAGCCGCGCCCGGTGGGCATCAGACCCTGACCCCGCTCCCCGGGACGGGGACGCCGGCGGCGATGCCGTCGACGACCTGAGCGAGGGTGATGCCGCGCATCTGCGCCTCGGGGCGAAGGATCATGCGATGGGTGAGCACCGGTCGCAGCATCGCCTTCACGTCGTCGGGGATCACGTAGTGCCTGCCCTCGACGGCGGCGCGAGTGCGGGCGGCGCGCTGGAGGAACAACGTGGCTCGCGGCGAAGCGCCGAGGAGGATGTCGGGATCGCGCCGGGTCGCCTCCGCGGTGTCGACGAGGTACTCCTTGATCGGCTCGGCGACGTGGATCGTGCGCGCGATGGCCGCCATGCGCTGCACGTCTTCGCCGCTCACCACCGGTTGCAGCTCGGCGTAGGACGAGCCGTGACCGTGGGTTTCGAGGATGTCCATCTCCTTGGATCGCGACGGATAGCCCATCACGAGGCGCATCATGAATCGGTCGAGTTGCGACTCGGGCAGGGGATAGGTGCCTTCGTGTTCGATCGGATTCTGGGTGGCGATCACCATGAAGGGCGGCGCCAGTTCGCGGGTCACGCCGTCGACGGTCACCTGGCGCTCTTCCATCGCCTCGAGGAGCGCGGCCTGGGTCTTGGGACTCGCCCGGTTGATCTCGTCGCCGAGCACGATGTTGGCGAACACCGGTCCCGGGCGGAAGACGAAGGCCCCCCGCTCACGGTCCCACACCGAGACCCCGGTGATGTCCGAGGGGAGGAGGTCGGGGGTGAATTGCACCCGCTGGAACGAGCAGTGGATGCTCCTCGCCAGCGACTTGGCGAGGAGCGTCTTGCCCACACCGGGGACATCCTCGATGAGCACGTGGCCCTCGGAGAGCATCGACATGACGACGAGGTCGACGACGTCGCGCTTGCCCTGGATGACCCGCTCGATGTTGCCGGCGATGGTGTCGAACTGCTCGGCGAACCAGTTCAACTCACCCTGGCCGACGGGTGGTGTGGGCACGATCCTCCTCGGTGGGGCGGGCGGAGACTATCAGTGGTACTCCGCTCGATGTTCGCGTTGGGACGCCGCCACCGCCCCGGCCGGTTCCCGACACCTCGCGTCACCTTGAGTGGCCGTTGACGCCACGGTGGGTGGTGCCTAGGATACGGTTTCACCGAACCGGGAACGTGGCAGAAGGGAGTCCCGCATGTCGGTCGACACCCTGCGTGACGAGCTGCTTTCGCTCCCCGGCGTGGCCGATGCCGATGTCGAGATCGAGGTCGAGGGTGCTGCCCCGGCGAATGTCCGGGTGCGCCTCCATCCCGAGGCCGATCCCCGCTCGGTCGGCGCCGATGTGCAGCGGGTGCTCGCCTCGCACGGCATGCGATCGCGCGTCAGCGGCGCCGAACCGGCGGTGGCGGCCCCGGCCGCGATACCGCCGGTGATGCCTCCACCTGCCGAGCCCCCGCCGCCCCCGCGGCCCGTCATGCCCCCGCCGGTGCCGGCACCGGTCGTGTCCCCGCCGCCGGCGCCTGCCCCCATCGGTGCCGAGACCGCGTTGGCCACGGGTGTCGTGGCCAATCTGGCCTCATTGACCGTGGAAGAGTCCCAGGACGGGGTGACCGTGGTCGCCACGGCCACCGACGGGAGGCGATTCAGCCAGCGCACGGTGGCCGCCGAGGATGCGGTCGCGGCCGCCGTCGTGGCGGTGGTCGGAGCCCTGGCCGACGGACGCCCGCCACGGCTGCTCACCACCCTGCTCGGAACCGCCGAGGGAACCGAGGTGGTGACCGTGCTCGTGGAGCGAGTCGACGCCACCCGTGTCGCCGGTGCCGCCGTGGTCAAGGCCGGCCGACCCTATGCGGTGGCGCGCGCCACCTGGTCGGCGTTGCGCTCGTAGATCCCCTCCCGGACCGCGGGCGCCCTAGACCGTCCGATTCGCCTCGACGGCATCGGCATCGAGGATGTGGATGAGGACGTCGCCGTCGGGCAGGATCGAAGGTGGATCGATGCGTCGCGCCCCGATGCTGCGAGCGTGTTCTCCCACCCGGGTGAGGACGTCGCGGATCAACATGCGGGCCGCTCCCGGGTCGGCATCGGCGCCGAGGAACGCGGCATCCTGCTCGGCGGTGGAGACGACCCGGATGCCGCGGCCGAGCAGATCCCAGATCATGATCTCCTGGACGATCTGATCACCCGACAGGGTGGCGATGCCGGGCAGGAGGACGGCGTCGACGCCCCCGGCGGCCACGACGCCGAGCAGCGAGAGGTAGCCGTCGCGATCGGCGGAGCCGCGCAGGTCCTGGCACACCGCCACCACGCTCAGGCCGTGGGTGGCGGCGTAGCGGCGAATCTCCTCCTGTTGGGCGAATCCCGAACGACCGTCCGACGGGTCCGGGGATTCGCGCACATACCCGACGACGCGCACCGGGACCACCTCCGCCGGCGATGATATCACCACGGAGAGTGCCGAGCCGTGCTGCGGAGCGTGGTGGTGCTGCGATCCCCTACGAGGCGGCGGCCCCGAGATAGGCGTCCCAGGAGGGATGCGGCGGGGCGGCGAGTCCGACGAGCAGCCATCCGTGCTCGCGCGGAGGCGTGGGGGAGGCCCCGAGCACCATCCCCGCCTCGTGCGGGGTGCGATCACCCTTACGGGCATTGCAGGGACGACAGGCGGCCACGACGTTCTCCCAGGTGTGGAGGCCTCCCCGGGAACGGGGCACGACGTGATCGAGGTTCTCGGCGGCGCTGCCGCAGTACTGACACCGGTTGAGATCACGAGCGAACACGGCGCGCCGGCTGAGCGCGATCCGCCGCCGATAGGGGACGCGAACGAACCGGCGCAGGCGGATCACCGTCGGGATCGGAAGTGCCATGCGCTCCGAGTGCCAGCGTTGGTCGCGGGCGTGGACGAGTTCCGCCTTGTTGCCCACCACGAGCACCACGGCACGGCGCACCGACACCACGGTGAGTGGCTCGTAGGTGGCATTCAGCACGAGGGCCTGAGCCGAGCGGGGAGGGGCGAAACCGGCGGCTTTCGGTCAGCCTCCCTGGTTGCCGGCGACCCTGCGCGCCACGTCGCGCTGATCGGCGAGGTGGCGCCGCCGCCTCCGCCAGGATCGCCACAACCATCCGAACAGCTTGCCGCCGACGGCACCGGCGACGAAGGTCGCCGAGTACACGAGCCAACCGGGGGCCTCCCATTCGTACCCGGCCCACGCCAACGTGACGGTGTCGGGATTGGAGACGATGAGGATGACGACGGGGGTGACCACGAGAGCGAGGAGGAGTGCCGGTCCGAACCACCGCCGTGACGGGGCGGAACCGGTCGGTGTGGAGGAATGCGAGTCTGTGCTCATGTCCCGATGATACGCCAGTGGATGTGGGGGAGCGTCATGACAGCGCGGTGACGATGCCGTCCCACGGATTCCGGCCGATCCAGTCGCGGGCGTCGAGGATCGCTCCGCTGGGTTCGGGTGCCTGCGGATGGGCGAGATGGAGAAAGAGGGGGGCGATGTCGGCCGGGGTGGGGAGGGTGGCGGGGTCCTCGTCGGGCATGGCTCTCGCCCGCATCGGGGTACGGGTTCCGCCGGGGTTGACCGAGTACACCCGGCCGTGCGGCCACTCGAGTGCCAGCAGCGCCACCCATCCCTCGAGGGCGTGCTTCGACACCGCATAGGCACCCCAGCCCGGCCGGGGCAGGCGTCCCACGGTGCTCGCCATGGCGATGACCGTCGGGGTGTCCCCCCGCTCGAGGGCGGGGACGAGTTCCCGGTGGAGGAATTGAACCGCGGTCAGGTTCACGTCGAAGACCTCGCGCCACTCCCGTTCCGGGTAGGCGTCGAGGGTGGTGCCGGGAGCGCCGAGCAGCCCGGCGGCGTGGACCACGACATCGAGCCGGCTGCCTCCGTGGTCGATGGCGGTGGCGACGGCGCGCCGTCCCGCGGTCGTGGTGAGGTCTGCCGCCACGGTGCTCATCCCCGGGTGGTGGCGGGCCGTCTCCGCCAGGGCTTCGGGGTCGCGCCCCACCCCCCACACCGTTGCCCCGGCGTCGACGAACGCCCCCGCCAGCCCCTGGCCGATTCCCGAGGACGCCCCGGTGACGACGATGCGACGCCCGTGCAGCACGGAGGGGAGGGTAGGGGAGGGAGGGAGATCTCAGGTCTCGGGTATCCGGTCGGGACTCGGGATCGACGTCTTCCATCCGACACCGGAGACCGATACCCGACGTCTCGCCGACCGAACACCTGTTCCGTTTTTCCCGTTGGGCCACAAAGTGGTTGACGCGGGGCATGATGTGGGTCAAAGTGGCGAGAAGTGGAAGCGAGTGGTGGAACCACCACTGGCGAGACGCCGGACGTGACAAGGCGGTACGGCGATGACCGGATCGGAGAAACCGGGTGTTCCTGGGCGAGTACCAGCACAGCGTGGACGAGAAGGGGCGCATCGTGATGCCGTCGAAGTTCCGCGCCCAGCTCGAAGCCGGGGTCGTGGTGACCAAGGGCCAGGAGAGGTGCCTGTTCGTGTTCCCGGCGGACCGCTGGGAGGAGGAAGCGGCCAAGGTCAGCCGCCTTCCACGCACCGACGAGCGGAGCCGCAACTTCGCGCGGTCGTTCTTCGGGGGAGCAAGCGACGTGCAGGCGGACAAGCAGGGTCGGCTGCAGATCCCGCAGGCGCTGCGTACCTACGCGGGCTTGGAGAAGGACGTGGTGGTGGTTGGGGTGAGCGATCGGCTCGAGATCTGGGATGCGAACGCTTGGCAGAACCTCTCATCCCAGGCAGACGAGTTGTACGCCGGCATCGCGGTGCCGCTCAGCGAGGGAGGAATCTGAATGTCGATCGGCTCATGGTCAGCCCCCTGGATGCCGTGCGGAGTGCCCCTTACTCCGCCCGCTTTCCGCACGGCGCCAGCGTTCCGGGGGGCTGACCATGAGCCGAGACGACATCCCGCCCTATCACGTTCCGGTGCTCGTCGACCAGGTGGTCGCGGCGATGACGCCAGCGGCGATGACGCCGGCGGCGATGACGCCGGCAGGGACCACGCCGGGGAGACCGAGCGTGGTGCTCGACGCCACGTTCGGCGGAGGAGGGCACTCCCGCGCCCTGCTCGCCGCATTGCCGTCGCTGCGGGTGATCGCCATCGATCGCGACCCGGATGCCGCCGGGTCGGCCGCGGGATTGGCGCGGGTGTCACTGCATCAAGCCGACTTTCGCGATCTGGAGACCGTACTTGCCAAGGAGGGAGTCGATGAACTCGATGGCGCCGTTTTCGACCTCGGTGTCTCGTCGCACCAGCTCGACGTGGGGGACCGAGGGTTCTCGTATCGCAGCCCCGGTCCTCTCGACATGCGCATGGGCCCGGACGCCCGGTTCGATGCCGCACACCTCGTCAATGACCTCGACCGCGATGAGCTCGCCCGGGTCATCCGCCGATACGGCGAAGAGCACTTCGCCGGACGCATCGCCGACGCCATCGTCGCCGCCCGCCCGATCGGTGACACCGCGCGCCTCGCGGAGGTCGTTGCCGGGGCCGTGCCGGCTCGGGCCCGCGACCACGGGCACCCGGCACGACGCACCTTTCAGGCTCTCCGCATCGCCGTCAACGACGAGCTGGCTGCGCTCGAGCCAGCCCTCGATGCTGCCTTGCGCCTGCTGCGACGCGGAGGTCGGATCGCAGTGATCTCCTACCACTCGCTCGAGGATCGGATCGTGAAGCGGCGGCTCGCCGCCGGGGCGGTCGGTTGCACCTGCCCGCCGGAGTTGCCGGTGTGTGTGTGCGGTGGGGTGGCAGAGCTTCGCCTCGTATCGCGCAAGGCGATTCGACCCCATGACGCCGAGATCGAGAGAAACCCGAGGGCGCGCAGTGCCCGGCTTCGCGTTGCGGAGAAGATCTGATGGTCGCCCGGTCGCAGCCGCTCGCCCTGCCCGTTCCCTCGCGGGGTTTCCACGTGGTCATCGGCCCGCGCGCCCGGCGGCGCCGCGTCGGGGGCTGGATCGCGCTGTCCTTCACCCTGGCGGCCGTGTTCTTCGCCATGATCTCGTTGCGGGTGGCGCTCGATCGCAACGCCTTCGTCCTCGACGACATCCGCGAGCAGATCGTCGTGGAGGAATCGAGGTACTGGGAGTTGCGCCTGCAGGTGGCGGAGCTCCAATCGCCGGAGCGCATCGCCGGCCTGGCGGAAGAGCTCGGGATGGTGTATCCGAGCCAGATCGCCACCATCGAGGTTCCCGGACTCGGCGATCCCGATCCGGGCAATGAACGCCGCTGGGTGGATCTCAAGACGCTGTTGAGCGCGCAGCCATAGGGCTGCCGAGGCGGCAGCTTGGCGGGGCGGACCCCGCCGCGTAGAAGGATTCCGCCGCCGGGAAGGCACCCCGCGGCGGAGACGGCTGCCGAGGCGGCAGCTTGGCGGGGAAGGCACCCCGAGTCCGGTGTGAGGAGAACGGCCGACCCGAAGAGGGGCGGCAGGCCGCTGAAGACAGCGGCTGTGGCGGGGGCATCGTCACGATGCCGAGGAGGAGAAACGATGGAGGCACGGCCGCGCCGGCCGAACGGGCGTCTGATGAGCGTGGGCATCGTGCTCGCCCTCATCTGGACGCTGCTCGGCTATCGGCTCACCATCGTCCAGGGCGCCGATGCCGAGGCGTTCGCCGCGCAGGGGCTCCAGCAGCGGTTGGAGCGTCGCACTCTGGCGGCCGACCGTGGCACCATCGTCGATCGCGACGGCCGCGAGCTGGCCGTCACCGTCGACTCGACCACCGTGTACGCCAACCCGATGGAGATCGAGGATCCGGTGGCGGTGGCGCGCGTGCTCGCCCCCCTCGTCGGCCGGGAGGTTCGCGATGTGCTCGACGACCTCGGCACCGACACGGAGTTCGTCTACATCGCCCGGCAGCTCGATCCCTCCGTGGCGGAACCGGTTCGTGAAGCCGACCTCGCCGGCGTCTACCTGCTCACCGAACCCAAACGGGTCTACCCCGCGGGGGCTCTCGCCGCTCACGTCGTCGGGTTCGTCCGCTCGGACGACAACATCGGGCTCGAGGGTCTCGAGCTGTACTACGACGCCGAGCTCGCCGGTCGACCCGGATCGTTGCTCGTCGAACGCGATCCCCGCGGCCTGGCGATTCCCCAGGGTGAGTACCGCGTCGAGCCTGCAGAACCGGGATCGGATCTCGTGCTCACCATCAAGAGCGAGATCCAGTTCGCCGCCACGGAGGCGCTTGCCGCCGCCCTGGAGCGCACCGGCGCCGCGGCGGGTTCGGTGGTGGTGATCGATCCCGAGACGGGCGAGATCCTGGCCATGGTCAACCTGCCCACCTACGACCCCAACGCCCGAGGTGACATCCCCGCCGAGGCGTTACGCAACCGCGCCGTAACCGACGTGTTCGAACCCGGCTCCACCCAGAAGGTGGTGACGATCTCGGGAGCGTTGGAGACCGGGCTCGTCGGGCCGGGATCACCGTTCGAGATCCCGGAGGAGATCGCCATCCAGGACACGGTGTTCGAGGACTTCACCGAGCACGGCGACGTGTTGACCGTGACCGAGATCGTCACCTACTCCTCGAACCTCGGCACCATCCTCATCGGCGAGGAGTTGGGAGCGAGGCGTCTGCACACCTACATGTCGGCCTTCGGCCAGGGCGCGGTCACGGGAGTCGACTTCCCGGGGGAGGCCCCCGGCGTGTTGCGTGCCCCCGAGGATTGGTGCCTTGCCACCTGCGTGGCCGGTACCTCGATCGGATACCACGTCTCGGTGACGGCGCTGCAAATGGCGATGGTGTACGCCACCGTGGCCAACGACGGCGTGTGGGTGCAACCCCACCTGGTCTCGGAGATCGTCCGTGCCGACGGGACCCGTGAAGGCTTCGACGGGATCGAGCGCCGGGTGCTGTCGGCGGTCACCGCCGCCCAGATGCGGTCGATGCTTCAAGCCGTCGTGGAGCTCGGAACCGGAGCGCTCGCCGCCGTGCCCGGTTATCGCGTGGGTGGCAAGACCGGGACCACGGAGCGATACGTCGAGGCTGAGCAGGCCTACAGCGACGACGACGTGGTCGCCAGCTTCATCGGCATGGCGCCCATCGCCGACCCGCGGGTCGTCGTCGCCGTCGTGCTCGACTCGCCGGTGCGTGATGCCACCGGAGGTCGGGGGGCGGCACCGGTGTTCTCCGCGGTGACGCTCGCCGCCCTCAACCAACTGGGGGTGGTTCCCGATGCCGGTTGAGCCGATCACCCTCGAGGCCCTGGCCCGCGTGACCCGGGGCCGCATCCGCGGCGATGGCGATGTGGTCGTGAGCGATGTCACCCACGACTCACGCGCTGCCGGCCGCGGAGTCCTGTTCGTCGCAGTGCGAGGGCTGGCTGTCGACGGGCATCGCTTCATTCCCGCCGCGATCGCAGCCGGATCCCCGGCCGTGTGCGTCGCCACCGACGACCCCCACCATCAGGTCCCAACGCTCGTCGTCGAGGACACCAGAGTGGCTCTCGCCCCGCTGGCCGCGACGGTGCAGGGACATCCCGCGGAGGCGCTGCGACTCGTCGGAGTGACCGGCACGAACGGAAAGACCACCGTCACCCACCTCGTCGAGAGCATCTGTCGGGCCGCGGCGATTCCCGAGGCGGTGGCCGGGACCATCGGGGCGCGGATCCGCGGCCGCGCCGTCCCGATGACGCGCACCACCCCCGAAGCCACCGACTTCCAGCGGTTGCTGCGGACCATGGTCGATGCCGGCGTGGACGTCGCCGCCGTCGAGGTGTCGTCCCATGCTCTCGCCCTCGGCCGGGTCGCCGAGACCCGCTTTCGGGTTGGTGCCTTCACGAATCTCTCCCAGGACCATCTCGACTTCCATGGCGACATGGACAGCTATGAGCGGGCCAAGGCGCAGCTCTTTCGCCAATGCGACGAGGCGGTGGTCTGGGTGGATGACGCTGCCGGCGCCCGCATCGCGCGGAGCCTCTCGATTCCGGTGGCGACGGTGGGCACCGGGACCGACGGGGATCTGCGGGTGAGGGACGCCGCACACTCGTTCTCCGGTTCGGACTTCGTGCTCGAAAGCGGCTCCTCGCGGCTCGCCATCCACGTGCCCCTGGCCGGCGGCTTCAACGTGGCCAATGCGGCGGTGGCCGCGGCGTGCGCTCGGGCGCTCGGCGTGGACGATGCCGCCATCGCTGCGGGGATCGCTGCCGTCGATGTCGTTCCCGGCCGGTTCGAACGCGTCGCCACCGACGCCGACTTCACGGTCATCGTCGACTACGCCCATACCCCCGAGGGGGTGGCCGCCGTCATCGACACCGCCCTGGAGATCCTTGGCGGAACGGGAAGGGTGATCGCTCTCGTGGGCGCCGGTGGAGATCGCGACCGGGCCAAGCGGCCGCTCATGGGTGCTGCCGCCTCCCGGGCGCACATTGCCGTCCTGACCTCGGACAACCCCCGCAGCGAGCGGCCCGAGGACATCCTCGCCGAGGTCACCGCCGGAGCGCGCGGGCCGGCGACGGTGATCATCGAGATCGATCGCCGCCGCGCCATCGCTGCCGCCATCGAGCAGGCCCGGCCGGGTGACGTGGTGCTCGTCCTCGGCAAGGGCCACGAGCAGACCCAGGATTTCGGCGACCATGTGGAGCCGTTCGACGATCGCCTCGTCGCCGCCGCTGCCGTGAGGGCGAGATGAGGTGGGATCTCGACACGGTGGCAGCGACCGTCGGCGGCATCGCCGTCGGCGCTGCCACCGTGACCTCGGTGTCCACCGACTCCCGTCGCATCGGCCCGGGAGCGCTCTTCGTGGCCCTGCGGGGAGCCCGTGAGGACGGCCACGAACACATCGGAGCGGCGCTGGCGGCGGGGGCGGTGGCCGCCCTCGTCGAGCCGGGACGACTTCCCGACGGAGCGGCGGGTGTGGAGGTGGTCGATCCCCTTGCGGCGCTCCTCGCCCTCGGAGCGCGGCGGCGCGGCGAGATCGCGGTCCCGGTGGTGGGGATCACCGGCAGCAGCGGAAAGACCACCACGAAGGATCTCACCGCCGCCGTTCTCGGCCCGGGAACCCACTTCGCTCCGAACTCGTACAACAACGAGATCGGGGTCCCGCTGACCGTTCTCGGTTGCCCCGCAGACGCCACCGCCCTGGTCGTCGAGGTGGGGAGCCGCGGTATCGGTCACATCACCGCGCTCGCCCCGTTGATCCGGCCGGATGTCGCCGTCATCACCAATGTCGGCCCGGCTCACCTCGAGATGTTCGGCGACGTGGCAACGGTGCGTCGGGCGAAGTGGGAGCTGATCGACGCCCTGCCCGGAGGCGGGGTGGCGATACTGCCCGCCGAGGATGCGATCCTGGTGGGAATGCGCCGCGGTCCCATGCTCACGTTCGGCGAGTCCGCCGGGGCCGACATCGGCGTCACCGGGGTGTCGGTCGACGCCCGGGCGCGCACCACCTTTCGGCTCACCCATCGTGGGGAGCATCGTCCCGTGACCCTCACCGTCTCGGGGCGCCATCAGCCGCGCAATGCCGCGGCCGCGGTGGCGGCCGGCGTGGCCCTGGGGGTCGAGTTCGACGAGGCCGTCGATCGCCTGGCCGACGTCAGGCTCTCGCCATGGCGCATGGAAGTAACCGAGCGCGAGGTCGCCGGTGGCTCGGTCGTGGTGGTGAACGACGCCTACAACGCCAATCCCGACTCGATGGAGGCGGCGCTCACCACGGTGGCCGCGATGCCGGGGCGGCACCTCGCGGTGCTGGGGATGATGCACGAGCTCGGCACCACGTCGCCGCAGCTCCACGAGGAAGTGGGCCGGCGAGCCGCCGCACTCGGCTTCCGCGTGGTCGTGGTGGGAGAGGATCCCGGCATCGCCCGTGGCGCGGGGGAGGCGGTGGTGGCCGTGGTCGGCGACGTCGCCGCCGCGGTGCCCGTGGTCACCGGTCTGGCGTGCCCGGGGGACGTGATCCTCGTCAAGGCCTCGCGTGCCACTGGTCTGGAGCAATTGCCCGAAGCGCTCGGAGGTGTCGCCCGATGATCGCCATGCTGCTCGCCGCCGCGGTGGCGTTCCTCGTCACCTTCGGTCTCACCCCGGCAGCCATCCGGTTCTTCCGGGCACATGGTGTCGGCCAGTTCATCCAGGATGAGGTCGACCACGCCCACAAGCAGGGCACCCCGACCATGGGCGGACTGGTGGTGGTGCTGGCCGTCGTCCTCGGATGGCTTGCGGCCCACCTCGATCTCCGCGATCCCGAAGGCGCCATCCACCTCACGTTCAAGCCCTTCCTGACGCCGGGGCTCCTCATCCTTCTCGCCTTCGTGGGCATGGGGCTCATCGGATTCCTCGACGACCTCGCCAAGGTGACGAAGGCGCGCAATCTCGGGCTCAAGAAGCGGTGGAAGTTCGCCGGTCAGCTGGCGATCGCCGGACTGTTCGCCTGGGGCGCCGTCGGTTACGACGTGACCACCGAGCTCGCCTTCACCCGGCCGTTGGGGATCGACCTCGGCTGGTTCTACGTGATCTGGGTGCTGCTCATGCTCACCGCGGCCTCGAACGCGGTGAACTTCACCGACGGGCTCGACGGGCTCGCCGCCGGCTCGGGGGCCCTCGTCTTCTTCGCGTTCGTCATCATCTCGTTCTGGCAATTCCGCCATCCTGAGTTCTACGGCATCGTGGGCACGCTGGAGGTGGCGGTGCTGGCTTCGGCCCTCGGTGGTGCCACCCTCGGGTTCCTCTGGTGGAATGCTGCTCCGGCCAAGATCATGCTGGGCGACACCGGCTCCCAGGCACTCGGCGGCGCCATGGCGGCGCTGGCGCTGCTCACCAACACCCACCTCCTCCTCGCCGTGCTGGGCGGCCTCTACGTGGTGGAGACGGTGTCGGTGATCCTGCAGATCATCTCGTTCCGGGGGTTCGGCAAGCGCATCTTCCGCATGGCTCCGCTCCATCACCATTTCGAACTGAAGGGGTGGCCGGAGACGACGGTGATCGTGCGTTTCTGGATCCTCGCCGCGCTCTTCGTCGCCCTCGGGCTCGGCCTCTTCTACAGCGACTTCATCACATCGGGGGGCATCGGATGACCACCCTCGTCATCGGTGCCGCGGCCAGCGGCAGGGCGGCCACCGATCTACTCCGCTCCCTCGGGGACAAGGTCGTGGTGTACGACGCCAATCCGGATGCCCTCGAGGGCATCGAGGCAGACCTGGTGCGCGGTGGCGAGTGGGACCCGGCCCTCCTCGATGGGGTCGACCTCGTCGTTCCGAGTCCCGGGGTACCCGAGCATGCCGCCCCGATCGTCGCCGCCCTCGAGGCCGGGCTCACGGTCTGGAGCGAGCTCGAACTCGGCTACCGCCGCATCCGGGTGCCGATCATGGCGGTGACCGCCACGAACGGCAAGACCACGATCGTCGAGGTGGCGGCGGCAATGCTCAACGAGTCGGGGTTGCGCTCCGCGGCGGTGGGCAACATCGGCGTGCCCCTCTCCTCAGTGGACGACTCCGATCTCGACGCCCTCGTCGTCGAGGCCTCCTCCTTCCAACTGCGGTTCGTCGAGACCTTCCACGCCCAGGCGGCGGTGCTGCTCAACGTCGCCCCCGACCACCTCGACTGGCATCGGACCATGGAGCGCTATGTGGCGGCCAAGCAGCGGATCCTCGAGAGACAGACGGCCGGCGACGTCGTGATCTTCGATGCCGACGATGCCGGTGCGACCGCGGCCGTTGCCGGGGCCGCCTCGCATCGGGTCCCGGTGAGCGGCATCACCGTGCCATCGGGTGGCTGGGGGGTCTCCGGCGGCGCACTGCGTGTCGGCGAGGCCGTGATCCGACTGGCTGACCTGGCCCGGGGAGATGGCGCCTTCGTCGTGGACATCGCCGCCGCCGCGGCAGGGGCTCTGCACCTCGGCGCCGATCCCGAGGCGGTGGTGGCCGCCGCCGGGCGCTATCGCCCTCAAGCGCACCGCCGCCAGGTCGTGGGGGAGTGGGACGGTGTCACCTGGGTGGACGACTCGAAGGCGACCAACCCACATGCCGCGCTTGCCGCCATCCGTGCCTATCCCTCGGTGGTGCTCATCGCCGGTGGCCGGGACAAGGGTCTCGATGTCCGTCCGCTGGCGTCGGAGCCCAACCTGCGTGCCATCGTCGCCATCGGCGAGGCAGCGCCCGTCCTGGTCGCCGCCTCGCCGCGCACGGTCGTGGCGTCCACCCTCGAGGAAGCGGTCGCCATTGCCGACGATGCCGCCCGACCGGGCGACACCGTCCTTCTCGCCCCGGGGTGTGCCTCCTTCGACATGTTCACGTCGTACGGCGATCGCGGCGCACGGTTCGTCGCCGCCGTCCTCCAGCGAAAGGGGGCCTGAGATGGCGGGTGTCGTCGTCATCCCCTCCTCGCGCGCCGCAGCCCGTCGCGCCCAGATCTCGGAGCGGGGGATCTCCCGGTCGATCGGGTTCCTCCTCGTGCCCGTGGTGCTGCTCATCATCGTGGGTCTCGGAACGCTGCTCTCGGCCTCATCGGTCGTGGCCCTGAGGGAGTCCGGCGACGCGCTGTACTACTTCAGGCGCCAGGTGATGTGGCTCATCGGGGGCGTGGTGGCGATGGTCGTGGCGGCGCTGATCCCGCTCCGCTGGTGGCGACGAATGTCGTTCCCTCTCTTCCTCTCCTCGGTCGCACTCCTCGCCGCGGTCATGTTCTTCGGGGTGCGCGCCAACGGGGCGACGCGGTGGCTGATCGTGGGGCCGGTGTCGGTGCAGCCATCCGAGATCGCCAAGCTCACCACGGTGCTCTTCATGGCGACCCTCGTGAGCCGTCGCGAGACCCTCATGGACCGGGTCTGGCCGTTCCTCTGGCCGCTCCTCGCCTCCGTCGGAGTCGTCGGAGGTCTCGTCATGCTCCAGCCCGACCTCGGCACCTCGCTCCTCGTCGCCGCCGGGGCATTCTCCATCTTGGTGGCGAGCGCGGTCCCGATGTCGCTCGTCGCCGGTGGTTCGCTGCTCGCCTCCGGTGTCGCCTTCGTCCTCGCCTACACGTCGCCGTACCGGTGGGCCCGGGTCACGGCATTCCTCGATCTGCAGAGCGATCCGCTCGGCTCCTCATACCAGGCGGTGCAGAGTCTGGTGGCACTCGGCACCGGAGGGCTGTGGGGGGTGGGACTCGGGGCGAGCCGGGCCCGGTGGTCGTTCCTCCCCAATGCGCACACCGACTTCGTCTTTGCCATCCTCGGCGAGGAGACCGGTCTCGCCGGCTCCCTCACCGTGGTCGCCCTGTTCGCGGCCTTCACCGTCGCCGGGCTCGCCATCGCCCGGCGATGCACCGATCGCTTCGGCCGGCTTCTCGCCGTCGGCATCACCACCTGGCTGTCGGTGCAGGCGATCGTGAACATCGGCGGGGTCACCGGAGTGCTCCCCATCACCGGCGTGCCGCTGCCCTTCGTCTCGTTCGGCGGGAGTGCGCTCGTGATCTCGCTGGTGGCGGTCGGGGTGCTGGTGAGCGTGGCACGCCATCCCATCGACGTCGAAGTCGCCGCCAGGTGATCGTCGCCATCGCCGCCGCCGGGACGGGGGGACATGTCTACCCCGCCCTGGCCGTGGCCGCGGCACTCGAACACCGCGGCGTCGATCGGGGGGACCTGGTCTTCCTCGGGGGGAATCGGATCGAAGCCACCGCCATTCCGGAGGCCGGCTACCGATTTCGTGGCTTCGAACTCACGAAGCTTCGCCGCAGCCTCAGTGTGGAGAATCTGCGCATCCCGTTCGTCGTGCACCGCACCGCCGGGGCGATGGCCTCGGAGCTGAAACGGAGCGGTGCCAGGGTCGTGTTGGGAATGGTGGGTTATGTGACCGTATCCGCGGCGCTCGCCGCCCGCCGCGCCGGGATCCCGCTCGTGGTCCACGAGCAGAACTCGGATCCGACGCTGGCGGCTCGCTTTGGAGCGCGCTACGCCCGCATGACCCTGCTCGGGCTCCCCGGTGCTGCCGAGCGGCTGCCGCGCTCCGAGGTCGTGGGAAACCCGCTGCGAGCCGACATCGCCACGTTCGATCGCGGGCGGTGGCGGGCCGCGGCCCGGGCCCGTTACGGCCTGCCGGCGGAGGGGCCGGTGGTGGGCATCCTCGGAGGATCGCTTGGGGCGATGGCGCTGAACCGGATGGCCGGCGCGGTCGTGGCGGCGGTGGGCTGTCCGGTCCTCCATCTCACCGGACCCGAGGCGCATGGCGTCGGGGATGTCACCGACGCATCGCTACCGTGGATCAGGGTCCCCTTTGAGAGCAGCATGCACGACTTCTATGCCGCCGTCGATCTCGTGATCTGCCGGGCCGGGGCGATGACGGTGAGCGAGCTCGCCGCCACCGCCACGCCGGCGATATTCGTCCCGCTGGATCGCGTCGGCCAGCGGGCCAACGCTCGCGTCCTCGTCGAAGCCGGCGGAGCCACCATGGTCCCGCACGACTCGATCGGATCCCTCCCCGGCATCGCTGCCCGACTCGTCGCCGACCCGACGGCGCGGTCGTCGATGACCGCGGCCTCTGCCCTCCTGGCGCGCCGCGATGCCGCCGACGTCGGCGCGGCGCGGGTGCTCGAGGCCGCCCGTGGCTGAGCTGGTGAGTCATCGGCGAGTGCACATGATCGGTGCCGGCGGCATCGGCATGTCGGGTCTGGCGAAGATCCTCGCGCAAGCGGGTCATCAGGTCTCCGGATCCGACCTCAAGCCGAGTCACGCCCTGAGCGCCCTCGAGGGGGCGGGCGTCGAGGTCTGGATCGGGCACCGGCCCGAGGTGGCGCCATCGTGGGACCTCGTCGTGGCCTCGAGCGCGGTGCCGGGGCGCGATGCCGAGATCGTGGCCGCACGCGCCGCCGGGGTCGAGGTGTGGGAGCGCCCACGACTGCTCTCCGAGATCACGCGCCGGCTCCCCACGATCGGTGTGGCCGGTACCCATGGGAAGACGTCGGGGTCGGCCATGCTGCTCGCCGGGTTGCGCGCCCTCGGGCGGGACCCGTCGTTCATGATCGGTGGCGAGCTGGTGGACTTGAACACCAACGCCCACCTCGGCGAAGAGGAGCTGTTCGTGCTCGAGGTCGATGAGGCCTTTGGCACCTTCCTCGCCGTCCACCTGCGCGGGTTGGTGGTCACCAACGTCGAATCGGATCACCTCGACCACTACCGCACCGTGGCCCATCTCGAGGCGGCGTTCCACGAGGTGGCGGCCGCGGTAGAAGGTCCGGTCGTGGCCTGCCTCGACGACGCCGGGGCTCGCCGCCTTGCGGTCGCCGTTCCCGGGGTCGTCGGATACGGCACCGCCCCCGATGCCGTGTGGAGGATCGGGCAGGTCACGCACGGCGATTCGTCCGTTCGATTCGGGCTGCGCGGTCCCGACGTGTCGTTGGACGTGACCGTCCCCAAGCCGGGTGAGCACGTCGCCAGGAACGCCGCCGGTGTCCTCGCCCTCCTGGGCGAACTCGGCCTCGATGTCGTCACCGCGGCCGAAGGGTTGCGCGACTTCGCCGGGGTTCGCCGCCGGTTCGAGGTGCGCAGCCGGATCGGGGGCGTGATCGTGGTCGACGACTACGCCCACCATCCCACCGAGGTGGCGGCGACCATCGCCGCCGCCACGCTCGGCCACCCCGGGAGAGTGGTGGCGGTCTTCCAGCCCCACCGTTTCACCCGGACCGCGGAACACGGCGTGGCCCTGGGTGCCGCGCTGCGCGGTGCGCAGCACGCCGTCGTCACCGATGTCTATGCCGCCGGCGAGGCGCCGATCCCGGGAGTCACCGGGCGGATGGTCGCCGAAGCCGCCGTGGCCAGTGGCGTCGACGCGACCTACGTGGCCCGGCGTGGTGACGTCGCCGCATCGGTGGCGTCGCTGGTTCGTCCCGGCGATCTCGTGCTCCTCATGGGGGCGGGCGACATCACCCTCGTCGGTGACGAACTGCCGCCCCTCCTGGACGATCGGTCGTGACCGCGCGCCATCGCCTCGCCACCGCGGGACGGCTGCAGGAAGGTGCCCCATTGGCGCCGCTGACCACCTATCGATTCGGCGGCCCGGCTCGATTCCTGGTCGAGGCCCACTCCGAAGTCGACCTCGAGGATGCCGCCGACCTTGCCAGGGAAGAAGGCCTCGCCCCCGTGGTGCTCGGCCGCGGCAGCAACGTCGTGGTGTCCGATCGAGGTTTCGACGGGATGGTGGTTCGCCTTGCCGGCGAGTTCCTCGACCACCGCATCGACGACGCCGGTGTGGTCCACGCCGGTGGAGCGGTGGCGCTGCCGGTACTCGCCCGGTCGGCAGCTCGGGCCGGCCGCACCGGTCTCGAGTTCTACGTGGGTATCCCGGGGACCGTCGGCGGTGCGGTGCGGATGAATGCCGGATGCCATGGCAGTGACACTGCGGGTTGGCTGCTCGATGCTCGCGTCTTCTCGCTCGGCGACGCAGCGGTGCGCCAGGAGACAGCCCGAACCCTCGGCCTCACCTATCGGCACTCGGGTCTGGACACCACCGATGTCGTCGTCCTGGCGCGCTTTCGCACCGAGCCGGGGACGCCGGCGGACGCCGAGGCCCGCATCCGGGAGATCACGCGCTGGCGCAAGGAGACGCAGCCGGGCGGGACCCTGAACGCGGGAAGCGTGTTCAAGAACCCGCCGGGTGATACCGCCGGGCGAATCATCGATCATGTCGGGCTCAAGGGGCTTCGGATCGGCGGCGTCGAGGTGTCTCGCCGGCATGCCAACTTCTTCGTGGCCGACCCTGGAGCCACCGCCGCCGATGTGCATGCCCTGGTCTTCGAGGTTCGCCGGCGGGTGCTTGCAGAGACCGGCGTCGAGCTGGAGCCGGAGCTGCGTTTCATCGGGGACTTCTCATGAGCGGAACCGATCGCACGGCGCACGGTGTGCGGGCTTGGCCCTGGCTGGCCCTCGCCACCCTGGCGGCTGCGGCGGCGTTCGCGCTGCATTCGCCGTGGCTTTCCGTCGGCGAGATCGAGATCGTCGGTGCGGTGCACTCCGACCCGGAACCGCTGATCGCCGCCACCGGCGTGGGCGAAGGGGCGATCCTCATCTGGGTGGACACCGGCCGCCTCGAACGGGCGGTCGCCGCCGACCCGTGGGTGGCAGACGTCCGCGTGGAGCGGGTGTGGCCAGATCGCCTCGTGGTCGAGGTGCTCGAGCGCGAGCCGGTGGCGTGGTTCGAGGGGACGACCTCGTGGATGCTGGTGGCGTCCGACGGAACGGTTCTCGAGGTGGTGGCTGAACCGGGTGGCGGTCACCTTCGTGCCGTGCTCGCCTTTCCCGACCTCGTGCCCGGGGACCGTCCCGCCGATCCGACATGGAACGAGATCGTGGCCATGGCCGTGACGCTGCGCGACGACTTCGGCGGTGCGATGACGGTCGAGTTGCGGGGAACGGAACTGTGGTCGGAAGCGCTGGGGCATCCCGTGCGTCTCGGGTACCCGATCGACCTCGCCGACAAGGCGCGCACCCTGCGGGCCCTTCTCGTCGAGGATCTGCCCCGCGGAGCGACCATCGATGTGTCGTCGCCGCTGCGGCCCGCCGTGGAGGGCGGCGAGAGTCCTCAAGGCGCCGTCGAGGCTACCGAAGAGCAAGTATGATGTCTGGGTCGAGGGCCGACTATCCTTTTTCGCGTTCCCATCGGGCGCGGACCCGACAGGTCCAAGTCTTGCCCGAGGAGGCGGCAGCGTGACGTCGAACGATGGTCTGCAGAGCTACCTGGCGGTCATCAAGGTTGTCGGTGTAGGCGGTGGCGGCGTCAACGCCGTCAACCGCATGATCGAGGCCGGGCTGCGGGGCGTCGAGTTCGTCGCCGTGAACACCGACGCCCAGGCGCTGCTCATGTCCGACGCCGATGTCAAGCTCGACATCGGGCGGGAGCTCACCCGCGGTCTCGGCGCCGGAGCCGACCCCGAGGTCGGACGGGCCGCGGCCGAGGCACACCGCGACGACATCGAGGACGCGTTGCGCGGGGCCGACATGGTGTTCATCACCGCCGGCGAGGGTGGCGGGACCGGAACCGGTGCCGCGCCGGTCGTCGCAGAGGTGGCGCGCAGCCTCGGCGCGCTCACGGTCGCCGTGGTCACCCGCCCATTCGGCTTCGAAGGCAGGCGGCGTTCGCTGCAGGCCGAGCAGGGCATCGCCAGCCTCCGCAATGCCGTGGACACCTTGATCGTGATCCCCAATCAGCGACTTCTCGAGCAGGCCGATCCGCACACCTCCATGCTCGACGCCTTCGTGATGGCAGACGAGGTGCTGTTGCACGGTGTGGGCGGCATCACCGATCTCATCACGACCCCCGGTCTCATCAACGTCGACTTCGCCGATGTGAAGTCGGTGATGTGGGGTGCGGGCACCGCGGTGATGGGAATCGGCAAGGCGTCGGGCGAGAACCGCGCCGCGCAGGCAGCGGCGAAGGCGATGGCGAGCCCGATGCTCGAGAATGGCGTCGAGGGTGCCAGTGGCGTGCTGCTGTCGGTGGCCGGTTCCTCGACCATGACCCTGCACGAGGTGAATGCCGCCGCCACCGCCGTCGCCCAGCACTGCACGCCCGACGCCAATGTCATCTTCGGGGCGACGGTCGACGACAGTCTCGGCGATGTGATGCGGGTGACGGTGATCGCCGCGGGATTCGGCCGGCCCCCCGTCGCCTCGGGCAGCGAGCGCGGGAGAGTCCGCGCTCCGTCCGTGGAGATCCCTGCGGGATCGCGCGCCGGGGGAAGGTCCGAGCGGACCGCCACCCGCTCCGAGCCGGAGGGTGACGGTCTCGACGATCTGGAGATCCCCGACTTCCTGCGGGGATGATTCGCCCCGGTTCCCTGCCCGGGGTGATGTTCGGTGGTGCCGCCGATGGTGATCCGCGTCGCGACGCGACAGCCCGCCGCCGGATGGCCGCCGCCGCCGGCATCGGTGTCGACTGGGCGTGGATGCGCCAGGTGCACGGGGCCACCGTGGTGCGAGCGACCGGTCCCGGCGTTCTTGGAGAGGCCGATGCGGTCTTCACGACGGTTCCGGGTCTTCCACTCGCGGTCGGCATCGCCGACTGCTATCCGGTGGTCCTCGTGGCCGAGGAGGGAGTCGGCATCGCCCACGCCGGGTGGCGCGGGGTGCTGGCCGGGGTGGTCGCCGAGCTTCGCGCCGCGATGACCGCCGCCGGTACCGGCCCAACCCGCGCCGCCATCGGTCCCGGGATCGGCCCGTGTTGTTTCGAGGTCGGCTCCGAGGTGGCGGAGCGGTTTCCCGGGTTCGCCTCGACGACCTCCCGCGGCACCCCGGGCGTCGACCTTCCCGCGGCACTGCGCGCCCAGCTCGTCGGACTCACGGTGTGGGAGTCGGGCGTGTGCACGATGTCGGATGCGGGATACCACTCGTTTCGGCGCGATGGCACGGCACATCGGCAAGCGGGGGTGGCATGGCTCATCCCATGAGCGCCCTCGAGGAGGTGCGCGAGCGGGTGGCGGCGGCTGCCGTCCGGGTGGGGCGCCATCCCGGCGAGATCACGCTGGTGGCGGTGAGCAAGGGCGCCAGCGATGCATCCGTGGCCCTGGCGTACGCCGCCGGCATACGCGACTTCGGGGAGAACCGCGCCGATGGACTCGCCAAACGCGCGCCTCGCCTGCCGCCGGATATTCGCTGGCACTTCGTAGGGCGGCTCCAAGGGAACAAGGTCACCAAGGTGCGAACCCTGGTGCACTTGCTCCACTCCCTCGATCGGCCGGACCTCGCCCGGTACTGGGGCAGCGGCGGGGGGCCGATCCCCCCTGCCCTCGTCGAAGTGAATGTCGCCGCCGAACCGAACAAGGCGGGGGTGGCACCCGCCGACGCCGCAACCCTGCTCGCCGCCGCCGCCGGGTGCGGCATCGAGGTCCGCGGCCTGATGACCATGGCCCCACTCGGAGCCTCCGGGGAGGCGGCCCGCCCCTACTTCGCCGCCCTGCGCGACCTGCGCAACCGCCTGCTGCCTGCCCACCCGGGCCTCAGGGAACTGTCGATGGGGATGACCGACGACTATGAGACGGCGGTCGAGGAGGGTGCGACCATCTTGCGGGTTGGACGGGCTATCTTTCCATCATCCCCGAAAGAGGGTTGAGGCCCATGGGCCTGTGGCAGAAGACCATGTTCTATCTCGGCCTGGTGGACGAGGATCGGGTCGGATTCGAGGAGCCTGAAGCGCCGAGGTCCCGCCCCGAGCCGCGCCGCCAGGCTGCCCCCGCCGCCGAGCCATCGCGACCGTCGCCGGCGCGGTCGCAACGGACCCCCGAACCGGCACCCGACATGGCGGCGCCGTTGCGCAACCGGGGTGTGGTGCCCCGGGTCGAAGAGCCGGCCGAGCCCGTACGCACCCCCACCGCGCCCCGCCGTGCCGGTGTCATGCCGCGAGACCCCGAGGTGATCCGCCAGACCTATCCGGGGGTCCAGGGCCGGCGTGTCGAGCCGCCTTCTGCACCGCGGCGTCGCCCCATGGCGGACCGGGCACTCACCGATGCCGGGGTGGTCGTCCAGCCGTCCGATCGCCCTTCGGTGCGGACCATGAGCAGTTCGGATCTGGAGTCGCAGGTGATCGTGGCCCGGTCGTACAACGATGCCCAGGTGCTCGCCGATCACATCCGGGCGAGCGTGCCGGTGGTGCTCGACCTGCGCAAGGTGGAACCGGCGATGGTGCGACGCCTCGTCGACTTCTCCAGCGGCCTCACCTATGCCCTCGGCGGCTCGATGCGCAAGATCGGCCAGGGCGTCGTGCTGGTGACTCCGGCAAACGTGAACATCAGTCGCGACGAGCGGCGCCGGCTGATGGACCTCGGGTACTACCAGTCGTCCGACGAGTCGTAGACGCGTGGCGGTGCTCTGCTTCCTCATCCAGGCATACGCCCTCGTGGTCTTCGCCCGGATCGTCTTCGAGTGGATCCCGGTCTCCTACGACCACCCCGTGGCCCGGGTACGCGGGGTGCTGCGGGCGGTCACCGAGCCGCTCCTCAGGCCGCTGCGGGCGATCCTGCCTCCAGTGCGCCTCGGCGGCGTCGGTCTCGACCTGTCACCGCTGGTGCTCATGCTTGCGCTCAGCCTGCTCGCCGGAGTGATCTGCTGAGGAAGAGAGACACCGGGTGCCACACTCGCCGTCTGGCATCTGGCACCGCTAGCCCACCCGAACCACCTCGATGCTCACCGGCTCCCCGGCAGCGTCGCTGGGCTCTCCGGTGGCTCCAGGTTCGATGGCGGTGGCAAGGACCTCACCCGCAATCCAGTCGCGGTGGCGAGCCATCGCCGCGGCGACGTGCGACGACGGTGACGACCACCTCACCACGACGCGGTCCGAGAGATCGAGGCCGGCGTCCCGCCGGGCCGCCTGGACCAGCTTCACGATCTCGCGGGCCGTTCCCTCCAGGGCCAGGTCCGGCGTGATCTCGGTGTCGAGGGCGACCGCCAGCTGATCGTCGGCCGCGACGACCAGGCCCGTCCGGGGGGTGCGGTTCACCATGAGGTCGGCAGCGGTCACGGTCTCGCCTGCCACCACGATGGAGCCGGTCCGGAGGGCCTGTGCCACCTCGTCGGAGGCGAGGCCGGCGATGGCGGCGGCAATGGCGGGCATGCCACCCCCAAAACGGGGGCCAAGGGTGCGGTAGTTGGGCTTGGCACTCAACTCGGCGAGGGCCGTCTCGTCGTCGGATGCCACCACGGCGTGGACGTTGAGCTCGTCACAGAGCAGGGCGGCATGCTCTTCGATGGCGAGACGGACTTCGGACTCGTGGCTCACCACCATCAGTCGGGAGAGTGGCTGGCGTGTGCGGATCGCCTCGGCGACGCGCAGACCGCGGCCGAGCCCGACCACGCGACGCACTGCTGCCATGGCGGTCTCGAGCCGGGGGTCGATGAGCTCGGGTCTTGCCTGCGGGTAGTCCTCATGATGGACGCTCCGCGGGCCGTCGGATCCTCCCCGCTGGGCGACGACGAGGTCCTGGTACATCGCCTCGGTGACGAATGGCAACACCGGTGCCATGAGCTTGGCGAACGTGACGAGGACCTCGTAGAGCGTGGCGAAGGCGGCAAGGGCGTCGTCACCGCCTTCGGCGCGGCTCGTCCAGAACCGGCGGCGCGAGCGGCGGATGTACCAGTTCGTCAGGTCGTCCACGAATTCGATCAACGGCGGGATGACGTTGTAGAGGTAGTAGCCCTCCATCTCATCGTTGACCCGGCGCACCAGGCTCTGCAGCACCGAGAGGATCCAGCGGTCGATCTCGGGACGCGCGGCCGGCGGCGGAGCGCCGACCAGGTCGGCGGCGGTGATCCCCTCGGCCGAGGCGTAGGTGGTGAAGAAGGAGAACGCGTTCCAGTAGGGGAGCATCACCGTGCGCACCACCTCGGAGACACCCCGCTCGGAGAAGCGGAGCGGCTCCGCCCGGACCACCGGCGAGTTGCTGAGATAGGCGCGCAAGGCGTCGGCTCCGGTCGAATCGACGAGGCCGATCGGATCCGGGTAGTTCTTCAGGCTCTTCGACATCTTCCGGCCGTCTTCGGCGAGGATGAGGCCGTTCACCACGCAGTTGCGAAACGGGATGGCGTCGAAGAGCGCGGTGGCGTGCACCACCAGGGTGTAGAACCACCCCCGGGTCTGGTCGAGCCCTTCGGCGATGTAGTGCGCCGGAAAGCCGCGCTCGAACCGCTCCTTGTTCTCGAACGGGTAGTGGCTCTGTCCGTAGGGCATGGCCCCGGATTCGAACCAGACGTCGAGCACCTCGGGGACGCGTCGCATCGTGCCCGGGCACTCCCGGCACGGGAATTCGATGGCGTCGACGACGTGCTTGTGCAGATCGGAGGGGCGCACCCCGGAACGGGACTCGAGGTCGTCGAGGCTCCCCAGGCACTCGCGGTGGCCGCCCTGATCGCACTCCCACACGGGGATGCACGAGCCCCAGAACCGGTTGCGGCTGATCGCCCAGTCGCGGGCTCCCTCGAGCCAGTTGCCGAAGCGACGGCTGCCGACATGGTCCGGAACCCAGTGGATCTGCCGGTTGAGCTCTGCCATGCGATCGCGGATCTGCTCGACGGCCACGAACCAGGTCGGGATCGCCTTGTAGATGATCGGGGTGTCGGTGCGCCAGCAGAACGGGTAGGAGTGGACCACGCGTTCGCTTCTCGCCAGGGCGCCGCGCTCGGAGAGCATCCGCACGATGACGGGGTCGGCATCCTTCACGAGCATCCCGCTCACCTCGGGAACCGCTGAGGTGAACCTGCCGACCTCGTCGACGGGATCGACGATGACGCCGCCGAGTCCGGCGGCCTGGAACGCCTCGAAGTCGTCTTCACCGTGCGCCGGGGAGGTGTGCACGAGTCCGGTGCCCTCCGTCGTGGAGACGTTCGGCCCGGAGACGACGGTGAAGGCGCCGCGTGCGGCGAGATCGGCGAAGTACGGGAGCACCGGCGCATATCGGGTGCCGATGAGCGCGCTGCCCGTGGCCTCACCCGACACCTCGGCGCCCTCCGGCCAGTAGGCGGCCACCCGGTCGGCGGCGATCCAGAAGGGGCCGGCCGTCCCGCCCAGGGGAGTGGTGACCCGGACGTAGCGAATGGCCGCACCCACCTGCACCCCGAGGTTCGAGGGGACCGTCCACGGGGTGGTCGTCCAGACGAGCAGGACGTCGCCGGCGACGGCGGGACCGGTGCCGTTGGTCACCACGAGTCGAAGTGTGAGCGAAGGGTCCTCGACGTCGCGGTAGCCGCCGAGATTGACCTCGAAGTTCGAGAGCGGCGTCGCCGCCCCATACGAGTACGGCAGCACCTTGAAGGCCTGATACACGAGACCCTTGTCCCACAGCTGCTTGAAGACCCACCACACCGACTCCATGAAGTCGAGGTCCATCGTCTTGTAGTCGTCCTCGAAGTCGACCCACCGGCCGATGCGCCGGGTGATCGTCTGCCACGACTCGGTGTTGGCCATGACCCGTGTGCGGCAGGCCTCGTTGAAGCGGGCCACGCCATACACCACGATCTCGGGGGGACCGGCCAGGCCGAGCTCCTTCTGCACTTCGAGTTCGATGGGGAGTCCGTGGGTGTCCCAGCCGAAGCGGCGCACCACGCGGTGGCCGCGCATCGTCCAGTAGCGCGGCACGATGTCTTTGAGGACGCCTGCCAGGAGGTTGCCGTAGTGCGGGCTTCCGGTGGGGAAGGGTGGGCCGTCGTAGAAGGTGAACTCGCTGTCCGCGGGGCGGCGGTTCACCGATTCGGCGAAGGCGTCGAGCCCGTCCCAGAGCTCGAGGATGGCGCGTTCCTGCTCGGGGAACGAGACTTCGGGGGGCACCCGCCGGAACGGTGTCCGCTTGCTCATTTTCATCGTCCCTCGGTCGGCGTCGCTGCCGCCGGGACGAGCCCAGGGCCCGCGGTACCACCCGGCTTGCCGCCACGGGGCGGCCACTCCAGCGTCCCGTGTCGTGGGAACGATGCGGCGGGGTCTACTCCGGGTCCCGGTTCTTCCCGCGGCTCGGGGGTGATGTCCGCCCCGAGAGCGGGTCCCCGTCATCGCCGTGAGCGGGAAGGTAGCAGACGGAAGATCGCATCCAGCGGTGTCCGTAACCTGATGACATGTCCGGTACCCGGTACCCGAAGCCCGATGCGCGACGGGTGGCGACCTCGTGACCGGGGATGTCATCTCCGTCTGTCCCGACGGCGTGATCGTCGAGGTGTGGGTCGTGCCGGGAGCGTCTCGTGACTCCCTGGGTGGGATCCACGACGGGGCACTGCGGGTCCGGACCGCGGCCCCCGCCGAGGGGGGCAAGGCCAATCGGGCAGTAGCCCGGCTCGTAGCCGAGCGGATCGGGGTGCGCCGTGCCGAAGTCGTTGCGGGTGCCCATTCGCGGCGCAAACGGGTGCTGCTCGCCGGAGCGGATCTCGCCACGGTGCGCCGCGCCCTCGGGGTCGGGGAGGACTGACGGTGGTGCCGTCCCACCTGGGGTTTGGCACCTGATGCGTGCTAGTGTCGCTCGCCGCCAGGAGGCCCTATGGCACGCACGCTCGCCAAGTCCACCCGGGACCGATTCCGGCGCCGTCTCGAAGACGAACGGCTTCGTCTGATCGAGATGATCCGCGACATCGAGGAGGAGCGTGAGGAGGTCCGGCTCACCGAGACCTCATCGGATCGCAGCCCGGATCCCAATACCGCCGAAGGTGGTTCGCTCGCCTTCGAGATGGAGAAGGAGCTCTCCATCCTGGAGAACACCCGGGACATCCTCGCCAAGGTCGAGGAGGCTCTCGTGCGCATCGAGGATGGCACCTATGGGGTGTGCGATGTGTGCGGGGAGGCGATCCCGGTCGCCCGACTCGAGGCGCTCCCGTACACGAAGATGTGCGTGACGTGCGCGTCGGCGCGCCGGTGACCCCACTCCGCTGGGCATTGTCGGTCGCCGCCGGGGTCCTCGCCATCGACCAACTCACGAAGTGGTGGGCAGCCGAGACCCTCCCCGGGGATCCGATCGTCCTCATCGACGGGGTCCTCGAACTCCGCTACGTCACCAACGCAGGGGCGTCCTTCAGCATGCTGCAGAACGCCGGAACCCTGATCGCGGTCGTGGTCATCGCAGTCGTGGTGTTCATCGTCATGCTGGTGAGAAAGATCGCCACGGTCCCCGAAGCCGTCGGCCTCGGCCTGGTGCTCGGTGGCGCCGTGGGCAACCTGGTGGACCGCATCGTGCGGGGCCCCGGCCTGTTCGATGGCGCGGTGGTCGACTTCGTCGACTTCTCGTTCTTCCCTGCGTTCAACGCCGCCGATTCGGCGATCACCATCGGCGCCGTGTTGATCCTGCTCCTGTCGCTGTTCCGCAAGTGAAGGTCGAGGTTCCCCCCGAGTACGACGGCGAACGCACGGATCTGGTACTCGCCCGCGTCGGGGGCATGAGCCGGGACGCGGCACGATCGTTGATCGTGGCGGGCGGGGTCGTGTGCAACGGGAGCGCCGTCACGACGCCGCGGGCTGCCGTCGCCGCCGGGGCGGTGCTGGAATTCGAACCTCCATCGGGGGCGGTGCCGCTCGAACCCGAGGACGTGGCCTTCGACGTGGTGTACGAAGACGCCCACGTGGCCGTGGTGTCGAAGCCGGCCGGTGTGGTCACCCATCCCGGGGCAGGGGAGACCGGGGCGACACTCGCCGCCGGAATCCTCCACCGGTGGCCCTCGGTGCGGGGGGTGGGGAGCGAGCAGCGCTGGGGCATCGTGCACCGCCTCGACCGCGACACCTCCGGCCTCCTGGCGGTGGCGCTCACCCCCGAAGCCGAGCGAGGGTTGCGCGCCGCCATCAAGGCCCGGCGCGTGTCACGCGAGTACCTGGCGCTGGTGCACGGCACCCCGGCGACCCCTACCGGGACGATCGATGCCCCGATTGCACGCGACCCGACCCGTCCCACCCGCATGCGGATCGACCCATCCGGGCGGGGAGCGGTGACCCACTTCCGGGTGGAGGAGACCCTCGGGGCGATGACGCTGCTGCGCGTCACGCTCGAGACCGGGCGCACCCACCAGATCCGGGTGCATCTCGCCGCCATCGGTCTCCCCATCGCCGGCGACCGCGTCTACGGGAAGGCAGTGGGGAGCCCCCGGGTCTTCCTGCATGCCGCACGCCTCGTGTTCGAACATCCGGTCACGGGGGCGCCGATCGAGGCGACCAGTGCGCTGCCCCCGGACCTGGCCGCGGCGCTCGCTGCGGCGCGCTGATGTTCCGGCCATAGAATCGTCGCCGGTGAGCGGCGGACGCCGCTCCGACGATCTCGACCTGGAGGCTCACGACGATGCGGATCGGAATCCTGACCGGTGGTGGTGACGTACCGGGGCTGAATCCCTGCATCAAGGCCGTGGTGAACCGTGCCGCCGCTGCCGGGCACGAGGTGATCGGGTTGCGGCGGGGCTGGGCTGCGCTCGTGGACACGAATCCCGACGATCCCGAGACCGTCGCCGCCAACACCGTGCCGCTGACGCCCCGGCTGGTCCGGACCGTGGATCGCACCGGCGGGACCTTCCTCCACACGTCTCGCACCAATCCGGGCAGGGTTCGCCCCGGAGACATTCCTGCCTTCTTGAAAGACCGTTCCGATGGCACCGCCCCCGTCGACCTCACCGCCCATGCCCTGCGGGTGCTCGAGCACCTGGGGATCGAGGTCCTCATCCCCATCGGCGGTGACGACACCCTCTCGTACGGCTTGCGTCTTCATGACGAGGGCGTTCCCGTGGTGGCGATCCCCAAGACGATGGACAACGACGTGCATGGCACCGACTACTGCATCGGGTTCTCCACGGCGGTCACCCGTGGGGTCGAGTTCGTCCACAACCTTCGTACCAGCACCGGCTCGCACGAGCGATTCGGTGTGATCGAGCTGTTCGGCAGGTACAGCGGTGAGACCTCGCTCATCACCGGCTACCTCGCCGGGGTGGATCGCGTCGTCATCTCCGAAGTGCCGGTGAACGTCGACAAGCTCGCCGACCTCCTCATGGGTGACCGTCGCGCCAACCCGAGCCAGTACGCCCTGGTGACGATCTCGGAGGGTGCCGTGCTCGAGGGCGGCGAGATGGCGCTGAGCGGCAGCGATGATGCGTACGGGCACCGCAAACTCGGCGGCATCGGCGCCCAGCTCGGGCAGGAGCTGCAGCGCATCACCGGGACCGGGATCATCCTTCAGGTGCTCGCCTATCTCGTGCGCTCGGGCACGCCGGACTCCCTCGATCTCATGGTGGCCACGAACTACGCCTCGATGGCCGTGGACCTGGCCATGGAGGGCGCCCAGGGCCGCCTCGTGGCGCTGCGCGGCGGCACTTACACGAACGTTCCCCTCACCGTGACGCGCGAGGGTGTGAAACGGGTGGACGTCGAGGAGCTCTACGACTCGGAGCAGTACCGTCCTCGGATCCGGCACGTCGGCGGCAAGCCGATGTTCCTCTACTGATGGAATCGCCCCTTGTCCTCCGGCGCCGGTTCTGCTCGGCGGTCGGCGGAGTCCCGCCGGGAGGCTCGTGGTGAGTGTCATCGGCATCCTCACCGCCGGCGGCGACTGTCCCGGCCTCAACGCGGTGATTCGGAGCGTCGTCACCCGGGTCGGTGCCGCCGGATCCCATGAGGTAGTGGGGATCAAGAACGGGTGGCAGGGTCTCATGGAGGACGACACCCGGCCACTGGGGCAGGAGGACGTTCGCGGCATCGCCGGCACCGGGGGGACGATCCTGGGCACCTCGCGCATGGATCCCTATGTGCACGGCGATGGATTCGCCAGCATCCGCAAGACGCTGGCGCACAACGGCATCGATAGCGTCATCGTGGTCGGGGGCGACGGCACCCTGCGTACCGCGCTCCACCTCGCCGACGAGGGTCTCAAGGTGATCGGGGTCCCCAAGACGATCGACAACGACATCGCCGCCACCGATGTCTCGTTCGGATTCGACACCGCGGTGCAGATCGCCACCGATGCCATCGACCGGCTCAAGACCACCGCGGAATCGCACAATCGCGTGATGCTGTGTGAGGTGATGGGCCGCACCAAGGGCTGGATCGCGGTTCACGCCGGTCTCGCCGCCGGTGCCGATGCCATCCTCATCCCCGAGCACCAGATGCCGCTCGAGGAGGTGGCTCAGGTCATCCGGAGCCGGCACCGGCGCGGCCGCCGCTACTCGGTGGTTGTGGTGGCCGAGGGGGTGCGCCCGCCCCGGGCGACGCCGCCGCCCACCGACGCCTTCGGGTTCGATCGGCTCGGCGGTGTCGCCTATCAGATCGCTCCGGAGCTGGAGGCCCTCACCGGGTTCGAGACCCGGGTGACGGTGCTCGGCCACATCCAGCGAGGAGGGACGCCGACGGCAACCGACCGGGTGCTCGCAACCCGCCTCGGTGCCGCTGCCGCCGATCTGGCCCTTGGCGGCGGGGAGCGTCTCATGGTCGCGGTCCACTCGACACGCATCGAGGCGGTGCCTCTCGAGGCCGGGGTCGCCGAAACGCGCGGCGTCGATGCCCAGCTCTTCGAGGTTGCCCGCACCTTCTTCGGGTGATCGACGCTCAGACGGCGGCCAGGTATACGTCGATGAAGCGGCGGTAGTTCCTGGCGATGAGCGCCACGGCCGCCTCCCAGGTCATGGTGCCCTGGTGCCAGCCGACCACGGCATCCCACCAGATCGATCGGCCGATGGCGAAGCCGGCATACCCCTGGACCGGGGCCCCCGCCCGCAGCCAGGCATCGACCTTGGCATCGTCGGCACCGCGTCCGAGCACGACACAGCTCACGCCACCGCGCCCACCCGCCCGGGCGAGCCGCGCGATGAGATCGCAGTCACCGGTGGCGTCGACGCCTTCGATCTTCCAGACGTCCGGTTCGACGCCCGCGTCGCGAATCTCGCCGATCACCTCGAGCATCAGCATCGGGCGGAGTCGGCTGTCGTAGGCTCCGGCGTCGCCGTCCACGAGAGCCAGCTGTCGCGCCGAGGCGGGCACGAGGAGTTCGAAGAGGAGTTTTCTCCCGGAGTCGTGCAGCCAATCGCTGAGACGGTTCAGGCGAGCACCCTGCAGGGCCTTCACCTCGGGGTCGTCGTCGGGGTTCCAGCGGACGAGCACCTTGGCGAAGGTTGGGTCGAAGTCGGCGATGTGGGCGGCGAAGTCGTCGCCGTACTCGAAGTCGAACACGTCCTGACCCGACTTCTCCACCGGCATGGCGAAGGGGACACCGAGTGTCGCTGCTTCGCGGGCCACGGCTGCCCCCATCTCCTCGTCGACGAGAAAGCCGGCTCCGGCGGGGAGTCCGGCGGCGTGGGCGGACTTGAAGCCCTCCCATACGAGGCGCTTGGCATCACGCAGGCGCGCGGTGTCCGCAGGCGTCTCCTTCACGATGCCGAACACCTTCTTCTTGAAGGAGCCGCGATGGTCCGAGGCGAGGATGAATAGGCGTCCGGCGTATCCGAGATCCATGTGTCGACTCCCTTGGTCGGCGGAAGTCTACGGCCGGGCCAGGAGCCCGAAGAGGCCCAAAGGGTCCCGACTGCTGGGCCGAAAGGCGCCTGGTATCGTCGGCGATCACACCCCTGTAATTCGCCGTGAGGAGCCCGTGTCGGACCGCAGCTTCGCCCATCTGCATCTCCACACGGAGTACTCGATGCTCGACGGTGCAGCCCGCATCCCCGATGTGGTTGCCGCCGCCGCCGCCGACCACCAGCCGGCCGTCGGGCTCACCGATCACGGCGTGCTCTACGGGGCGGTCGACTTCTACCAGCAGGCCACCGCCGCCGGCCTGACCCCCGTGATCGGGATGGAGGGGTACCTCACCCCGGGTTCCCGGTTCGACCGGCCGCCGCGGCGCGATGACGTCCGGTATCACATCACGCTGCTCGCGGTCACCCAGCAGGGCTACGGCAATCTCGTCAAGCTCGCCAGTGCAGCCTTCCTCGATGGCTTCTACTACAAGCCACGCATGGATCACGAGTTGCTCGCTCGCCACTCCGCCGGACTGGTGGCCACCACCGGGTGCCTTGGTGGTCATGTGCCGCAACTCCTCGCCCCCGATGCTTCTGCCGAGGAGGGGAATGTCGGAGTGCAGCGCGACTACGCGGCGGCACGCGAGGCGGCGGCGATGTACCAGGACATCTTCGGGAAGGATTCGTTCTTCGTCGAGATCATGGATCACGGTGTCGAGGCGCAACGAAGGGTGCTGCCGGATCTCGTCCAGATCTCTCGCGACATCGGGGCACCGCTGCTCGCCACCAACGACTGCCACTACACCCGGGAATCGGAGGCCGAGGCGCACGACGCATTGCTCTGCATCCAGACGGGCGCCGAGATGTCGAACCCGTCGCGCTTCTCGTTCCAGGGGAGTGGCTACTACGTGAAATCGGCTCGTGAGATGCGGACGTTGTTCCCCGACGACCGCTTCCCGGGAGCATGCGACAACACCTTGGCCATCGCCGAACGGGCGGCGGTGCGAATGGAGTTCGGCAACATCCTCCTGCCGCAGTTCCCGGTGCCCGCCTCTGAGACCGAGTCGAGCTACCTGCGTCGCCTCGCCTACGAGGGCGCCAAGCTGCGATACGGCGATCCGCTGGCGGCATCGGTGATCGAGCGCCTGGACTACGAACTCGGCGTCATCGACACCATGGGCTTCCCCGCCTACTTCCTCATCGTCTGGGATCTCATTCGTCACGCTCGGGAGAACCGGATCCGTACCGGCCCGGCCCGGGGTTCGGCCGGCGGCTCGCTGGTGGCGTACAGCCTGCGCATCACCGATGTCGATCCGCTGGCGTACGGACTGATCTTCGAACGGTTCCTGAACCCGGGCCGGCGGGAGATGCCCGACATCGACATGGACTTCGACGAGCGCTACCGCGCCGAAATGATCCGCTACGCCGCCGAGAAGTACGGACCCGATCACGTCGCCCAGATCGTGACCTTCTCGACGATCAAGGGGCGCCAGGCGGTACGCGATTCGGCCCGCGTGCTCGGCTTCAGCTACGCGCTCGGCGACCGGGTCGCCAAGGCGATGCCACCGCCCATCCTGGGCAGGGACGCCACCCTCGACCAGTGCCTCCATCCTCCCGGCCCGGGCGCCGAGGACTTCGAGCGCGACTACTACGCCAGCGCCTCCGGGCTCCGCGAGTTGTACGCCACCGATCCCGAGGCGAAGCGCGTGATCGACACTGCCCGCGGCCTCGAGGGGCTGCGCCGCCAGGACTCGATCCATGCCGCCGCGGTCGTGATCTCCCCGACGCCGCTCACCTCGATCGTCCCCATCCAGCGCAAAGGGGAAGACGCCGAGATCGTGACCCAGTTCGAGATGCACGCCATCGAGCAGCTCGGTTTGCTGAAGATGGACTTCCTCGGATTGCGCAACCTCACCACCATCGAGCGATGTCTCGACCTCGTGGCGGAGAGCACCGGGGTCCGCCCCGACATCGACGCCGTACCGCTCGACGACCCCGAGGTCTACGAGATGCTCTCCCGGGGTGAAGGCATGGGGGTGTTCCAGCTCGAAGGCTCCGGCATGCGGTCGCTCATGCGCAGCCTCCGGCCGGATCGCTTCCAGGACCTGATGGCCCTCATTTCGCTCTATCGGCCCGGTCCGCTCGGAGCCAACACGCATCTGCTCTACGCCGATCGCAAGAACGGGCGCGCCGCCATCGACTATCCCCACCCGGCGCTGTCAGCAGTGCTCGCCGAGACGTACGGGATCATCGTGTACCAGGAACAGGTGATGGAGGCGGCGCGGGTGATGGCGGGCTTCTCCCTCGCCGAGGCCGACACGCTGCGCAAGGCGATGGGGAAGAAGATCCCCGCGGTGATGGCGAAACAGGAGGAGATCTTCGTCGAGGGCGCCGTCGGGCAGGGGCATCCCCGCGAACTGGCGCAGTCGATCTTCGCCCTCATCTCGCACTTCGCCGGATACGGCTTCAACAAGCCACACGCCGCCGGATATGCCCTCGTCGCCTATCAGACCGCGTGGCTCAAGGTGCACTACCCGGCGGAATACATGGCGGCGCTGCTGACCTCGTCGAAGCGCGACAAGGAGCGCACCGCGGTGTACCTGAGCGAGTGCCGCACCATGGGTGTGCGCGTGCTCGTTCCCGATGTGAATGCGTCCGAATCCGACTTCGTGGCTCGCCAGGGTGCCATTCCCTTCGGCCTCTCCGCGATCCGCAACGTCGGCGAAGGTGTCGTCGAGCTCATCACCGAGGAGCGGCGCAAGAACGGGGTCTACTCGTCGTTTCAGGACTTCATCGATCGCGTGGATCTGGCAGTGCTCAACAAGCGCACCATCGAGTCGCTCATCAAGGCCGGAGCCTTCGACACCACCGGGGCGACCCGCAAGGGCCTGCTCCTCGTGTACGAGCAGATGATCGACGCCGTCATCACGAGGCGGCGCGCCGAAGACATGGGCCAGTTCTCCCTGTTCGGAGTGGAGGAGCCCTCGGCACGAGCTGGGGCGGTGGAGATCCCGGCAGGGGAGTGGGACAAGAAGGTGAAGCTGGCCTTCGAGAAGGAGATGCTCGGCCTGTACGTCTCCGACCATCCGCTCTTCGGAGTCGAAAGCCAGGTGCGGGCATTGGCCCGGACCCCCATCGCCACGCTCGACGAAGTCGCCGACGGGTCGACCGTGACCGTCGGCGGAATCGTCACCGCCGTGAGCCGTCGCTATACCCGCAACGGGGAGCTCATGCTCTACTTCACGCTCGAGGACCTCGAGGCCGGGGTCGAGATCGTCGCCTTCCCCCGGACGGTCGCCGAGAAGGGCCCCTTCATCCGCGAGGACGCCATCCTCGTGGTGAAGGCCCGGGTCGATCAACGCGGTGACGACCTCAAACTCATCGCCCTCGATCTGTCGGAGCCCGAACTCGATCGGGAGCTCGCCGTCCGGCTCCGGGTCCGGGCGGCGGTGATGTCGGCCGACCTCGTGGCTCGCCTTCGCGACGTCCTTGCCGATCATCCGGGATCGGTCCCGGTGTACGCCCACCTCGAGAGCGACGAGGGCACCCAGGGGGTTCGGGTGGGGGCGAAGCACTCCGTGGAGCCGCGCGCGGCCCTCTATGCCGATCTGCGGGCTCTGCTCGGGGCGGACGCGGTGCTCAGCTGAGCCCGGGATCGAAGCCGGCCGATCGCATGAGATCGGCGAGAGCGAGCGGACTCGCCGGCGGCTCGACCAGCCAGGGGAGTGGGATCGGGGTGACGCCGGTGTGGGAGGAGAAGGAATGCCGGAGCGCCTCGTGGCGAGCCGCCTCGGCCGCCCAGCGCGAGAGATTCGCTCCGACCGGATCGGGTGGCGCCGGCGGCGCCTTCGTCCAGGCGTGAGGAACCACCCGGTTGAACACGACGGCCCGTGGCGCCCGCGTCGCGCCCGAGGGGTGGGACAGGATGCGACGTGCCTCGGCGATCGGCCCGGGGTCGGGCGTGACCACCACCACGAGCCCGGCGCCGGCATACAGGGCCTCGACGGCGCGGGAGCGCCGCGCCAAACCCGGGTAGATGGCGCTGAGGTCGAGGAGGAACTCGGCCACGTCCTCGAGGAGGCGCCCTCCCAGCACGGCATCGGCGACCTTGAGGGCCGGTCGGGCCGTCACGGAATAGACGAGCCGCCGACCGGGAAGGCGAGGGCCGGTGAGCACCCGCAGTGCCCGCCCTGCCACGAGGGTGCGGATTCGCCGCGGAGCGGCGAGGAAGGCCGATCCACCTTCTGCGGGAGGAGTGTCGACCACGATGTGGTCGTAGCTCCCCGACTCGGCATGGTGCAGCAGGGTCTCGCCTGCGGCGTAGTTCTGCCCGGAGGGGAACCGATCCGCCACCGCCCGGAAGTAGGGGTTGGTGACCAGTCGCCGCGCGGTGGCGGCATCGGCATGGCGGCGGGCGATGTCATCCCATGCCGCGGCGGCATCGAGCATGGCGACATCGAGGTGGGCGAAGCCGGCGACGCGAGTGGGGTCACTGGCTTGCCCGATCCCCATGGCGTCGGCGAGGCGGCGGGCGGGGTCGACGGTGATGGCGAGGGTGCGCAACCCGGACTGGGCGATGAGCGCCGCCGTCCCGGCGGCGACGGTCGTCTTGCCCACCCCGCCCGAACCCATCACCAGGGTGATGCCGGTCATGGCAGCTCCCAGAGGTCGGCGATCCGGGAGGCGGTCTCATCGGGGGTGTGCATGCCGAACAGGAGCGACACCACCCGGTCGGGACGCAGCTCGGCGAGATGACGGTGCTGCGCCTCGGTGAGGGCGAGCTGGAATCGAGCGGCCTCGAGTGCCGGGCCGGGGGCGATGCCGGCGATGGCGGCGGCGTCGAAGCCCACCTCGGGGAGCACCTTGTTGGCGATGACCGCCGCCACCGCCGTCGTGTCCGCCATGTGGTCGCGGAATGCCATCGCCTCGGTGACCGGAAGCTCCTCCGGGGTGGCGACGACGACGACACCGGTGTGCTCGGGATCCTGGAGGAGGGAGCGCAGCCACGCCGCCTGATCGCGCACGGCTCCTCCCGGCACGAGACCGGCGATCGTCTCCGGGGCGCCGAGGTACGACTGCACCTGGCCGGTCGGGGGCGCATCTGCCACGACGAGGTCCCAGGCAGGCAGGGTGGAATCGTGCACGACCTTGCCGATCATCACCGTGTCGCGGATACCGGGAACCGTGTCGACCACGGCCGCGAAGATCCGGGCCACGGCACCGAGGTGCGGGATCCGGATGCGATGACGGAGATACTCATCCAGCGCAGAGGCGGGCTCGACGACCGCGGCGTGCACGTCGCCGAATGCCTCGGGACTCGGACCGAGCCGGGGGGCGCCGAGGTGGCGGGCGAGGCCGTCGCCGTCCCCCATTGCCAGGGCGAGGACGCGCATCCCCCGGCGACCCGCGGCGATGGCCAGGGACGCCGCCACGGCGCTCTTGCCCGTGCCGCCCTTTCCCGTGACCACGCACAACCGTCGTTCGAGCACCGCGCCGAGGCTAGGCATGTGTCGCCTAGCCTGGAATGAGCCATCGAGGAGGGCCGTGGCCGAGTTCGACATCGATGCATTTCGCCACCGGTTCCGGGACCGCGCTGCGGCCGTGAAGGAGCGGGGGGTGCCGCCGCTCGAGGGCGAAGCCCGACGACGCTTCCTGGCATCCGCGCAGCAGGACTACATCGACTACTCGCTGGTGGCGGACGCCGAGGCGAGCGTCGAGGACGGAGCGCTCGTGCTCCGCATCCCGCTCAGCGGGGGGTAGCGAGCCCGCTCAGTCGATCGGGTCGGCGAGACCTGCTGCGGCCCGCCGTGCGGCCGCCCGCCGCTCGCCGTCGAGGCGGCCGAGCTCCGTTTCGCCGTGATCCACGAACCGCATCGCATCGGCGATGGCGTGGTGACCAGCCTGGTCCCGGATGAGGCGATGCATCTCCTGGCACACGCGGCGGTATCCGGGGTGCCCGCCGGGGGCGGTGCGCAACTCGATGAGATGCATCGCCTCCCTGGCGTTCAGCTGCATCATGAAGCGAATCCGGTAGGCAAAGGGGATGGCGTACTGGGCGACCTCGGGCCCGAAGGCTGTGTCGAGGCGGGCGGCGAGGGCGGCTGCGGACTCCATCGCCTCGGCCCAGCGTTCGGATTCGCCGAGCTCGGCGATCGCCGGCGGAACCACATACCCGTGCCGGGTGCCGAGGCGCTGCCACTCCAGGGTGAGCAGGCGGTGACGCTGCAGGTCGCGGAAGATCCCGTAGTCGCAGAGGATGTCGAAGCGGTATCCCGTCCGCTCGAAGGCGCGGCCCGGCTTGTGCCGGCGGTTGGCACGCCGGCCGACGTAGCCGTCGATGAGCCGGCGGCGTTCATCCACGGGAAGGTCCCGTACCCGGGCGAGAAGCACATCGTCGGGGAGGCCGGTCACGGAGTAGAGCGCCGCCGCCGCCACCTTGATCTCTGCCTCGGGATCCCACTCCACGAGGGTCACCTCCGGCCGATCCGGAGTCGGCCCGTCGATCTCGGCGCCGAGACGGTGCATCGCCGCCGCGGTGGCCTCCAGGTAACCCGACCACTCTCCGCCGCGTTCGGGGACGTCGACCCGTCGAAGGAAGGCGGGCGCCATCTTCCGCAACTCGGCAAGCATGAGGTCCGAGTAGGCCCGGACTTCGGCGAGGGGATGAGCCCGCATGCGCAGCAGCAGCATCTCGAAGGCCTGGCCCGAACCGTGGATGCCGACGTTCGAGATGGTGGCGGCGGGGAGCAGTCCACGCAGGTCGTCACACACCTTCGCCCGAATGGTGCTGCGGTAGACGAAGCCGGAGTCCTCGGGCTGCCTGGGGAAGAGCGACTCGTAGTAGGCCGTCGATCTCCGCGTGAGCGTTCCGTAGAGCGTGAAGAGGGCGTCGAGCGTGTTCCGGAAACCGGACTCGAGAACGGAACCGGCCACCTCGGGCGGCACCGCATAGCGGAAGCGGCCACCGAGCGGCTCGTCATAGAACATGTACCGCGTGCTCTGCTCCAGGTAGGCGGCGAGCCGCCCCCACTCGAGCACCTTGGTCAGCACGTTCGATGCCTGTTCGCAGGCGAGATGCATCGCTCCGAGCTGGGCCACCGAGTCGTCTCCGTACTGGGTGAACACCCTGGCATAGAGCTCCTCGGCGCGGGCGAGGTGGATCGTCCCGGACGGGTCGCCCATCGCCTGCGCCATAGCCTCGATGCCGGACTCGGGGGCGGCGAACTCGTCGAGGAAGAGCCGGCGCAACGACTTCGGGCTTCGGCTGTATCGGGCGAAGAGCGCCCCCTTGACGACCTCGGGGAGGTTGACCAGACCGAACACCGGCCCGGTCGTGTTCGTGAAGAACCGGCCCAGCAGAGCCGCCTCGTGGTGGGTGAACGGCTCCTGGAAGTACTCGATGGCCGTCATGTCACACGCCTGTGATTCACCGCAGGGCGACCCTACCCCGCGGCACCGGCGGTGGCAACCGTGACGCCCTCCGCCCGGGTGGGCGCGTTGCCGAACGCGACCGCCCTACCGTTCGGTCGTGACCACGATCCGGGTACTCGTCATCGCCATCATCGTCACCATCATCGCGGTGGCCCTGCTGCCGTTGGCGGTGCTCCTCGACCTGGCCGGCGGGGGCGACGGCTTCGGACTGTGCACCGGAGGGATCAGCGAGTGCCGCACCTCCTACTTCGATGGCCCCGAGCTCCTCGGGGTCCTCGGCCTCGTCCTGCTTCTCCTCTTGATGGCGCTGCGGGCCGCCCTCCACGTCCGGACCCTGGCCGAGGCCCGCCGCGACGACGAGGCGCTTGACGAGTCGTCCGGTGACCGCCTCGGGCGCCTCTGACCGTCAGATGTCGGCCAGACCTCGTGCCGACCACGGTTCCTCCGGCAGCTCCGTCCCGCCGGAGGGGAGTTCGTCTTCGGGACCCGTACCGGCGATGACGACATAGATCCCCACCAGGATCAGGGCTGCGCCGATGAGACCGCGCCAGCCGAGGCGCTCGTCGAGGACGATGGCACCGGTGAGTGCGGCGAAGGCCGGCTCGAGTGCGAGGATGAGTGCCGTGCGAGACGGGCCGAGGAGCGTCTGACTCCACACCTGGAGGAGGAAGGCGCCGGCGCTGATGAAGAGGCCGGTCCCGAGCAGGGGGAGCGCCATGTCGGCTCCCGGGACCGTGAAGTCCTCGAAGAGCGCGGAGAAGACCAGGCCGAGCACGCCCGTGACGGCGAGTTGGACGCCGGTGAGGGCGATGACCGGGAAGCGATGCGCCACCCGCGCCAGGTAGACGATGTGGCCGGCAAAGGCGACGGCACACGCAACGGTCCACAGGTCGCCACTGCGGAGGGCGAATCCATCGGACAGGGTGAGTGCCGCCAGGCCGGCGAAGGCGATGATCGCTCCGCCGAAGACCGCCGGCCGCGGTGCCCGGCGGCGCAGCATCGAGGCGAACACCGGGGTGAACACCACGTAGAGGCCCGTGACGAGTCCGGAGTTCGACGCCGAGGTCGTGACGAGTCCCTTGGTCTGGCAGGCGTAACCGGCGAAGAGCCACAAGCCGGCGACGGTGCCGGCGATGAGGGCCGGGCGGGACCGAGGGCGGGAGATCGCCAGCAGTACCGCGGCGCCGATCATGAATCGCCACCCGACGAACCCGAGCGGCGGAAGGAGGTCGAGGGCGTCCTTCACGACGACGAAGGTTGCGCCGAACAGGAATGCGGCGAAGGCCAGAGCGATGGCGGCGAGCGTGGTGCGACCCGGCACGACGGGCGAGGATATCGGGCGAGCCACGATTCGGTCCGGGCTCAGGATCGGCTTAAGGCCGTTGCGGTCCCGGCGAGGGCGATGAGGGTCCCGCCGAGGAGGACGAAGGCGCCGGCACCGAGAGACGCTCCGGCGGTGTCGTTCACGGCCACGAGGGCATCGCTGAGCTTGAACACGGCGAACAGGACCGCGAGACAGGCGGTGAGGATGACGGCGATGGCGACCGGAGGGCGGAGTCCGCGCTCTCGGTCACCGAACACCGCGGCTGCAGCCACCGGAGTGAGGGGGAGCAAGGCCGGCCAGGCGTCGGCCTCGATACCCCCGATGATGCCGAGGACGGGAAGGGTGGCAAAGGGGAATGCCATGGCCAATGCGGCGAAGCCGGTTCCGACCAGGGTGATGAGCCGCCAGAGGTGCACGGCTCAGCGGGAACCGGGGCGGATGGGTGGAGGGTCGTCGTCGAAGTCGTCGTCGTCCACGTACCGGTCGGCAGCGCCGTCGGCGTCGAACACGAGACCAGGCTGACGCAGCGGGGCAGGCTCGACCCGCGTCTCGGGGATTTCGAGCGAGTCGAACAGGGGATCGGCAAAGGGGCTCTGCTCGGCGGGGGCCCGGGCAGGCCGGGGCCGGGCCGGCTCCGGGGCGGCAGGGCGTGTCGGTGACCCGGCTACTGCCCGGCCCGGCGGCGCCGCCCCCGGTCGCGGCGCCGGACGCGCCGAAGTGGAGGTGGCGGCGATGCGCGTTGGCGACCCTCCCGAGGGAAGGCCCATCCACGATCGGGCGAGGCCGATGGCGACGCCGACGACGGTCACGAAGGAGCCGAAGACGAGAAGTCGGATTCCGAGGCCGAGGCTGCCCCCGAGGGTATCGGCGAGCACGACGGCGTCGAGGTACTTCACCACGGTGTAGGGGAAGGCGGCCAGGCCGAGGACGAGCGACCCCCAGGCCAGCGGGCGGGGGAGGGGTCGGGTGTGATCCGGGATCAGGGTCACGACGAAGATCGGCGCCACCAGCAGGAGCGCGGGAAGGGCATCGAGGGTCATGGCCGACCGGTTGCCGCTGGGAGCCGAGACGAAGGTGAGGCTCATCGAGGCGAGCACGAGCAGCACGCCGATATCGGTGACGATGCGCGAAGCATGGAACGCAAGCGTTGTCGTCCCCGTCCGACTGCGAGTCACCACGTGGCCTCCGATGATGCCGACGAAGCGAGGTTAGATCGCTTCACGCCCCGGGGCCGGTGATCCCGTCCCGGCGGTATCACGGCGCGCCGGGGGCGGAATCGATCGTGAGCCCACCGGTGAGCGAGGTCACCCGGACGAGTGAGTCGACCCGCCAACCGCGAGCCACCAACCGGTCGTGACCCTCCATGAACGACTTCTCGATGACAAAGGCGAATCCCACCACCACGCACCGGGCCTCCTCGACGATCTCCCCGAGTGCCTCCGCGGTGCGACCGCCGGAAAGGAAGTCGTCGACGACGAGGACGCGCCTCCCGGGGGGGAGCAGGCGACGCGCCACCTCGACGCGGTACTCGGTGCCCTTCGTGGGGGAGGCCACCTCGCGCACGAAGGCGGGGCGCTCGGCAGTGGCATGGGGGAACTTCTTGGCGTAGAGCATGGGTGTGGCGAGATGGCGCGCCGTGGTGAGCGCCGGGGGAATGCCGCTCGCCTCGGCGGTGAGCACGAGATCGATGCGCTCGGGCCTCCATCGTCCGGCGATATCGGCCCCGATGAGATCGAGCAGCTCCGGATCGACCTGGTGGTTGAGGAAGTCGTCGACCTTGACGAGGGAACCCTCCACCCGGCCGCGTTCCCGCACCGCCCGTTCCAGGGCGAGCGCTCCCGTGATGTCCGCGTGAGGAGACATTGCGGCAGGGTACCCGCAGGGACGGCCCCGGTACCATCGCCCTTCCATGAGCGTGACCCCGGAGGCGCGGCGCAATGCCCGCACGATCCTCGATCGGCTCCGCCGCCGCTATCCGACGGTTCGCACCGCGCTCCACTTCGCCAGCCCCTGGCAGCTGCTCGTGGCGACGGTCCTCAGTGCCCAGACGACCGACGACACGGTGAACCGCGTGGTGCCGGTGTTGTTCGAGCGGTGGCCGTCCCCCCATGAGCTCGCTGTCGCCGATCCCGAGGAGGTGGAGGCGGTGGTGCACCCCACGGGCTTCTTCCGCCAGAAGACCCGGGCGGTGATCGAGTTGTCGGCCGACCTCGTCGAGCGATTCGGCGGAATGGTGCCCGCCGATCTCGAGCGGCTGGTGAGCCTCAAGGGTGTGGGTCGCAAGACCGCAAGCGTGGTGCTCACCGAAGCCTTCGGCCTGCCCGCCATCGCCGTGGACACCCATGTCGGCCGTGTCACCCGGCGTCTCGGTCTCACCGGCGAGGGGGATCCGGCCAAGGTCGAGGCGGCGCTGCGTGAGCTCTACCCGGAGTCGGCGTGGTCGGGGATCTCGATGCGCTTCATCCAGTTTGGGCGCGACACGTGCGATGCCCGCAAGCCGCGGTGCTACGACTGCGTCCTCCGCGATCGCTGCGCCTTTCCCGACAAACGGATGTCGCCGGACGCCCCGCCGGTGATGAGCCGCTCAGGCGCCGGCGAAGGGTGAGTCGCCCCCGACTTCGAGCGTGACGCCCCGGGTCTCGGGCAGGGGGATGATGAACACCATGGCGGCGAGGACGAGGACGCCGAGTGCCGTCACCGTGCCCGAGATGCCCCACGCCTCGACGACGAACCGCCCGGCGGCGAATCCGAAGATGCCCCCGATGATCGACGCGTTCACGATCCAGGCGACCGCGGTGGCGCGCAGCGCCGTGGGGAAGAGCTCGACACGATGGGCGGCGAAGGCCGGTGCGAATGCAAACGCACCGAGATTCGAAAGGAGGATCCCGACGACCATCGGCCAGCCGCCGTCGACGAGGTAGAAGGCGAAGCCGCCACCGACACCGACGGTGAGGGCGAGCGCCTCGGTGGGACGGCGCCCGATGGCATCGGCGAGCCGCCCCCCGCCGAGGACCCCGAGGATCACCCCGGGGGCGCTGGTGGCGGCGACGACGAGCGAGGCGCCACCGGCGCCCCACCCCAGGTCCTGTTCGAGGCGGATCAGGGCGAGGTTGGCCGCCGGGGTGGTGAACGCGGAGACCGCAAAGGCCAGGGCCGCCAGCGGCCAGAACCGCCGCGCATGGGCCGAACGGAGCACTGCGGTGACCGAGACACGCGCCGGGGGCGCGACGAAGAGGCGCGACTCCTTGAGGCGCCGGGCGAGCAGCGGCAATCCCAGGAGCGGAATGGCGCTGAGCACGAAGAGCAGCCTCCAGCCGTCGCCGCTGCCGGCCCCGAGCGGCCGTAGCAGCAGGCCGAGTCCGGTGCCCATGGCGCCGACGAGCGCATAGGCGCCGACGGCATATCCCCGAACATCGGTGCCCACTTCCTCGCCGAGCACCACGAGCGCAAGGCCGCTCAGGGCGATGGTGCCGACCCTGGCCGCCGCTTGCGCCGCCGTCAGCCAGGCGGCACCCACCGACACCGCGCTCAGCAGGGTCGCCACCGGAAGTAGGGCGAAGGCAATGAGCAGAGGCAGGCGGCGACCGCGTCGATCACCCCACCAGGAGAAGGCGAGGGCGAACAGTGAGGTCACCCGGATCACGGTCATGAGGTCGAACACCGCGGCGTCGCTCAGGCGGTAGTCGTCCTGGACGAAGGGGAGGACGTGGGTGAGCGCCGCTCCGGTCCACCCCTGGGCGAGGGCGATGATCGAGAACAGCGCCAGCGCGGTGATCTCGGCGCGCTGCAGGGGCCGCGAGGGCCGCAGGAACCCCCGGCTGCTCACGCGACGGTGCTTCCCGGTGCGACCGGCCGATCGGGTCGCAGCAGCACCACGCCGCCGTCGGTGATGACCCCGAGCACGAGGACGTCGGAGCGGAACCCGGCGACGTGGAGCGGATCGAATCCCGTGACCGCCACCACCTGGGTGCCGGGAAGGGAATCGGCGTCGTAGTGATCGGTGATCTTCGCCGAGGATTGCAGCACACCGAGGTCGCCGAAGTCGATCCAGAGGCGGAACGCGGGATGGTGGGCGGCCGTGTTGGGTTCGGCTCGTACCACGGTGCCGGCGCGCACTCGCAGGTCGTGCCAGTCGGCGATGGTGGGCATCGCGCGACAATAGGGCGCGAGCCCACCGGAGCGCACTCGCCGCTCCGATAGCGTGGCCGCCTCGACCGGAGTGGAGCCTCGTGGAGATCGCCAGCGTCAACGTCCTCGCCGCCTTCGTCTTCGGGGCGCTGTCGTTCCTGTCGCCGTGCGTGCTCCCGCTGTTGCCGGGATACCTGTCGATGATGTCGGGCTACTCGGCGGCGGACCTCGCCGACGGCAAGGCCTCACTCGGGCGCATGCTCCGGGTGACGCTCTTCTTCGTCGCCGGGTTCACCATCGTCTTCGTGACCCTGGGAGCGACCGCGACCGCCCTCGGTCGGAACCTGCTGCGCAACCAGGGCACCATCACCGCGGTGGCTGGCTGGATCGTGGTGGTCTTCGGCGTCTTCATCGCGGTGAGTGCGGTATGGAACCCGCGGCTCCTCCTGCCCTTCATGCGGGAGCGGCGCCTCGAGGTCCGACCTTCAAGGCTGGGCGCGTGGGCGCCGCCGGTGATGGGAGTCGCCTTCGGGTTCGCCTGGACACCATGCATCGGTCCGACCCTCGCCGCCATCCTCCCCGTCGCCGGAACGCAGGAGACGGTGGCCGAGGGGATGTTCCTGCTGTTCGTGTACTCCATGGGCCTCGGCGTGCCGTTCGTGGTCGCCGGTCTCCTTATGACTCGCACCTACTCGGCGTTCGGATGGTTCAAGCGGCACTTCACCGCAATCACCGTGGCCTCGGGCGTGTTGCTGGCGGCGTTCGGAGTGCTCATGGTCACCGGGCGCCTGGTCGCTCTGAATCGGTGGTTCCAGGAGATCCTTCCCTCGTTCTTCTGGGACGTGTAGCTGACGGCTCACAGCTGACAGGTCCGGGTGTCGGGCATCGGGTATCGGGCATCGGACCTCTAGCCTCGCGGGACATGGACTCCGACTTCCTCACTCCGGGTGTCGGTCTCGCCACCGACGCTCTCATCTGGGTCGAGGGACCCGACGCCGTCTCCTTCCTCGATGGCCAGCTCAGCCAGGATGTGGCCGGGATGGAGCCGGGGTCGGTGCGTCGCTCCTTCCTCCTGGAACCGCGGGGCAAGCTGCGCGCCCTGCTCTGGGCGTTGCGCGGCACCGATCGAGTCGGACTCATGACCGCGGCCGACCGTGGCGACGAGGTGGTGGCCGACCTCGAGCGGTTCCGCTTCCGGGTGCAGGCGATGCTGCGGAAGGACTTGCGCCCGGTGCACTCGGTGTGGGGGAGTGACGGCGCCGGCTCCGGCCGGTGGGGGGACGACGGCGTGACCCTCGTCGCAGCTCCTTCGGCGGGGGCGAGCCGGTTCGTCGCCGCGACGACACCGCCCGCCGGCGCGATCCTCGACCACGGCACCCTCGACGCACACCGGGTCGCCGCGGGTGAGCCCCGATTCGGGGTGGACGTGGACGAAGCGACCATCCCCCAGGAGACCGGACTCGTTCCTGAAGCGGTGTCGTTCACCAAGGGCTGTTACCTCGGCCAGGAGCTGGTGGCCCGGATCGATAGCCGGGGCCATGTCAATCGGATGCTGCGCCGGATCCGTGGCAGCGGAGAGGTGCCGCCGCCCGGTGCCACGGTGAGTGCCGCCGGGCCGGTAGGGACGCTCGGCACCGTGGCGCCGCGCCGTGATGGCTGGTGGGCGCTCGGACTGCTGCGGCGCGAGGCCGGACCCGGGACTCGGGTGACGGTGCGGTGGGATGGCGGCGAGGCGGAGGGGGCGGTCGCGGAGATCGTGCGCAGCGACGATCCTTCACACCCTTCGAACACCTCGTCATCATGATGCCGGGATGACCACGCAGCGACGGGGCACCGTGCTCCTCATCGAGGACGAGGACGCCATCGCCGACCTCCTTCGCATGTACTGCGAGCAGGAGGGCTTCCGCCTGGTGCATGCCGCCAACGGGGAGCGCGGCATCGAGGCGGTTCGGGAGCGAGATCCTCGCGCCGTGCTCCTCGACATCGGCCTTCCCGGCATCGACGGCATCGAGACCTGTCGGCGCATCCGTGCCATCTCGGATGTGCCGATCATCATGCTCACGGCTCGCGACGACGAAGTGGACAAGATCGTGGGGCTCGAGGTCGGTGCCGACGACTATGTCACCAAACCGTTCTCCCCGCGCGAGGTGGTGGCGCGCATCAAGGCCGTGCTGCGCCGCGCCGACGAACCGGCCCGGGTGGCCGCGGTGATCACGATCGGCGACTGGGACATCGACTCGGGACGGCGCGAGGTGCGTCACGGACCCGACGGGGTCTATCGGCCCACCGCCCGGGAGTTCGACCTGCTGTGGTACCTCGCCGAGAACCGCGGGTTGGTGCTGTCGCGAGCCCAGATCCTCGAGTCGGTGTGGGGGTACGACTATCTGGGTGAGACCCGCACCGTCGATGTGCATGTCAGGCAACTGCGCAAGAAGATTCCGGGCATCCCCATCGAGACGGCGTGGGGGGTCGGCTACCGGTTCGAGGGATAGATGCGCCGCCGGTTCTTCTGGGGAATGGTGGCCGTCGCGGTCGCCACGCTGCTCGTCGGCGGACTGACCGCGGCGGTGCTGGTGAGTCGATCGGTGGAGGCGTCGGCGCGAACGGAGTTCGCCCGGCAGGCCGCCGCCACGGCGCGGCTCATCGAGGCCGAGCTTCCTCCCGGGGCGGCGGGTCGGATCCTCGAAGGAGCCCGTCTCGTGCAGATCCTTCGGGAGGTGGCCCTGGTCGGAGGCCACGAATTCGTGGAAGCCGCCGTGGTCGGGCCGCGCGGTGCGGTCACCGTGCTCGGGGAGAAGCGGGTGCTCATCGACCAGGTGCCGGACCTCACCGGGCTCACCGTCGCCGTGTCGTTCGATGCCGACGTCGATGGGTCCTCGGTCACCGCGGTGGCGCAGCCGTTCCGCCTCGGGGAGCGCGGCACGCTCGTCGTGGTGATCGGCACGAGTCTCGAGCTGATCCCATGGCGGCAGGTGCTGCTCCGGTTCGTGTGGGCGCTCGGTCTCGCCCTGATCCTGGCGGCGGTGCTGGCGGCTTCACTCAGTCGGTTCGCCGGCAGGCGGGTGGCGGCGCTGCAGGCCGCCTCGCAGGCGCTGGCCGCAGGGGACCTCACCGCGCGCGTTCCCGCCGACGGACACGACGAGCTCACCGATATGGCGGTGGCCTTCAACGAGATGGCGGCACAGCTGGAGGGGGCGCGCCGTCGCGAGCGGGAGTTCCTCGTCGCCGTGGGACACGACCTCCGTACCCCGCTCACCACCATCGCCGGATATGCCGAGGCGATGGAGGAGGGGAGAGTGCCGCCCGGGGACCTCGACCGCGTCGCCGGGGTGCTCGGTGCCGAGTCGACGCGTCTGCAGCGGCTGGTGGAGGACCTCATGCTGCTCTCCCGCATCGAGGCTCCCGAGTTCACCCTCCGTCCCGAGCCGGTGGCACTTGCCGCCCACCTGCGCGGGGTGCTCGAGGCGTTTCGCGCCAGGGCGGAGACCGCGCGGGTCCGTCTCAGCGATGCCATCGAAGAGGTGGGGACGGTGGTGCTCGATCCCGACCGTATCGCCCAGGTGGTGGGCAACCTCATGGAGAACGCCCTCCGCTACACCCCGGAGGCGGGCACGGTGGCCCTTGCCCTGGGTCGCGCCGAGGGGGGAGTGGTGATCGCGGTCACCGACAGCGGTCCCGGAATCGATCCGACCGATGTCCCCCACGTCTTCGAGCGGCTCTATGTGGCGACCCGCTACCGCCCGGTGCGTCCCGAGGGCAGCGGCCTGGGCCTGTCCATCGTGCGCCAGCTGGTGACCGCCATGGGGGGCCGGGCCGAGGTGGACAGCAGTCCTGGCACCGGGACCACGATCCGGGTCGTGCTCCCAACGGGCACGTCGCTCTCCGGGGGCGCGGGGGCGCGGCCCTAGCCTGGGGCCATGACCGATTTCCTCCGCATCGCCGGCGCCCAGGTCGATCTCACCGTGGGCGACTTGGACGGGAACACCGAGATCATTCGGCAGGCGATGACCTGGGCCGAGGAGTGCGAGGCGGACGTCCTCTTGCTCCCCGAACTGGCGATCACCGGCTATCCACCGGAAGATCTCGTGCTGCGCGACGCCTTCGTCACCGCCAACATCGCGGCGCTCCATCGGCTTGCGGAGCACTCGGGATCGACCACGACGGTGGTGGGCTTCGTGGACCGCTCCTCGCTCCCGCCCGACGATGCCGGCCACATCCGGGTGCACAACGCCGCCGCCCTGCTCCAGGCAGGTCGGGTTCGTGGCATCTACCACAAGTGCCGTCTGCCCAACTACGGCGTGTTCGACGAAGACCGCTACTTCTCTCCGGGCCTCAAGCCCGGGGCGCTGTGGGAGATCAACGGTGTCGTGGTGGGCGTTTCGGTGTGCGAGGACATCTGGGTGCCCGATGGTCCGCCGGCGGTGCAGGCCGCAGCCGGCGCCGACATCCTCCTCAACATCAATGGCTCCCCGTATCACCGTGGCAAGAGCGCGGAGCGCGCCGCGATGCTCTCCACCCGGGCTCGCGCCGCCGGGGTGCCGGTGGTGTACCTCAACCTCGTCGGCGGACAGGACGAACTCGTCTTCGACGGCGGCAGCATGGTGTTCGATTCCGAAGGGGCGCTGCTCTATCGGGCGCCGTTGTTCGCCGAGGAGCGGTTCTGGATCGACGTCCCCCTTCCCGCGGAGGGACGCACCGGGGTCGAGGCCACGGTGGTCTCCTCGGGCGATCTCCTCGAGGGCGACCCCGAGCCGCCGCCACCGACGCACGAACCACTTGATGACATCGCCGAGGTCTATCAGGCGCTGGTGTGCGGGTTGCGGGGCTATACCCGCAAGAACGGCTTCAAGGGGGTGGTGATCGGGCTCTCGGGCGGGATCGACTCGGCGCTGACGGCCACCATCGCCGCCGATGCCCTCGGACCGGACTGGGTGTGGGGGGTGACCATGCCCTCGCGCTACTCGAGTCCGGGCTCGGTCGACGACTCGCGCGCCCTCGCCACCAACCTGGGGATCCGCTTCGACGAGATCCCCATCGAACCGCCCTTCGTCGGGTTCCTCGACACCCTCGGGCCGGTGTTCGCCGGATCGGCATCCGATGTCACCGAGGAGAACCTGCAGGCCCGGATCCGCGGCGCGATCCTCATGGCGCTCTCCAACAAGTTCGGCACCATGGTGGTGGCCACCGGCAACAAATCGGAGATGTCGGTCGGTTACTCCACCATCTACGGCGACATGGTCGGCGGCTACTCGGTGCTCATCGACGTGTGGAAGACCCTCGTGTACGACCTGGCCCGGTGGCGCAACCGCGACGGCGAGGTGATCCCGCAGGCCACCATGGACAAGCCGCCCTCGGCAGAGCTCCGTCCCGGGCAACTCGACACCGACTCACTGCCCCCCTATCCGGTGCTCGACCAGATCCTCCAGGCCTACATCGAGATGGATCAGAGCATCGCTCAGATCGTCAACGACGGATTCGACCGAGCACTCGTGGAGCGGATCACGCGTCTCGTCGACCGCAACGAATACAAGCGCCGCCAGGCGGCCCCGGGGGTGAGGATCACGACGAAGGCACTGGGCCGCGACCGCAGGCTGCCCATCACGAACCGGTTCCACGGGTAGGAGGCCGGGGGAGCG
>JACRIT010000050.1 GCA_016215655.1 Acidimicrobiia bacterium
ACGAGACTGTCGACGCCTCCCTTCGGCGAAGGGCTGGACGCCGCCTACCTGGCCATTGCCGAGGGCTGCGGCTGGATCGAGGTCGAGTAGCGGCGTCGTCAGGCGTGTCGGCGGTGGCGTGCCCCGGCAGGGCGGCGACCCTGCGGAAGGACGGCGGTGGGTGCCCCCGGCAGGATTCGAACCTGCGCACCCGGCTCCGGAGGCCGGCGCTCTATCCCCTGAGCTACGAGGGCGGGCAATTCACTATATCGGTGGTGGGGGACCTGGAACCGGCGCCCGGTACGATCCCTCGATGGTGACGACGCGATTCTCCGACACGATTCGAATTGCGGTGCGCGGGGCCCTCACCGCGGCGGCGACATCGGGTGCCCTTCCACCTCTCGACGACGTCGAGTTCGTGGTGGAGCGACCCCGCGATCGTGCCAATGGCGACTGGTCGGTGAACGTCGCCATGACCGCGGCGAAGCGGGTGGGACGCCCGCCCCGCGACATCGCCGCCGTCGTGGTGGAACACCTCGGCGCCGTCCCCCATCTCGGCCGGGTCGAGGTGGCCGGACCCGGATTCATCAACTTCACCCTGGCGCCGTCGTGGTACCACGACGTGCTGCGCCGCGCCGCCCTCGGTGGACCGGATCATGCGCGGTCCGACGCCGGAGCTGGCGAGCGGATCCAGGTCGAATTCGTGTCCTCCAACCCGAATGGGCCGTTGCACATCGGCCATGGCCGGGGCGGGGTCATCGGGGACGTGCTGTGCCGGATGCTCGACTACGTGGGGCATCCGGTGAGCCGGGAGTACTACTACAACGACGCCGGCGTGCAGATGGACCGGTTCGCCGCCAGCCTCGAGGCTCGGTACCTCCAGGCGCTCGGTCACGATGCCGCCATGCCCGAGGACGGCTACCAGGGGGACTACCTGGTTGCCTGGGGAGCGGAGCTGGCCGCCGAGCACGGCGCCGCCCTGGTCGGCACGCCGGAGGGCACCGCCCGGATCCGGGCGTGGGGCATGGCGCGGGCGATGCGCGACATCGAGGAGACTCTCGTTCTCGCCCGCATCCCCTTCGACGTCTGGTTCTCCGAACTCGACCTGCACCGGGACGGGCGGGTCGGCGCTGCCATCGCGGTGTTGCGCGACCGGGGATACGTCTACGAGGCGGAGGGGGCGACGTGGTTCCGCACCACTGCCTTCGGTGACGAGAAGGATCGGGTGTTGGTGAAATCGGATGGCGAATTCACCTACATCGCTCCCGACATCGCCTATCACCTGGACAAGTTCCAGCGCGGGTTCGGCCGCGTGATCAACATCTGGGGAGCCGACCATCACGGGTACATCCCGCGGATGAAGGCGGCGGTGGCCGGCCTCGGCTTCGATCCCGACCGCCTCGAAGTGCTCATCACCCAGACGGTCAATCTCACCCGCGGGGGCGAACCGGTGCGGATGTCGACGCGGGCGGGGGAGTTCGTGACCTTCCGCGAGGTGATCGAGGAGGTCGGCGTCGATGCCACGCGGTACTTCCTCGCCGCCTTCAGCCCGGACACCGCCATGACCTTCGACTTCGAGGCGGCCCGCGCCCAGTCGATGGACAATCCGGTCTTCTACCTGCAATACGCCCACGCCCGGATGTGCTCGCTGGTGCGATTCGCCGGGGAGCAGGGGGTGGTGCGGCTTCCCCTCGACGACGTCGACCTGACGGTGCTCACCCATCCCGCCGAGGCCGAGTTGCTCCGCCAGATCGATCGTCTCGGCGAGGAGGTGGCGGAGGCGGCAGCGCGCCGTGCCCCGCACCGGCTCACCGGGTTCGGCCAGGAGTTCGCCACCTCGTTCCATCGCTTCTACACCGACTGCCGGATCGTCACCGAGGACCCGGCGACCACCCAGGCCCGGCTCTGGCTGGTGGAAGCGGCCAAGAGCGCTCTCACCGCCATTCTCGGGCTGCTGGCGTTGAGCGCCTCGGAGACGATGTAGCCATGGCGGTGGGAATCGGCATCGCCGGGGCGGGGACGGTGGGAGGCACGCTGGTGCGGCGGCTCATGGCCGACCGTGCCATGGTGACGGCGCGCACCGGCCTCGACCTGGAGGTGCGCCGGGTGGTGGTGCGGGATCTCACCAAGGAGCGGGCGTTCTCGCTGCCCCCCGGGATGGTCACCGCCGATGTGATGGACCTCGTCACCGACGACTCGGTCGACCTCGTCGTCGAGGTGATGGGAGGCCTGGAGCCCGCCGGGACCCTGGTGCTCGCCGCCCTTCAGGCGGGCAAGCCGGTGGTGACCGCGAACAAGGAGTTGATCGCAGCGCGCGCCCCGCAGCTGGTCGCCGCAGCGGCGGCGTCGCGGGTCCCGCTCCTGTTCGAGGCGGCGGTGGGCGGCGGGATCCCCATCATCCGTCCGCTCGCCGAGACCCTCGCCGGCGAGCAGATGAGCCGGGTCATGGGGATCGTGAATGGCACCACGAATTTCATCCTCAGCGCCATGACCGAGCAAGGCTGGTCGTACCGGGACGCCCTCGCCGAAGCGCAGCGCCTCGAATATGCCGAGGCCGATCCGAGCGCCGATGTCAGCGGTGCCGACGCCGTCGCCAAGGCGGCCATCCTCGCCGGACTCGCCTTCGGGGTATGGGTCGATCCGGCCCGGGTGCATCGCGAGGGGATCGAGAGGATCTCCGGCGAGGACCTCGCTGCCGCCCGGCGCCTCGGCTACGTGGTCAAGCTCCTCGCCGTGGCGGAGCGCACCCCCGCCGGGGTGGTGGCCCGGGTCCATCCGGCGATGGTGCCGCTCGACCACCCCCTCGCCGCCATCCGCGGCGCCACGAATGCGGTGTTCCTCTCCGGAGCCGCGGTCGGGGAACTGCTCTTCGCCGGTCCCGGGGCCGGCGGCGATCCGACTGCCACCGCGGTGCTGGGCGACGTGATCGACGCCGCCCGTGAGCTGCTCTCCGGATCCCAGGTGGCGCCGCGCATCGCCTTCGGGGTGGGCGAGGTCGCCGCCTTCGACGAAGTGGAGACCCGGTGGTGCCTCCGCCTGGAGGTCGAGGACAGCCCCGGTGTGCTCGCCCGCATCGCCGCGGCCTTCGGCGATGCCGGGGTGAGTCTGCGTTCGGTGTGGCAGGACGGGCGGGGGGATCGCGCCACCCTGCTCCTCGTCACCCATCGCGCCCCGGAACGTGCCCAGCGGGCGGCTCTGGCCGGCCTGGTGGTCCTCGACGTCGTCGTCGAAGTCGCCTCGACGATCCGCGTGGAGGGCGACGGGTGACCGGCTGGGGCGGGGTGATCGCCGCCTACGGCCACCGGCTGCCGGTGACCTCCGACACCCCGATCATCACGCTCGGCGAAGGCAACACCCCGCTCATCCCGGCACCGCATCTCTCCGCACTCGTGGAACGCGAGGTGCTGCTGAAGTTCGAGGGGGCGAACCCCACGGGTTCGTTCAAGGACCGGGGGATGACCGTGGCGGTTTCGAAGGCGGTCGAGGAGGGGGCCGCCGCCGTGGCCTGCGCCTCGACCGGCAACACCTCCGCCTCCGCTGCCGCCTACGCGGCGCGCGCCGGTATCGGGTGTGTCGTGGTGCTGCCGGCGGGCAAGGTGGCGCTGGGCAAGCTCGCCCAGGCGGTCCGCCACGGTGCCCGGATCGTGACCGTGTCGGGTTCATTCGACGATGCCCTGGCCATCACCATCGCGCTGTCACGGCGCCATGGGGTGGCGCTCGTCAACTCGATCAACCCGTACCGCATCGCCGGCCAGCAGTCGGTGGCGTGGGAGGTCGCCGACGCCCTCGGCCGTGCTCCCGCGGTCCACGCCCTCCCGGTGGGCAACGCCGGCAACATCACGGCCACCTGGCTGGGCTACCGGGCGGTGGGGCTCGCTCCGGCGATGTGGGGCTTCCAGGCGGCGGGCGCCGCCCCCATCGTGGAGGGACATCCGGTGGCGCGACCCGAGACGATCGCCACCGCCATCCGCATCGGCAACCCCGCCTCGTGGCAGGGAGCCGTGGCGGCCCGGGACGAGTCCGGCGGGAGGATCACCGCCGTCAGCGACGAGCAGATCCTCGCCGCCTACGACCTGCTTGCCACCAGGGAGGGTCTGCTGGTGGAACCGGCTTCCGCTGCCGGAGTCGCCGGCGTCCTGGCGAACCGTTCCGTCCTGCCCGACGGGGTGGTGGTGTGCACCCTCACCGGCCACGGTCTCAAGGACCCCGATACCGCCATCGCCGGCATGGGGATCCCCGAACCCGTGGCCGCCACCCCGGAAGCGGTGGCGGAGGTGCTGGGGTGGTGAAAACCAGGTACCAGGCACCAGATTCCAGATCGGTCTGGTGTCTGGCATCTGGTGTCTGGCATCTGGTCTCGGCGCTGCATTGCACCGAAACGCCAGCACGCCTACACTCCATATCGGGCATTCCGCCCATCTCTCTCGGGCCTGACACCTCGAACCCCGCGCGGAACTCCGAGTGTGTGTCCGGTGCGAGAGTCCCGCGACCTCTATGGAGGCACGTTGAAACTGTTCCTGGACACGGCCCACCTTGCCGATATCGAAACCGCGGTCCGCTGGGGGATTCTCGATGGCATCACCACGAACCCCAGCCTGGCGGCGAAGGAGGGCCTCGCCTTCCGCGATCTCATCCGTGAGATCACCGACCGGGTCTCCGGTCCGGTCTCCGCAGAAGTCGTCTCGCCCGATGCCGACGAGATGGTCCGCCAGGGCCATGACCTGCGCACCATCGCCGACAACGTCGTCGTCAAGGTCCCGATGACCCGTGAAGGGATCACCGCCGGGGCTCGCCTCGTCGAGGCGGGCATCCCGATCAACGTCACCTTGGTGTTCTCCACGGCCCAGGCGATCCTCGCTGCCACGATCGGTGCCACCTTCGTGTCGCCGTTCCTGGGCCGGGTCGACGACATCGGCAACGATGGACTCGGCCTGCTGAGCGACATCGTCGGCACGTATGCCGCTCAGGGTTACGAGACCGAGGTGCTGGCGGCCAGCCTGCGCCACCCGGTCCATGTGGTCGAGGCGGCCCGCATGGGAGCCGATGCGGCCACGATGCCGTTCGCGGTCATGGACAAGTTGTTCGACCATCCGCTCACCGACATCGGCAATGAGCGCTTCAACCGCGACTGGGAGGCCTATCAGGCGGCGCTCTCCGGGCGCGCCAAGGCCTGAGGCCGAAAGGGGCGACATGACCACAAGAGCCAAACTCCAGGAGAAGTCGCTCGACGAGCTGCGTACCATCGCCGCTGCGATCGACGTCGTCGATCACGCCACGCTGCAGAAGTCGAAGCTGATCGCCGCCATCCTCGACTCCGACAAGTTCGAAGTGAGCGACGAGCCGGCACCCGTCGAGGTTCCCGACATCGTGACCCGGCGCCCCGCCGAGGCGACCGCTTCCGATGCCGGTGACGACGACCCGCAGCCGCGCAGCAATCAGATCGGTGGCGGCGGGCGTCCCAACCAGGGTTCGCGCGGCGACTACGAGGATCGCGGCAACCGGCGTCGCAGCAGGCGCGGAGGACGCCCCGGTGGCCAGGGGGGCCAGCAGGGCGGATCCGCGGGCAACGAGTCGACCGGCGAGGCCCCTCAGCAGTGGGACGAGGCCGACCTCGAGGACCGCGAGGGAATCCTCGACGTGCTGCCGGAGGGGTATGGGTTCCTCCGTTGCACGGGGTACCTCCCCGGCGACAAGGACGTGTACGTCTCGGCGACGCAGGTGCGCAAGTTCGGCCTGCGCCGCGGCGACATCCTCAAGGGTCCCATCCGTCCGCCTCGCTCGCAGGAGAAGTTCCCGGCGCTGACCCGGATCGACAGCGTCAGCGGGATGTCGGTGGAGGATGCCAGGCGCCGCCCCAAGTTCGGCGACCTCACCCCGTTGTTCCCGGACGAGCGGCTGCCGCTCGAGGTGCCCGGCCAGCCCAACCATGTGCTCGCCCGGATCATCGACCTCATCGCCCCGATCGGCAAGGGTCAGCGCGGGCTGATCGTGTCGCCCCCCAAGGCCGGGAAGACGACGGTGCTCAAGGAGATCGCCAACTCGATCTCCTCCAACAACCCGGAGTGCCAGCTGATCGTGGTGCTCGTCGACGAGCGGCCGGAAGAGGTCACCGACATGCAGCGCTCCGTCAAGGGCGATGTGATCTACTCGACCTTCGACCGTCCCGCCGAGGAGCACACCCAGGTCGCCGAACTCGCCCTCGAGCGGGCCAAGCGTCTCGTCGAGGCGGGCCAGGACGTCGTGATCTTGCTCGACTCGATCACCCGCCTCGCCCGGGCCTACAACCTGGCCACCCCTGCCTCGGGTCGCATCCTCTCCGGAGGTGTCGACTCCACGGCGCTCTATCCGCCGAAGCGGTTCTTCGGCGCGGCGCGCAACATCGAGGAGGGCGGCAGCCTCACCATCCTGGGAACGGCACTCGTGGAGACCGGCTCTCGCATGGACGAGGTCATCTTCGAGGAGTTCAAGGGCACCGGGAACATGGAGCTGCGGCTCGACCGCAAGCTCGCCGACAAGCGGGTCTATCCGGCCATCGACATCGAGGCGTCCGGAACCCGCAAGGAGGAGCTGCTGTTCTCGCCCAACGAGCTCACCCAGGTGTGGAAGCTGCGCCGTGTGCTCCTCGCCCTCACCGAGTCGTCGGCCGGGCTGGAGCTGCTCATCGACCGTCTCAAGAACACGAAGTCCAACGCGGAGTTCCTCGCCGACGTGGCCAAGTCGGGCAACTAGGATCACTCCCCCCGAGGAGCAAGAAGTGAGAGAAGGCATTCACCCCAATTACCGCGAGGTCGTGTTTCAGGACACGTCGTCGGATTTCAAGTTCCTGACACGTTCCACGATCCGTACCACCGAGACGATCGTCTGGGAGGACGGGAACACCTACCCGCTCGCCCGCGTCGAGATCTCCAGCGCCAGCCACCCCTTCTACACCGGCAAGCAGATCCTGCTGGACTCCGGGGGCCGCGTCGAGCGGTTCCGCAAGCGGTACGGACGCTCGTCGTTCACCCGCGGGGAAGAGTCCGACTCGTCGCAGGGCAGCTGATCGGGTGTCCCGCTCGCCGGGATCGACCGTCGGGGGCCAAGCCGTCATCGAGGGCGTGATGATGCGCGCCCCCAACCGCTGGGCGGTGGCGGTGCGCCGGCCCGACGGGGTGATCGAGGCCCGCAGCGATGCGTTGCCCCGGCTGTCATCGCGGTCCCGTCTCGCCCGGATCCCGTTCGTTCGCGGCGTGATGGTGCTGGGGGAGTCGCTCTCGCTCGGCTTCCGGGCGCTGTCGTGGTCGGCCGTCAAGGCCGGCGGCGAGGAGGAGGGCGAGGAGTTGAAGCCGGGGCACCTGGCGGTGGCGATGGTGGTCGCCCTCATGTTCTTCCTCGGAATCTTCATGCTGCTTCCGCTGCTGGCGGCGCGGGGAGCGGAGAGGGTCTTCGGCGACTCGACGGTGCTCTTCAATGTGGTCGACGGCCTGGTACGCGTGCTGCTCTTCGTGGGGTACATCTGGGCGATCGGCAGATCGAAGGACATCCAGCGGGTCTTCGAGTTCCATGGTGCCGAGCACAAGACGATTCACGCCTTTGAGGCGGGCGATCCGCTCACCCTCGACGCGATCCAGAAGTACAGCCCGCGACACCCCCGCTGTGGGACGAACTTCCTCCTCATCGTGATCCTCATCGCCATCGTGGTCTTCACCCTCGTCGGACGACAATCGCTCGTATGGCTGGTGACGAGCCGCATCGTGCTCATCCCGGTCATCGCCGGCATCGCCTACGAGGTACTCAAGGTGGCGGCCAATCGCCGCTGGCTGGCGTTCTTCTCGCGGCCGGGGATCTGGCTGCAGCGGCTCACGACGGCCGAACCGGCCACCGATCAGGTCGAAGTCGCCGTCGCCTCGCTGTTGGTGGCGCTCGACGACGAGGAGCGCCGCGCCGTGGAGGCCCGCGGGCCGATCATCCCGGGGGCCCTGGCCTATCAGGTCGGCGTCTGATGGACCCGCAGCTCGCCGCCCGCCTCGACGAGGTGGTTGCGGCCCACCGCGTGACGCTCGAGCAGATGGCCGATCCGGCCATCGCCGGCAACCAGGAGCGCTACACCGAGGTGGCCCGTCGGTTCCGCGAGCTGCGCGACGTGGTGGCGGCGTACCAGCAGTGGAAGGATGCCTCGTCGGAGGCCCTGGAAGCATCCGAACTCGCCGGTGACGAGACCGATCCGGCGATGGCCGCCGAACTCCGGACGATGGCCGAGGAGCGCGGCGCCGCGGCGGCGAAGCTGGAACAGCGGCTCCGGGTGATGCTCGTCCCCAAGGATCCCAACGACGACAAGGACGTCATCGTCGAGATCCGGGGGGCCGTGGGCGGCGACGAGGCGGCGATCTGGGCGGGCGACCTGTTCCACATGTACCAGAAGTACGCCGAGGCGCATGGCTGGAAGATCGAGCCGATGAACACCTCGGCGTCCGAGGCGGGCGGCTTCAAGGAGATCACGTTTGCGGTGAAGGGCCAGGGGGCGTACTCCCGGCTCAAGTTCGAAGCGGGACCACACCGCGTCCAGCGCGTCCCCCGGACGGAGTCGCAGGGCCGGGTGCACACCTCGATGGCCACGGTGGCGGTCCTCCCCGAGGTCGAGGATGTCGAGATCCACATCAACGACAACGATCTGCAGATCGACGTCTTTCGCTCGACCGGCCCCGGGGGGCAGTCGGTGAACACCACGGACTCGGCGGTGCGCATCACCCACAAACCCACCGGCCTCGTGGTCACCTGCCAGGACGAGAAGTCGCAGCTGCAGAACAAGGCGAAGGCTCTGCGGGTGTTGCGGGCGCGGCTCTTTCAGATCGAGTCGGATCGCCAGCACGCCGAGCTGGCCGCCGATCGCAAGGCGCAGGTCGGCTCCGGTGAGCGCTCCGAGAAGATCCGGACCTACAACTACAAGGACAATCGGGTCACCGATCATCGCATCGGGCTCAGCATCAAGCGGCTCCCCGAAGTGCTCGAGGGCGACCTCGACGATCTCATCGATGCCCTTGCCCTCGATGACGAGAGCGGCCGACTCGGCGGGGGCTGAGCCGGCAACCACGCCGGGGGGTGATGGCGGGTAGGTTGGGGAGGTGCCCACCGCTCGCCCGGTTCTGGTCGTGGTCGCGTTGCTCGTCGGAGCCTGCGCCGCTAAGTCGACGCCCATCGAGGAGCCCTCGACGACCGGCACACCACCTGCGACCACCGCGCCGACCGAGCCGATCGAATTGATCCAGGGCGGCGGACAGCTGCGTCCCGGTACCTACACGCATCCAGGGTTCCGACCGTCCGTCACCTTCGAGGTCGCCGCCGACGGATGGTTCGTGGGGACGCTGAACGACGGGTTCTTCGACATCCGGCAGGACCGGGGGACTCCCGATGTCGTGGCGGTGCAGTTCGCCCTCGTGCTGGCTGTTGCGGGGGACGGGGGAGCGATGACCCCGGCCACGACCGCACTCGCCGCGGTCGAAGCGATCAGGCTCAATCCCGGTCTCGTGGTCCGCGGCGAGAGCGCCTCGCGCCTCGGCGGTCTCGAAGGCTGGGTCGTCGAGGTGGAGAACGCCGGCGAGACCACCTCCCCGGTGATGAGGGTCGCCCCCGGGACCCTCGGTTTCGATCCGAACCGGCGTCTGTGGATCGCCCTGTTCGATACGGGCGAGGGAGTCGTGGCCGTGCTCGTCGGAGGTTCCGTCGCCGAGTGGGACCGGGCACTCGCCCTGGCCGAGCCGGTGCTCGAGACCGTCGTCATCGCAGGGTCGTGATCGGGGTCCTCACCCGGTTCGGGAATCCCACCAAAGTCGGCGGCGACCTGCCAACCTTGAGGCCATGAGCAGCGTTCGACGCCCCCCGGGCGGCTTGCTCGGCGCCAACCTCCCCTACCTCGCCGTCGGCGCATTGAGCCTGTTGGTCCTCGTCGGCTATATCGCCCTGGCCAAGCCCTTCACGCCTGCCACCACCGCCACGACCTCGAGCACCACGGTGGTCGCCGGCACCACGTCCTCGACGACCACATCGACGCTCCCCCCGGACACCACGATCTCGAGAAGCGCCATCGGCGCCCTGGTGCGCGGTGAAGAGGTCTTCAACGGAACGTGCATCGCCTGCCATGGCGCCGGTGGGGTGGGGATGGATGGCCTGGGCAAGCCGTTGTCGACCTCGGCGTTCGCCGCCGGGCTCACGGACGACGGCCTGGTCGCCTTTCTCATCGCCGGCCGGCCCGTCGACGATCCGCTCAACACCACCGGTGTGGCCTGCCCGGCGCGGGGCGGCAACTCCACCCTGACCGATGCCGACCTGGCTGCCGTCGTAGCCTATCTGCGGTCGATCGCCACCTCCGGGTAGGGGACGCGCAGATCGGTCGCAGGTTCGATCGGGATTCGGCCCGACCTCGGGTCTGACTCCGCGGTGAGCCGATCGGCGCGCCTCTCTGGGTCGGTTGCCCCGGACGGAGTGCGGCCCGGGCGCGGTAGCCTGAGTGCGCAGAATCGGTTGTCGCAGGAGGATTGATGGTGCGCTTCGTTCCCCGTGAGGAGAGGTTCTACGCACTGCTCGTGGGACTCATCGATCGCATCGCGTCGGGTGCCGCCATCTTCGTGGATCTCCTCGCCGATTATGAGGCCCGAGCCGGGTACGCCGCCAAGATCAAGGCGGTCGAGGAGGAGTGCGATCTCCTCGCGGCCGAGATCCTGGCCAAGTTGAACACGAGCTTCATCACGCCCATCGACCGGGAGGACATCTACCTGCTCACCACGCGGGCGGACGACATCATCGATGCGGTGAATGGCCTCGCCCGCCGCATGGAGATCGTGAACGCGGTCCCGCTGCGCCCCGATGTCCCCGAAATCGCCGGGCTCCTCGCCGAGTCGCTCGTCGAGGTCGATGCCGCCTTTCGCCAGCTCGAGAAGCGCGATGGGGTCGCGGAACACGGTCGCCGGGTGCGGCGGCTCGAGCAGCGGGCCGACACCCTCTATGCCGAGGCGCTCCATCGGCTGTTCACCGAAGAAGCCGACGCCATCCAGGTGGTGAAGTGGGTGTGGATCTACGAGCAGCTCGAGGATGCCATCGACCGCTGCAAACACCTGGCGGAGAGCCTCGAGAGCATCGTCGTCAAGCACACCTGACGGTGCTCACATCGCGGGCGACGTTCGGTCGGTGAACAGCCACACCGCCGGGTCGCCGTTGTTCCGGGTCCCGTCGGTTCCCACCGCCACGACACCGAAGCCGGAGATGGCCACGCCGCTCATCCAGCGGTGTCCCGGCTCGGTGAGCACCGAGTCCTGGACTCGAACCCACGCACTGCCGCCTGCCGATCTCCATACCGCGGGGATGCGGTTGCCCGCGGGACCGGTGTCGTAGCCCACCGCGACGAGTTCCTGGTCACCGACGGTGATCGCCGAGATCTGCTGGGCGCGTTCGCGACGGAAGTCGGGATCGTCGACGCGGGTCCACGACATCCCATCCGGCGAGGTCCACACCGCGGCATCGTTGTCGACGCCCGGGGCTCCCACGATGTCACCGCCGGCGGCGACGAGGCCCTCGGGGCCGGCCACGATCGAGGTGATGTACTGCCACCCCGGCCCGCCGAAGGTCGGGTCATCGATCGGCTCCCAGGACGATCCATCGGATGAGACCACACCCGGGCGTCGAGGTCGTACAACCCGAGCTCGTTGGGAAGGAAGTTGGTCCCGCCGGCGACGATGCCGCCCGGGTCACTCACCAGCGAACTGATCCGCTGGGTGCCGCCGCCTCCGAGGGCGGGATCGTCGAGCCGGGTCCAGGTTCGGCCGTCCGGTGAGGTCCAGATGGCGGCGTCTGCTTCCCGCCCCACCACGGCGAATCCGGCGGCCACGAATCCCGTCTCGGTGGCGAGGACGGTGCTCATCTCCTCGTGCCCCTCATGCACGAAGGCCGACCCCCCTACCTGTTCCCAGGCGGTCCCATCCACCGAGAACCAGGCGGCGGCGTCGATGTCGCCGGCTGACGAGTCCCATCCGACGGCGACGATTCCGAGCGGACCTATGGCCAGGTCCTCGAGACCCTGGGCATGAGCGCCTCCCAGGGCGGGCGAATCGACCCGGACCCAGGCCTCCCCCTCGGTCGACACCCAGACCGCGGCATCAGCATCTGGTCCCGACGAGTCCACGCCCACGGCGATGATCCCCGGTCCGCCCAGGCGCACCGCGCTGATCAGTTGGTGGCCCGAGCCCTGGAACACGGCATCCGTGGCGCGCCACCAGGCGCGCACCGCGGGGGCAGGGATCGTCGCGGCTGTCGTGGTCGGTGGCGACGGTTCGGTGGTGGGGAGGGTGTCGGCGCAGCCGGCGGCGATCATGAGCAGGGCCGGCAGCAGCGTCCGTGACCTGGCGGTTGCGGGCCGCGGCTTCCCACCCACGGAGATGGGTGACATCGCCGAAGGATGGCAGAACCGGCGGAATCGTGCCGGTGGTCAGCCCCCGATGATGTCGATCGCTGGCAGGGTGTCGGCGGGTTGGAACCCGAGCACCTCGCCGTAGAAGGCGAGCTCTGCCTCGATGGCGCGAATCCTGGCCTCTGCCGAGCGGAAGCCGTGCCCTTCACCGGGGAACTCGAGGTACGCCACCGGAACGCGATTGGCGATCAGGGCATCGCGCATCATCCTGGCCTGTGATGGCGGCACCACCTCGTCGTCGAGCCCCTGGAGAAGCAGAACCGGCACCCGGATCTCGGCGACATGGGTGATGGGCGAGCGTGCGACGTAGAGATCGCGCCGCTCCGGGTACGGACCCACCAACCGGTCGAGATAGCGGCTCTCGAACTTGTGGGTGTCGGTGGCCAGGGCCTCGAGGTCGGTCACCCCGAAATACGAGGCGCCCGCGGCGAAGTCGTCGTGAAGGGCGAGGGCGAGGAGGGTGGTGAAGCCCCCGGCGCTGCCGCCGTGGATCAGCAGCCGCTGCGGATCGGCCCGTCCCGAGGCGGCGAGATGGGCGGCGGCGAGAGCGCAGTCCCGAACGTCGACCACGCCCCACTGTCCATCGAGGCGATTTCGGTAGTCGCGGCCCGCCATCGTGGATCCGCCGTAATCCACATCGAGGATGCCGATGCCGCGACTCGTCCAGAACAGGATCTCGGGATCGAGGCGGGCCACGGTGGACGATGACGGCCCACCGTGGATGGCGACGATGATCGGGGGGCTCTCGCCGGGAGGGCCGGTCACCTCCGGGTGCGCCGGGGGATAGAACCATGCGTAGGCAGGCCCGTCCGGGGTGGCGAACACGATGCGCTCGGCGATGCTGTGGTAGCGCGGATCGACGGGCGGACCATCGGGCTGGCGCAAGACCTCGATCGCCCCGCTGTCGGCATCGATGGCCACCATCGCCGTGGGGCGGTCGGGTCCCGCCCCGGTGACGAGGACCGTGGTGCCCCGGGTGGCGATGCGATCGTGGAACGAGACGAACGGGGTGGGGATCTGGCGCTCGCGTCCATCCTCCAGGACCACGAGGCGCTCGCCCTCGGGAGACACGGTGATGGCGACGAGGCGTCCATCGGCGAGGAACCCGTACCGGCGGCTGCCGAACACCCAGTGGGGGGCGGCATATTCGGCCGCGGCGAGGTGCACTGGTTCGACTCCTGAACCATCCCAGCGGTGGACGTTCCACCATCCGGTGCGGTCGGAGGCGAAGTGGAGCACGCCGGCGGGCGACCACTCGGGTTGGAGGATGGACTCGCCCGTGCCTCCGGCGATGCGGCGCGGCGTCTCCACCGATCCGGTGGCGTCGACGTCGGCCAGCCACAGGGTGGTGGCATCCCACGGCATGTCGGGGTGATTCCAGGTGAGCCAGGCGAGTTGCGTACCGTCGGGGGAGAGGCGCGGGGCGGCGAAGAAGTCTGCGCCGGACGCCACCACTCGAGGCGCCTCGGCGCCGGTGAGGTCGAGGCGCACCAGATCGTTCACCGGTTCCCGACCACCGCCGTCGTGGGTCTCGCGAACCGCGATAGCCCACGTTCCCGCCACGGCGAGGTCGGCGTAGCGAACCCCCGAGGCGACGGGAGGTTCGGGGGTGATGGGCTCGGCAATCCCTTCGGGGTCGATGCGATACAGCCGCTGGTCGGTGAACCGGGTGGCGAACACCGTCCCCGCGCTCACCGCGAAGGCACCACCGCCGTACTCGTGCACCCGGGTACGGGCGTTGAAGTCGTCGGGTCCCACGTCGTCGATCGTCCCCGCTCCCGACCGGCGGACGATCACCGAGCGGCCACCCTCCTGGGGGCGGCTCTCGACCCAGTAGACGTCGGACCCATCCACGGCGATGGTGTCGAGGAAGCGCATTCCGCTGCGAGCCGTGTCGGCAGCGGAGATGGGTGATGGCCACGATCCGAACGGAACGGCGGTGGGCATGTGTCGCGAAGCTAGCGGTCCCGCACGCGACGATGCCTCCGCCGGGCGGAGGCATCGTCATGGCATCGGGCGATCAGGGAACGGTGATCGTCATCGTGAAGGTCTCGAGGGGCTCCACCTGCTCCCACGGCCGGAGGTACACCAGGCGCAGCTGCGTCTCACCCGCGGCGACTGCCGTGAAGGTGAACGTGAAGGTGCCGCCTGCCCCCATGAGCTCGGAGTCGGATTCGAAGGCCGGTTCGGTGGCCGTCATCACGGCGGCGTCCAGCCCCTCGACCTGCCAGGCATATCCGGTGGTGGGATTCCCGGAGAGGTCCACGGTGATGGTCTCGCCGACTTGCACCTCGATCGCGGCACCGTCATCCGCGGCCGTGTAGACCTGCGGCTCGCCCGCCCCGTCGGTCGACATGGCCATTGCCGCCAGCGCACCGGCGGCAACCACGGCGATCAGCACGAGGCCGGCGATGACGATGGTTCGCTTGTTCGTCATCTCGACCTGCCTTTCGTGGCTCTTGGCCCCCTCACGCCGGTAGGACGAGCGCGAGCCCGGCAGGGTTCCCGACGGTGGCACCGCCTGCCTCCTGGATCTTCCGGAGGTGGGAGCCGAGTGAGGAAGGGACGAGGGAGGAGGAGGACAGGTGAGCCCCGAGTCTCTTCGCCCCAGCCCCGACCCCGAGCGGCCGGCTCCTCATCCCCAGCCCCTGCTCATCCCACCCTGGCCCTAACCTTCCTCCGTGTCCCTTCCCCCCCACGAGCTCGATCGATTGCGCCGGTCCGTGACCGGGCGGACCCACGCCGCCCTCGTCGCCGATCCCGAACTGACCGATGACGAGCGACGGGATCTCGACATCCTGGTGGCGCGTCGTGTCGCCGGCGAACCACTGCAGTACCTCGAGGGCTTCGTCGACTTCGGTCCGCTCACCCTCAAGATCGATCGGCGCGCCCTCATCCCCCGCCCCGAGACCGAGCGGGTGTGGGAGGAGGCGGTGGTGTCGCTGCGTCGGGCGGGACCGGGTACGGTGATCGTCGATCTCGGCACGGGTTCGGGGTGTCTCGCTCTTGCCTTGAAGCACGCCTTCCCCGAGGCGCGGGTGATCGGCGTCGACATCAGTGCCGCGGCGCTGAGCCTGGCGCGCGAGAACGCCGTGCTCACGGGCCTCGACGTGGAGTGGATCGAAGGCGATCTCTTCGGCGCACTCCCCTCCGACCTCGAGGGACGCATCGACCTCATCGTGTCGAACCCGCCCTACGTGGCCGCCGGCGACGAGCTTCCCGCCGAGGTGGTGGATCACGAACCATCGGTGGCGCTGTTCGCCGGACCGGTTGGCACGGAGTTGCTCGCCCGCATCGCCGAGGAGGGGTACTGGTGGGTCGGCGTCGGCGGGTGGGTCATCTGTGAGATCGGTGACGGGCAGGCGGAGGCTGCCGAGGCGATGTTCGGCGGCTTCGACCGCGAAGTGCGCAAGGACCTCGCCGGTCGCGACCGGATTCTGGTGGCAAGGAAGGGGGCGAGTTGTTGCGTATAGGTCGCAAGGGATCTCGCCATTCGCAATTCGCAATTCGCCAGGCGCGGGGGTGTCGTAAATCGAGGGTCGGTAGGGCGCGAATACGAATTGCGAATTGCGAATCGCAGCTCTTTCCATGACCGACCTCACCGCCGCGCTCGACGCCTTGCACCGCGGTCTCGTCATCGGCCTGCCCACCGATACCGTCTACGGGATCGGGGCCGATCCCATGAACGAGCGGGCGTTGCGTCGCCTCTTCGAGGCCAAGGGGCGTCCCGAGGACAAGCCGATCCCGATCCTGGCGGCCTCGTTGGCCGATGCCCGCGGCTTTGGGATGATCGACACCGCTGTGGGGAAGCATTGGCCGGGGCCGCTGACGGTCGTCGTGCGGCGGATGCCGGCCGTCCCGGCGTGGATCGGGGATCCTCACGCCGGCACGGTGGCCATTCGAGTGCCCGACCACCCGCTGGCTCTCGAACTACTGGGTCGATTCGGTCCGCTCGCCGTGACGAGCGCCAACCGATCGGGTGAGGAACCCGTTGCCGACGACGCGGCGGCACTCGCCGTGTTCGGCGAGGCGGTGGCGGTGTACCTGCCGGGCGGGGGAGGCGGGGGAGCGGCGTCCACGGTGGTCGATCTCACCGGCCGGGTGCCGGTGGTGTTGCGCCCCGGACCCGTAGCCTGGGAGTCATGAGCAGACAGAAGGGGTCCCGGCCCCGCCCGGTGCCCGAGCAGCGTCGCTATCACGAGCAGTTCAGCCGGCGTCCCCGCCACGACCGTGTGGCCACGCCCAGTGTCACCGCGGCGATCTCACCGCGGCGGCGGTGGGGCGCCGCCCTGGGGGCGACCCTGGTTCTCGTGTTCGCCTTCACGGCGGTGATCATGGCCATCGTCGAGCAGGACGATGGCGATACCGCGTCGGCGTCGATGGCGGTGGCGCTCGCCGCGGCGATGGTGCCCGTGGCCTTCACGGTCCTGGCCAGGGTGTCGCGCGCCCCGCATCCATTCCGGTCCGTGCTTCTCGCCTCCCCCATGGCCGTTGCCGGCTACATCGGCGTGGGTTCCCTCGTGCGGGATCCGTCGTCGTCGCTGGTGCTCGCCTTCGGCGTCGCCGGAGCATTCGTGCTGCGCGCCGAGCCGGTGCACCGGTTGTCGCGGCGCATCACCGCGGTGGGCATCGGAGCGGTCATGACGCTGTTGCTGGCGCTGGTGGCTCCTGCCGCAGCGGTCGTCGTGGCGCCGTTCGTTCCGTTTCCGGCGCTGGTGATGGCAGATCGCTTCTCGGAGGCCAGACCGCCCGTCTGACCCCTCCGCTACCCTCGGCGCCGGAGGTCAGCCATGGACGCCACCCGTCCCCTCGAAGCCGTCGATCCCGAGGTCGCCAGCCTCATCGCCCGCGACGCCGAGCGCCAGCGCACGCATGTGCAGTTGATCGCGTCCGAGAACTTCGTCTCGCGCGCGGTGATGCAGGCCTCGGGTTCGGTGCTCACGAACAAGTACTCGGAGGGCTATCCGGGGAAGCGCTACTACGAGGGGTGCGAGCTCATCGACGAGGTGGAGGCGCTCGCCGCCGCCCGGGCCATGGCGTTGTTCGGGGCGCAGCATGCCAACGTCCAGGCGCACAGCGGTGCCCAGGCGAACATGGCGGTCTACTTCGGGTTGCTCAAACCCGGCGACAAAGTGCTCGGGATGCGCCTCGATCAGGGGGGCCATCTCACCCACGGGTCTCCGGTGAACTTCTCAGGAATCCTCTACGGCATCGCCTCGTACGGGGTCGATCCCGCCACCGAGTTGGTGGACATGGACGAGGTGGCCGCCCTCGCCCGGCGCGAACGCCCGCGCATGATCATCGCCGGCTACTCCGCCTACTCCCGGCTCCTCGATTGGTCCGCGTTCCGGGCGATCGCCGACGAGGTCGGTGCCCTGTTCGTGGTGGACGCCGCCCACATCATCGGCCTCATCGCCGGAGGAGCCCATCCCAGTCCGGTGCCCCACGCCGACATCGTGACCGCCACCACCCACAAGGCCCTGCGTGGTCCCCGTGGCGGCATGGTGTTGTGCCGCCAGGAGCACGCTGCCGCCATCGACAAGGGGGTGTTTCCCAACGCTCAGGGCGGACCGATCAACAATCAGATCGCCGCCAAGGCGGTGTGCTTCCGCGAGGCGTCGACCCCCGAGTTCCGCAGCTACGCCGCACAGATCGTCAGCAATGCCGCCGCCATGGCCGCCGCGGTGCAGGGCGAGGGCATCCGGGTGGTGTCGGGGGGAACGGACAACCACCTGTTCCTCGTGGATCTGCGTTCGGTCGACGAGGATCTCACCGGTCGCGACGCCGCCCGGCTTCTCAGCACCGTGGGGATCACGCTGAACTTCAACACGATCCCCTTCGACCCGCGGCCGCCCTATCGGGCTTCGGGGTTGCGCATCGGACTGCCCGCCGCCACCACGTGCGGGATGAAGGAGCCCGAGGTCTCCGAGGTGGGACGGCTCCTCGCCGCGGCACTGCATCACCGCGACGACGACGCCGCCCTCGCCCGGGTTCGGACAAGGATCGGCGACCTCGCCGCGGCCTTCCCCGCCTATCCACCGGACTTCCCCGGACATGTCTGAGGACGGCCGGGGGCGATTTGTCTGGCCCACGCGGCCCCCGTACATTGTGAAAGAAAGCACAACCGTGCTGTGAGGGGAGCCCGATGAGCGGGTCGGTGCATCGCCGTGTCTCCGAGCATGTCGCCGCCGGCGCCGAGTCAACGGCGTTCCTCGGCGCGATCCTGGCCGGATGGCTGCTCGGGTACCTCGGTGACCGTGTGTTGGGAACCGACCCGCTGCTCGTCGTGGTGGGGATCGTCGCCGGGTTCGTGATCGGGTTCTGGAGGATGTGGATGATCGCGAATCGAGAAGATGCGTCCTGACGTCGAGGCCGGCCTCGCCCGTCACATCGCGCGCCGCGCCGTCGTCGTCGGTCCTCTCGTGGTCGCCGTCGCCTGGATCGCCCGCGGTCCCGATGGCGCCATCGCCGCCGCAATCGGAGTGGCGATCGTCGTCGGCAATTTCCTCCTCTCGGGCCTATTGCTCTCGGCGGCGGCGACCATCTCCATGACCCTCTATCATGCCGCCGCGCTGATCGGCTTCCTGCTGCGTCTCGTACTGATCACAGTCGTGATGCTGCTGGTGGCGCACCTGTTCGAGATCGACCGCATCGCCTTCGGCGTCGCCGCCGTGGTGAGCTACTTGGTTCTGTTGACGCTCGAGGCGGCTGCGGTCGTCCGTCGTGGAGAAAGGGAGTTGGAGTGGACCTCATGATCCTGGCGAGTGAGGAGTGCGATACCGCCAAGGAGATCATCTGCGCCCCGTCGAACGTGGTCGAGCTGTTCGAGTACAAGCACGCGGTCTTCTCGATCGGCCCGCTCGACTTCACCCGCACCGTGATCCTCATCTTCCTGGCCATGATCCTCGTGGTGGGCGCGCTCTACTTCGCCTTCCGCAAGCCGAAGATCGTGCCCGGCAAGTTCGGCGTCGTGATGGAGTCGCTGGTGTCGTTCGTCCGGGAGGACGTAGCCAAGGGGACCATCGGGCCCGACGGCAGCAAGTACGCCCCCTATCTGCTGGCGATGTTCCTGTTCATCCTGGTGGGCAACCTCTTCGAGCTGACCCCATTCATCAACTTCCCGCTCACCTCGCGGATGGCAATCCCCCTGATGCTGTCCGTCTTCACCTACCTCATCTTCGTGGGTGTCGGCTTCTCCAAGAACGGGATGTCCTATCTGTGGGGGATCATCTGGCCGAAGAGCGTGCCCGTGGGCCTGCGGTGGCTCGTCGGGCTCATCGAGTTCGTGTCCTACTTCCTGCTCAGGCCGATCACGCTCGCCGTCCGACTCTTTGCCAACCTGGTGGCCGGCCATCTCATGCTGACCCTGTTGCTGGGCTCGGGCTGGCTGTTCTTCGCCAGCGTCGGCGACATCGGGCTCCGGGCGCTCATCGGGCTCCCGTGGTTTGCCTTCGGCCTGCTGATCTTCGTGTTCGAGTTCGTCGTCGCAGTGCTGCAGGCCTACATCTTCACGCTGCTGTCGGCGGTGTACATCCAGACATCGGTGCATCCGGAGCACTGAGGAGGGAAACGAGGAAATGGAAGAGATCAAGGGAGCCATTGCGCTCATCGGCTACGGACTGGCGGCGGTCGGCCCCGGCATCGGGATCGGCATCGTCGTGGGCAACGCCATCCAGGCGATGGCCCGCCAACCGGAGGCCGCAACCGTGGCCCGCACCACGATGTTCCTGGGTATCGCCTTCACCGAGGCGCTCGCCCTCATCGGCTTCGTCCTGTTCTTCATCGCCTAGGAGGCCGTGAACGTGATGCATCTACTAGCACCGATCCGGCTCCTGGCTCAGGTCGCCGAGGAGCCCGCGGCCGCGGAGCCCGACGGCATCCAGCTGCTGCTTCCGGCGACTGCGGAGCTGATCGCGGGCCTCCTGGCCTTTGCGATCATCTTCTTCTTCGTCTGGAAATGGGTTCTCCCCGTCGTCGACAAGCGGCTGGAGGCTCGTCAACAGGCGATCACCGGCCAGCTCGTCGCCGCGGAGAACATCAAGCTCGAGGCGGAGAGCCTGCTCACGGACTACAAGCGTCAGGTCGCCGGCGCCCGCGACGAGGCCAATCGCATCGTCGACGAGGCTCGCCGCACCGCCGAGTCGCTGCGCGGTGAGACCGTGACGAGGGCCAATGCCGAGGCTGCCGACATCGTGCGCAAGGCGCGCGATGAAGCCGCCGGTGAGAAGGAGCGCGCCGCGGGAGCGATCCGCACCGAGGTGGCGGCATTGTCGATGGCCGTGGCCGAGAAGGCCGTGGCCGGTGCCGTCGACACCAAGGCCCATCAGAAGCTCGTCGATCAGTACATCGCCGAGCTGGGAGCGCTGCGCCCGTAATGCCAGTAGACGACCGCATCGAAGGGTATGCCGCGGCGATCTTGGAGTTCGCCACGGCCGAGGGGCAACTGGAGCGCGTCGGCGACGAGTTGTTTCGCATCGCCCGTGCCTTCGAGTCCTCGAATCCGCTGCGCGAGGCCCTCACGGATCCGCGCATCCCTGCCGAACGCAAGAAGGGTGTCATCGACGACCTGCTCGGCGCCAAGACGCTGCCGCTGACGGTGAACCTGGTGTCGTTCGTGGTGAACGCGGGCCGGGCCTCCGACCTTCCTGCCATCGCCGACCGGGTGGCCGCTCGTGCCGCCGCCACCCGGAGCAAAGCCATCGCCGAAGTGCGGACGGCCATCGACCTCGACGCGGCGACACTTGCCCGCCTCACCGCCGCCCTCAACGCGGCCACGGGCAAGGATGTCGAGGTGAAGGTCGTCGTCGACGCATCCGTGATCGGCGGGGTGGTGGCCCGGGTCGGAGACCTCGTCATCGACGGCACCGTGAGCCACCGTCTCGAGCAGCTCCGCGAGACCTTGAACAAGCGCTGAGGAGATCCATATGGCCGAAATGACCATCAATCCCAAGGAGATCACCGAGGCGCTGCGTCGCAACCTCGACGGGTGGTCTCCCTCGCTCGAAGCCGCCACCGTCGGCTACGTGACATCCATCGGCGACGGTGTCGCCCGTATCGAGGGCCTGCCCGGAGCGATGTCCTCGGAACTCCTCGAGTTCCCCGGCGGCCTGCTCGGGGTGGCCCTCAACCTCGACGAGGACTCGATCGGTGCAGTGATCATGGGCGAGGCCTCCCACGTCCAGGAGGGCGACCCGGTCCGGCTCACCGGAAAGGTGCTCTCCATCCCCGTCGGCGATGCCCTGCTGGGCAGGGTCATCGACTCGCTGGGCAATCCGATGGACGGCAAGGGACCCATCGCCTCCACCGAGACCCGTCTGCTCGAGACCCAGGCGCCCTCCGTCGTGGAGCGCAAGGGCGTGCACCAGCCGCTGCAGACGGGGATCAAGGCCATCGACGGGATGACCCCGATCGGCCGCGGTCAGCGCCAGCTCATCATCGGCGACCGCCAGCTGGGCAAGACCGCCATCGTGATCGACACGATCATCAATCAGCGCGACTCCGGCGTGAAGTGCATCTACGTCGCCATCGGCCAGAAGTCCTCGACGGTGGCCGAGGTGGTCGAGGTGCTGGAGCGCAACGGGGCCATGGCCTACACCGTCGTGGTCAACGCTCCCGCCTCGGCGGCTCCCGCATTGCAGATGTACGCACCGTATGCCGG
>JACRIT010000004.1 GCA_016215655.1 Acidimicrobiia bacterium
GCCCTCGGTCTGGCCCCGGCGGCGGAGGCGGCGCGGGGCCTGTATCGCCTGCGCTCCGCCTCGGGCAAGGCGGATGGGGTGATCGTGCTCCAGGGTTCGGAGGTGGCGTATGCATTCGTCGAGGAGACCATGTCGCTTCTGGCAGCTGCCGGAATCGACCTCGATGTCTTCCTGGTGACGAGCCTCGAGTTGTTCGACCTGCTGTCACCCGCGGAGCGTGCCGCGGTGTTCCCCGAATCGATGGCGCAGGTGGCGATGGGGATCACCGGATTCACCATGCCCACGATGTATCGCTGGATTCGCAGTGACCGGGGCCGCGCCCACACGCTGCATCCGTTCCAGAAGGGTCACTACCTGGGCAGTGGCACCGGAGCGATGGTCGTCCACGAGGCGGGTCTCGACGGGGAAGCGCAGTTCGCCGGGATCAAGAGGTTCCTCGGGGCATAGCCCCGCCGCGCTGAAGGTCGCAGCAGGCAGCGTGCGGTGCTGGAACCCCGCTAGGGCCGTTCGGCCCTGGCTCGCCGCCTGGCTCCCTGGGATCGTCGAAGCGGGAGAAGGTCCTGCCGGTGACCGCGTCCGGGTTGACCGGCTCACCCAAGGAGGCAAGGTATGGCACCCCGCGCCACGGTGTTCTGCTCTTCCTGTGGGGTGGAGAACCCCGCGGCGGCCAGGTTCTGCGCCTCGTGCGGTGCGGCCATGGGTTCGGTGGCGGCTCCTGGGTCGGCCGCCACGGCTGCGACCACCGTGCGCCAAGGCCTCGTTGCCACTCGGGTGATGCGACTCGGCCATGCGGTGAAGATGCTGACCGCGATCGCCTTACTCGTCGCATGGTTCCTGGGTGGGATGGGGGTGTCGGCCTTGAGGTGGGGGACCCGAGCGGAGGGCATCGTCGAGACCCGCGCCTTTGCGGGGGCCGGCTACGTGCTCGTCATGCTGTTGGTGTATGTGCTGTCTGCGGGATCCGTGCGGCGCCTCGCGCCGCGGAGGAAGGATGTCGGCCTCCCTACCTTCCGTCGGTATCGGCGCACGCTTCGAGAGCGGGATGGGATCCGCTTGCTGATGTCCCCGCGGGGACTCCGCCCGATGATCGCCGTGGCGGCGGTTCTGTGGTTGGTGCTCGCATGGTTGGCGTGGACCAACACCGGGACGCTCGAAGACGAGGGCTTCACCCTGGAGCTTGGCATCTATCTGTCGGCGCTGGCCCCGCTGGTCGGATTCATCGCCACGCTGTGCGTGTGGCCGGTTGGCGCCGAGAGCGTCGGGATGGACCCACAGGGGAACATCGTGCGGTAGGGGGCATCGACCGCCCCGCTGTCGGATGGCGCCGACGGGGGGGATCGTCGTTCTAGCCGCTCCAGTCCTGACCGCGGTCGACGCCTAGCCCGGTCCCGGCTTGTCTCCGCTCTTCGCCTGATCCCCTCTCGCCTTCTGGGATGAGCGCTCCTCGATGACGTGGGTGATCGACGGCTGGTAGATCTCCTCGAGGAGCCCGAGGGTGCCACCACCCCGGGGACGCGGGTTGTGGCGGTTGTACACCCAGCCGCGCTCTCCGGCGATCCGGGAGTTGGCCGCCCACATCACCATCCCGATGAAGACGAACACGATGACGATGGCGCCGACGGTGATCAAGCCCGACATGGCACCCAGTCTCGCAGGCAGCGCCGACAGCGGACAGGGGGGGTGGTCACGGAATGGGCTCGGCCAGGCCGACCTAGTGCGCCGTCGCCCCACCGTCGACGCCGAGCACCGAGCCGGTGACGAACGAGGACTCGTCCGATGCCAGGAAGAGGGCGGCATACGCCACCTCGTCGGGAGTCCCCAATCTGCCGACGATGAGATCGCCGAGGAGCTTTGCCCGCAGCGTGGGCACCTGCGACATGGGCCGCTCCAGCATCGGGGTGAGGACGTGCCCCGGGGCGAGGCAGTTGACCCGGACCGTGGGAGCATGATCCATCGCCATCGCCTTGGTCAGCGAGACGATGGCGCCCTTCGAGGCGCAGTAGGCGGTGATGTTGCGGTCGGTCTTGAAGGCGCTCATCGAGGACATGTTGATGACCGAACCCCCGCCCTGACGAAGCATCACCGCCACGGCGTGGCGGGACACGAGATAGATGCCCTTGACATTGGTGTCGAACGTGGCATCCCAGACGTCCTCCGAGGTGTCGGTGACGTTCCCCCACGAACCGACACCGGCGTTGTTGAACAGCACATCGAGACGGCCGAACTCGGTCACGGTGGCGGCCACCATCGCCTCCGCATCAGCAGCCCGCCGAACGTCACCCGCCACGAATCCCGCCGCCCCACCGGCGAGGCGGATCGCGTCGACGGTCTCGTGGCCTCCCGCAGCGTCCACGTCGGCGACCATCACCCTCGCCCCCTCGCCAGCGAACAGCACCGCAGAGGCGCGTCCGATCCCCGACCCCGCGCCGGTGATGAGCGCGACCTTTCCCGCGAGCCTCATGGTTCCTCCTCAGCCTCGTGGTTTCACCCAGAGGGTGTCATGGCCGATGACGGTGAATCCGAGGGAGGTATACACCGGGAGATCGGCCCCCACCCAGGCCTCGGTCACGCCTTCGGCGTGAGCCCGGCGCAGACCCTCGACGATCGCCGCCGAGGCGAGGCCGCGGCGGCGATGGTCGGGATCGGTGGCAACGGGTTCGACCATCGCCACCCGGTTCACCGGATCGATCCACACACCGGCATAGGCGGCGTACTCGCCGCTGGGAGCGATGGCCACGACGTGGAGATCGCGCCGGAAGTGGGGGCTGCGTTGCACTCGTACGCGCCCCGGAATCTCGTCGTCGGGTGGGGGGCCCTCGTGCTCGAAACCCCGCCACAGGACCCGGTTGACCTGGTGGAGGTCGTTCTCGTCGGCAAGGGTGGACAACCGGTAGCCCTCGGGCAGGGCCACCTTCGGCAGTCGCGGGGCCAGGCTGCGCACCGCCATGAACTCGCGGGCATCGGTGGCGGCGAATCCCCGATCACGGAGGATGGCTTCGAGTCCGGGGTCGGGCTCGGGGACCCAGATCCCGATCACCTCGCCCCCGAAGGCGGCCGACTCGCCGCCGCACTTGCTCATCGCCCAGTCGACGAGCCCCTCCTTCACCGCGGCCGTGCCGGGATGGGCCTGGAGGTGGCAGAACGCAGGATCGTGTTCCGGATGGACCACACCCACGATGTGGCGATGATCTTCGGCGACGCCGACGCGCGACAGGTCGAGACCCTCGACGAGTGGGTGGGCGTGCATGTACTCCCAGCGAGGCTGCAGCCAGACGCGGGGCCGGGTTCCCGGGCGAAAGGCGGCCACCAGAAAGCGATCGATGGCGCCGTAGTCGGCGGGGAACTCGTACGGGCGTATGGTGATCGTTATGTGAGGTCCTCGTCCCGCTCGACCCGGATGGTGCAGTCGGTGACCACGGCGGCGATGGCGCCGATGGCGACCGCCATCGGAACCAGCAACACCCCGACCACACCGACGGTGAGCGGGAACTCGACGAGGGTCTTGCCTTCGTCGTTGGCAATGATGAGGCGGCGGATGTTCCCCTGATGGACGAGTTCCTTGACCTTGGCAAGCAACTGCTCGCCCTTGACCTGGAACTCCTCCCATGTCGGATCGGAGGGCATGGCGACTCCTCGGGCGTCGGTGTACCCGTCCTACCGCACGGGAGAACCCGCCACCAGGGGCGGATGCCCCTCTAGCCTGACGACATGCCCTATCCCGCATCGCCGATTTCCGACGGAGCCGGATACATCGAGTCTCTGCGAGGGCGCGAGCTGCGGGTCTTCTTCATGGGCGAGCGGGTGGTCGAGCCCGTGGACCATCCGGTGATCCGCCCTTCGATCAATGCCGTGGCCGCCACCTACGACCTCGCCGTGACCGACCCCGAACTGGCCGCGGCGCGGTCGGAGCTCACCGGGGCCACGGTGAATCGCTTCCTCCATGTCACGACGAGCGCCGATGATGTGGTGGCGCAGAACAAGATGCAGCGCCGCCTCGGCCAGCTCACCGGGACCTGCTTTCAGCGGTGTGTCGGCATGGATGCGATCAACAGTCTCTACTCGCTCACCTTCGACGTGGACGCAGCCCACGGGACCCCGTACCACGATCGGCTTCGAGCATGGCTCACCGGGGTGCAACGGCTCAACCTCGTAGTGGGCGGCGCCATGACCGACGTGAAGGGCGATCGCAGCAAGGGACCCTCGCAGCAGGCCGATCCCGACCTCTTCGTCCGGGTGGTGGAGCGGCGGACCGACGGCATCGTGCTGCGCGGGGCCAAGGCGCACCAGACGGGCTGCATCAACTCCCACTGGATCGTCGTGATGCCCACGATGCGGCTCACCGCCGCCGACCGCGATTGGGCGGTGGTGGCCGCGATCCCGGTCGAGGCGAAGGGCCTGACCTTCGTCTACGGGCGGCAGTCGTGCGATACCCGGGCGATGGAGGGTGACATCGATGCCGGCAACGCGACCTATGCCGGCCAGGAGGCCCTCATCGTCCTCGACGACGCCTTCGTGCCCTGGGAACACGTGTTTCTCGATGGCGAATACGAGTTCGCCGCGGAGCTCGTGGAGCGGTTCACCGCCTATCACCGCCGGTCGTACGTGTGCAAGGCGGGGGTCGGCGACGTGCTCATCGGTGCGGCGGCGCTCATCGCCGAGTACAACGGGGTGGAGAAGGCCTCCCACATCCGCGACAAGCTGGTGGAGATGGCACATCTCAACGAGACCATCTACGGCGCGGGAATCGCCGCCAGCCATGAGTCGCATCCCACGTCCGCGGGCAACTGGGAGAACGACAGCCTTCTGGCGAATGTCTGCAAACACAACGTGACCCGGTTTCCCTACGAGATCGCACGCCTCGCCCAGGATCTCGCCGGCGGGGCGATGGTCACCCTGCCCTCCGAGGCGGATTTCCGCCACGCCGAGATCGGGCCACTCCTGGAGAAGTACTTCGCCGGCACGCCCGGAGTCCCCACGGAGTGGCGGGTTCGGGTGCTGCGGCTGATCGAGAACATGACCCTGGGGCGCAACGCCGTGGGATACCTCACCGAATCGATGCATGGAGCCGGATCACCGCAGGCGCAGCGGGTGCAGATCGCCCGGCAGATGGACATCGACGAGAAGAAGGGTTTCGCCCGGCGCCTCGCCGGCATCGACGGGTAGCCGACCAGCGTCACGACCCTCAACCGGATGGCGGCTGCCGCCGATGACTCCCAGAGAACTCCGGGAGGAATCCTTGCAGGTGGCGACGCTTCGCTTCGACTCGGCCCTTGGCTGGTCCGCGCCGTTCCCCGAGGTCGATCCGGACCGGTCCTTCACCCTGTGCTTTGGCGCCTCCTCCTACTTCGACGATCCCGAACCGATCCGCGAATTGGCGGTCGGCGTCGGCGGGGCCCTGATCGGCTGCTCCACGTCGGGGGAGATCCACGGCCAGGAGGTCGCCGACGGCTCGCTATCGGTGGCGGTGGTCGAGTTCGCGGCGACCGAAGTGCGGTGCGCGGCCGAACCGATCAGCGCCGGTGGCTCGCGGGCTGCGGGCTTGGCCCTGGGCCGGCGACTCGCCGACGGCGCGCTGCGAGCGGTGTTCGTGCTCAGCGATGGGCTCCAGGTCAATGGATCCGAATTGGTGCGGGGGATCACCGCCGCGGTGGGTGAAGGTGTCGTCGTCACCGGTGGGCTTGCCGGAGACGGTTCCCGATTCCAGCGCACCTGGGTGATCGTCGACGGCAAGCCGGCCTCCGGCTTCGTCACCGCCATCGGGCTCTACGGAGATGCCGTCCGCGTCGGCCACGGGTCGAAGGGGGGATGGGACAAGTTCGGACCCGAGCGCACGGTGACCCGATCCCAAGGGAATGTGGTGCACGAACTCGACGGAAGGCCCGTGCTGGCGCTCTACGAGGAGTACCTCGGTTCCTTCGCCGCGGAGCTGCCCGCCTCCGGGCTGCTCTTTCCGCTCGCGGTGCGCGAGCCGGGCTTCAACAAGCAACTGGTCCGCACCATCCTCGGCGTCGATGCCGCGGCCAAGTCGCTGACGTTTGCGGGAGACGTGCCGCAGGGCCACCGCGTGCAGCTCATGCAGGCGAATCTCCACCGCCTCATCGACGGCGCCGAGGACGCCGCCGGATCGGCGCTGGAGCGGTCCGGGTCGACCGTCGCCGTGGCGATCGCGGTGTCGTGCGTGGGGCGGCGCCTCGTGCTCGGCGCCATGACCGAGGACGAGTTGGAGGCGACGGCTCATCTGCTGCCACCTGATGTGCCCCAGGTCGGGTTCTACTCCTACGGGGAGATCTCGCCCTACGCCGAAGGAGCGGCGGACCTCCACAACCAGACCATGACGATCACCACGATCGGCGAAGCGGTATGAACCGGGTCCTCGATCGCCAGCTGCGCAGGCTCGGACTCCATCCCGATCGGCTGCCCCAGGATCTCGAGGGCTGGCAGAGCCTGCTCGCCCAGGTGACGGCGGTCTATGAGGACGCCGACCGGGGGCGGTATCTGCTCGAGCGGTCCATGGAGATCTCGTCACGAGAGATGCAGGAACTCAACCGCGCCGTGGAGGAGCTTTCCGATCTTCGGGTGCAGCGCAGCGAACAGCACTACCGGCACTTGTTCACCGAACTGCCGGTTGCCGCCTGGGAGGAGGACTTCAGCGGTGTGGTGGCTCGCTTTGCGGAGATGCGGCGCGCCGGGATCACCGACCTGGCCCGCTACCTCGACGATCACCCCGAAGAGATCTCACCGCTCGCTTCCCTGGCCGTGGTGGTCGATTTCAACCCGGCGGTCTTCGCGCTCATCGGCACGTGTCCGCGTGAGGAGATGCTCGGTCCGGTGCGGGCTCATCTCCTCGAGGCCGAGGCCTTGCTCTCGTGGAGGGGTGAGCTCGAGGCGATCTGGGAGGGCCGGGGCCAGATGTCGTTCGAATTCGCCGGACAGCGCCTCGATGGCACCCGGTTCCCGGCCGCGCTGCACTGGACGGCGAGCCGGGTGAACGACGCCTTCGACTACTCGCGCGTCATGGTCGTCGTCATCGACATCACCGATCGCGTCGCCGCCGAAGACCGAATGCGGCAACTCGTGAAATCGAAAGACGAGTTTCTCGCCACGGTGAGCCATGAGCTGCGCACCCCGCTGACGTCGGTGGTGGGCTACGCCGAGCTCCTCCGGGACTCGGCCGTGGGCGGTCCCGAACAGCAGACCATGGTGGACACCATCGCAAGTCAGGCCGCCGATCTGTCGAACATCGTCGATGATCTGCTCGTGGGTGCCAGGGCGGAGCTCGGCCAGCTCGATGTGGAGGCGTCGCCGTTCGACGTGCTCGAGGTCGTGCAGCAGATCGTCGGCCACTTCGGGGGAGTGGAGTTCGACCATCCGGGCTCCGATTCGATCGTGGCGCTCGGCGATTGCGCCCGGGTTCGCCAGATCCTCCGCAACCTCTTGTCGAATGCAGAGCGATACGGGGGTCAGCGGCGCCGGATGTCCGTGGAGGTCTGCGAAACGGCGATCCGGCTGGCGGTCTGCGACGACGGACCGCAGCTCGCCGATGACGTGGCGGCGCAGATGTTCGATCGGTACTACCGCACGCGCAACGCGTCGGGCCGTCCGGGCTCGGTGGGGATCGGGCTCACGATCTCCCGCGAGCTGGCCCGCATGATGCAGGGCGATCTCACCTATCGCCACGACGGGACGTGGAGCCGGTTCGAGCTCACCCTGCCGGTCGGTTCGGAGACGGTGGCAGCCGCCTGAGCGGCCCCTTCGTGGTCGTCACGCCTGCGCCGGCCGGCCCCGCATCAATGACACCCGGAAGGGGCGTAGCTCTCCCCGGGCGAATCCACCGGAGATCACCGGGTCGTCCTCCATGATCCGGCGGGCGGCAGCCTCGTCGGGTGCCTCGAAGATGGCGATGCCGGTGTTGCGCGTTCCCAGCGTGGGACCTACCAGGATGATCGTCCCCTCGGCGAGCAGCCGCTCGAATCGGGTGAAGTGACCGACCACACCGCCTCCTCCTCGGGCTCCGTCGCGGCGAAGTCATCCCGCGGGGGATGGATGAAGCAAGTCCACTCTGGCACGCGTCATGCCTCGGCAGGAATGGCGAGGCAATCGGGGGACAGCTCCACGGGAACGAACACGTTGGCGGAGATCAGCTCGGCAGAGGCGTCGAGGCGATACACCGTGGAAGCCGGGTCGTCGGTGGGGCCACTCCAGCTCTCCAGGACGGCGGCGTACTTCACGACCGCACCGGTGTCGTCGGCGAGCCAGTAGTCCACCTGATTGGCGGTGACGAGTGCTCCGGACTCCGACCCAAAGCCGGCCACGGCGAACCGGTAGTGGGTGGCGGCAATGCCGGCGATCGCTTCCGGCCCGATCACGATGGGATTCTCCGGAACGATGGCGATGTCGAAGAGGCGCTGCAGGGCGTCGAGCACCTCCTGCTGCTGATCGGTGGTCAGGGTGTGGGTCCAGGCCTCCCCATCCCACTGGCAGGTCTCATTGCCCACCACGTAGAACTCCGTGGTGGTTTCCTCGACTCCCTCGATGTCCGGCCCCGTCGCCGTGGTCGTCATCCGGCTGATCCGGGACTCGGGATCGCGATTGAAGGTCCACTCGACCACGTTGCCCGAGGTCTCGGTGGCGGTGGGACCCAGCGTGTTGACGGCCATGCGCCACACGTAGTTGTCGAACGTCCCCAGGCCCTCTTGGATCGGCAGCGGGCCCCGGGGGCCAGCAGTGGTCGTCGCCGGGGAGTCGCCGTCGCCGGCGGTCGTGACCGTGTCTCCGGGGGCATCGGTGCCGAACAGGGGCTCGCGGCCCCCTTCGGAGCCACAGGCCGCCAGCAGCAGCGTCGCGGCGACGATCATCGAGCGGCGGAGGGATCTCATGTCTGCTCCTTCCCCGGGTCGGGGCTATGCGCCTCGGAGGGACTCCGCCGGGCGGGTGCGAACCGCCCGAACCGCGGCCGCCGCCACGGAGCACCCGAGGATCACCGCGGTGAGGGCCGTGGCCCGAACGATACCTGAGCCGTCGAAGACGGCCCGGGCGGCAAGGCCGAAGGCCCGGATCTCGACCACGGTGCCCATCGCCACGGCCGCGGCGATCCCGGCGACGAGACCGGCGACAGCCACGGTGGTCCCCTCGACGAGGAGGTAGGCCACGGTGACCCTGCGTGACATCCCGATGGCGCGCAGGATGGCGAGTTCGCGGCGCCGCAGCCACGCCAGACGCCACAGGATCACGGCAAGGACGATGGCGGCGGCCGCCGCCAGGGCGAGATTGGCCACATTGGCGAGGGCGAAGATCGGGTCCCATTCGTCGACCAGGGCCACGAAGTCGCCCCGCCGGGCGACCGAGAGCGGGCCGGGAAGCACGTCGCCTTCGGCGAGAGGACCGTTGCCAGGCACCACGAACATCGACACCTCGTCGCCCCACCCGAGCAGGTCGCGGGCGCCGGCGAGGGACAGCCAGACCTCATTGTCGGCATAGGTGCCCACGGTGTACACGCCGACCACCCCGAAGGGCCGTCCGCGCAGCGTCACCGTGGTACCGATCCCGGCGGTGCGCCGTTCGGCGAGGTCCGCCCCCAGCATGACATGGTCCGGGGGATCGCCGGGTTGCAGGGGCCGCCCCGACACGATGTCGAAGCGGGTGATCGATCGATACCGATCGAGGTCGATGCCGCGCACCAAGACGGCGTTCTCGGCCGATGATCCCGCCAACGAGTGGATCTCGGGAATGGCGAAGGCCAACCCCCGGCTCACGAGGTCTGCCTCGAGCCCGGCGGGGATGCGGCTCCCCGTGATCTCGCCGACGCTGTTGGCCTCCTGGACGATGAGATCCACGCTCGCCGTCACGGTGAAGTCGCGGTCGATGCCGCGGGCGAACCCATCGAGGAGGAGGTAGCCCGCCAGCGGAGTGGCCACGAGCAGGATCGCGGCGACGAGCAGGCTGGCGCGCGCCCGGAAATCGGCTGCCGCCAGACGCAGCGCGGTGATCACCATTCCTCCAGCAGCGTGTGGGCCGCCGAGGCGGCAGCGCGGCGCAGCGCCAGCCAGGTGCCGGCGAGTCCGGTGCCGAAGGTGAGGGTGATGCCGATCAGCCAGGCGGCGGCAGGGAGCGACGGCACGAATACGAAGCTGCGCAGCGTCGTGGAGGCTGCCGTGGCGAGCACGGCAAGGGCCGCGGCGCCGCCCAGCGCGAATCCCGCCACGGCGAGGATGGCACCCCGGGTGAGGGCCAGGCCGGTGATCGACCGAGGGGCGAAGCCCAGCACGCGGGCGATGCCGATGTCGCGCCGACGCTCGACGAGGGTGAGGGCGGCGAGGTTGAACCCGCAGAAGGCGAGAGCGGCCACCCCGATCACGGTCGACACCGCGGCGAGATTGTCGGCGGCGGAGCCGCGCGCTCCTTGCTGGGCCACGAGGTCGGACTCGAAGTACACCGCGAACCTGCCCCCTCCAGCCGCATCGAGACGATCGCGCAGTGCCGCCACGTCGGCGCCCGGCGCCGGGACCACGGTGACCATCTGAAAGCCGCTCATCCCCTCGAACAACTCCTCGGCCCTGGCATAGGGCATCCACACCGAGGCGAACTTCGTGCCCGGAGCGCGCACCAGCGCGGACACCGTGAAGGTCGTGCCGAAGATCTCGCCCCGAGTGCCGACGTTCCACCCGGCGGCAATGGCGACGCCCTCGGTGATGGCGATGTCGTCGCGTTGGTCGGGCCAGGAGCCCGCCAGCAGCGCGAGATGGTGCACCGGCTCCCACGTGTCCTGGGGAGCGGCTCGGAGCTGCACGATGCGGTCCGCCATCCGGATCGGCCTGAAGATCATCGGGGTGGCAGAGGCGACGTCGGGGCCACCAACCTGGGGCACCAGGGTGAGGACGCTCGGATCGAGGCGGCCACTCGCCGGGTCGAGGGCATTGGGTGAGACCACCACGATGTGCTGCGCCTCCGCGGGGACCGCCTGGTCGCGCAATCCGCCCGCGATGGCGGTGAGGATCAGATAGGCGGCCACGATCGGGGCGATGGCTGCGATGTGGAGGGTGCTGCGCACCCGGTCGGAAACGAGGTCGCGCCAGGCGAGGCGCAGCACCGTCACCCGAAGGTCCCATCGCGCAGGGTGAGCAGGCGCGATCCGTAGGGGATGAGCGCGGGGTCATGGGTGACCGTGATCACGGTGACGCCGCGGCGTCGGTTGAGATCGGCGAGGAGGTCCATGATCGCCGTCGTCGTGGCGCCATCCACATCGCCCGTCGGTTCGTCGGCGAGGAGCACATCGGGGGCAGTGGCCACCGCTCGGGCGATGGCCACGCGCTGCTGCTCGCCCCCCGAGAGTTCGGCGGGAACGTGCCCGACCCGATCGGCGAGCCCGAATTCGGCGAGGAGCTGGGCAGCGCGGCGGCGGGCGGCCTTCCACGGAGTGCCCCGGGCAAGCAATGCCAGTGCCACGTTGTCGCGGGCGTCCAGGGTGGAGATCAGGTTGAAGAACTGGAAGACGAAGCCGATGTGACGCCGCCGAAATCCATCGAGGGCGCGCTGCGAGGCGGTGCCGACATCGAACCCGGCCACATGGAGCGAACCCGAATCGGGCCGATCGAGGCCGCCGATGAGGTTGAGCAGCGTGGACTTGCCGCCGCCACTCGGCCCCATGACCACGACGAATTCGCCCCGGTCCACCTCGAGATCCACGCCGCGCAGCGCCTCCACGACACGGGTGCCACGCCGGTAGACCCGGGTCAGCCCGACGGCAGAGATCAGCCGGGGCATCGGGACATCCACGGGTCCGAGGCTACCGCCCGCCCCAGGTGGCGCGCCGCTGGGTCGACCGACTCGCGGCCTGCTGGGGCGCGGCGCAGGCCGGTAGCGTGACGCCTTCACGGAGGAGGAGCCGGCATGCTGCTGCGGGGACTGAGCGCGATGGGTTCGGTCGGCAAGGTGCTGCTGTGGGGTGCCGTGGCCTGCCTCGCCGGGGCGGTGCTCCTCGGTGGCGAAGCACGCGGTGGCCTGGTGATCGGAGCCATCGTCCTGGGATCGACCGGCTTCATGTTCTCGGTCTTCGGCAAGGCCATGGGCCGGCTGTCGGGGATGACGGACCGCATGCAGCAGGTGGGGATACCCGGGACCGCCACGATCGTCGCGGTGGGGGACAGTCGGGTGACCATCAACAACGACCCGGTGGTGAAGTTCGTGCTCGATGTCGTCGTCGGCGACGGCATCCCCTACCGAGTGGAGACCCGTCAGTTGGTGTCCCGGGTGCTGATCGGCGCCGTGGTCCCCGGCGCCAAGGTGGCGGTGCGCGTCGATCCGGACCGCAGGGAGGATGTCGCCATCGACTGGTCGCAGCAGGCGCAATCTCCCGCGGCGGCGTCGCCGCTCGCAGGCGGCAAGGTGGGCAGCGCCGCCGAGTTGCTCGCTTCGGGCAGCCGCGGCACCGCGGTGATCACGGCCATGCAGGACATGGGCGACATCTCCGACCTCGGCTACGTCGGTGCGGATGCCGAGGCAGCCGACGACCGCATCGGAGCGCATTCCGATGCGACCACCAGGGGCGCCGTGACCCGACTCGCAGACGAGTCGGGTCACAGTCCGGAGGCGTCGCATCGGGACGCGCTCTTCGTCGTCCAGCTCGAGGTGAAGCTCCCCGGGCGCGATCCCTATACGGCGACCGTGGGGCATCGGGTGCCGGAGCGGCTCGTGGGACGAGTCGGCCCCCGCACCACCGTGGATGTCGCCGTGGGACGCGGCGACGATCAGGAGGTCGCCATCGACTGGGACTCGGTCCCGGGGTGACGATGCGATCCGGCGCCATCGCCCTCCTGCTGCTGATGGTGGGGTGCTCGGATCAGGTCCCTGAGGCGGGGCCCTGGTGGATTCCCCCGCAGGAAACCACCTGGCAGATCCAGTTGCAGGGTGAGATCGACACCAGCCTCGATGTGGCGGTGTATGAGGTGGATCTCTTCGACACGCCGCAGGGAACGATCGATGCCCTTCACGCCGACGGCCGGAGGGTCATCTGCTACTTCAGCGCCGGCTCCCACGAAGATTGGCGCTCCGATGCCGATGCCTTCGCCGACTCCGTCCTCGGCTTGCCGCTCGAGGGTTGGCCGGGGGAGCGGTGGTTGGACATTCGCCGCCTCGATCTGTTCGGCGCCATCCTGGAAGCCCGTCTCGATCTCGCCGCCGACAAGGGCTGTGATGCGGTCGACCCGGACAATGTCGAGGGATATGCCAATCCGACCGGTTTCGGCCTGACGGCTGCGGACCAACTCGCCTTCAACCGCTGGCTCGCCGCCGAGGCGCACGGTCGTGGCCTCGGCATCGGCCTGAAGAACGATCTCGCCCAGATCCCGGATCTCGTGGACGCCTTCGACTTCGCCGTGAACGAGGAGTGTTTCGCCTTCGCGGAATGCGGTCTGCTCGCCCCGTTCCTCGACGCCGGCAAGGCCGTGCTGGCCATCGACTACTCCTTCGACCGCTCGGTATGTCTCGAGGCCGGGGCGATGGGTCTCTCGCTGGTGTTCAAGGAGTGGGATCTGGGAGCGGAGCTCGAAACGTGCGGGTGAGGGGCAAGGGGGAAGGGGCTAGGGCGGACCGCAATTCGCAATTCGCAATTCGTCAGGAAGAGCGAAGGACGAAGAGCGAAGGCGAAGGGGTCGCGTCGGGTTCCGGCACCCGGTGCTCGGCACCCCTGGCCTCTGGCACCTGGTGCCTGGTTCAGCCCTCCAGGCAGCGCCGAATCTGGTCGGCGTGGTCATGGGGATGGCTGGCGTAGATGCTCAACCAGTCATCCACCGAATACGGTCCGGACTCCGAGTGGCTGCCGCTGCGGTCCCATTCCTCTGGGGTGAGTCGTTCGAGGAGTTCCAGGCTGGCGGCGCGGACCGCCGCCACCACAGCCAGCGAGGCCGCAATGGGCCGGTCGTAGTGCAGCCGGCGGGCGAACTCCGCCTCGTCGTAGCCGACGATGACGGCGTCGTCTTCGGCAATGAGGCGCCGCAATCGGATGTACGCCGTGGCCTCGCTGTCGGCGAGGTGGTGCACCACCATGCGCGCCGACCAGTCGTCGCTGGCGGGGCGCCGGTCGAGATCGGCCTCGGTGGCTCCGGTGAGCGCATCGGCGACGGCTTCGTATCCGGTGCGGTAGCGCTCGAGAAGGGCGATGCGGTTCATGCCGGGATCATCGCAGGCGGGCCTTCATCCCGCAGGTAGCGGTACAGGCAGCCCACCGAGACTGCGGAGAGGAGATGCCACAGGGCGTGGCCCTGGATCAGGCTCGTGGGCTCACACCACACGCCACCGGTGCGGGACAGGTTCCAGACGATGAAGGCCACGCCGAAGGCGCCGAGCCCTGCCCAGAACCACGGCATGCGCCGCGCATCGATGCGCACCGGAGCCCAGGGGCGCAGTGCCGGCAGGCTCACCGCAGCCTCCACGATGAGGGTGACGGCGACGAACCCGGCGAAGAGGGTCTTGCCGTGCTCTGGCGGGAGGAGGAAGACCGCCACCGAAAAGCCGGTGAACAAGGCGGCGAACCATCCCGTGAACCACGGCCAGGCCCTGGCATGGATGCGGGCGAGGTCGTAGGCGAGGATGAATGCCAGGAAGGCGTGCATCGAGACGACATCGAGGTACCCGCCCCAGGCGCGCATCGAGCCATGGAAGGCGAACGACCCCAGCCCGAGGAACACCCCGATGGCCCCGTACAGCACGGCATACCGGTCGTCGCCGGCGAGATGGGACGTACCCCGGCGCCTGCGCCCGGCGTCGAGGAGGACCATGAGACCGATCAGGGCGAAACCGAGGTTCGACCACGAGTTGGCCGGCTGGGCGGCGATGCCCGGACCGATCGCCTCGCAGTAGCAGTCGCCGAGGCGGAGGCACTCGTCGGGTCCGCCGGGATACCCGTCACGCGAGAGCGCCCACATCGCCGCGAAGAAGGCGGCGATGACCACGATGCCCACGAGGAAGGGGCGGAGTCGGCGCTTCTCTTCGCTTCGGGGCATCGTGACGACGATAGGCGCCAGGCAACAGGTGTCGGGTCTCAGGTGTCAGATGCCCGAAACCGACGCGACCTCTTCGCCCCTCGCTCTTCGCCCTTCTGACGAATTGCGAATTGCGAATCGCGGTCCGCTCTCGCCCCTACTGCTTCGTCCCCAGCGAGCCGTGCGGAATGGTCCCCAGCTTCCCTGCCTGGAAGTCCTCGAATGCCTGCACCAGCTCCGCACGGGTGTTCATCACGAACGGTCCATACCAGGCAACCGGTTCGCGGATGGGCCGGCCCCCGAGGAGCAGCACGTCCACCTGGGGGCTGCGCGACTCCTGCCGCGCCGCCGCCGTGATCGTGATCGCACCGCTGCCGCCGAAGACGGCGAGCTGGCCGTCGCGGATCGGCCGCATCTCCGGGCCGACCGTGGCCTGGCCATTCAGCACGTAGGCGAGGGCGTTGAACTCGTCGGACCACGGCAAGCTGAGCTTTGCCCCGGGGCTGATCGTGGCATGGATCATCGTGATCGGGGTATGGGTGTCGCCCGGTCCGGCGTGGCCATCGAGGCCTCCGGCGATGAGCCGGATCACGGAACCACCGTCGGCGGTGGTGAGAAGCGTGACCCCGGTGGCGCGAATGTCCTGGTACCGAGGTGCCAGGAACTTGTCGCGAGCCGGCAGGTTCACCCACAGCTGGAAGCCGTGGAAGAGGCCGCCGGACATCACGAGGTGCTCGGGGGGCTTCTCGATGTGGAGGATGCCGGAGCCGGCGGTCATCCACTGGGTGTCGCCGTTGGTGATGACGCCCCCGCCCCCATGGGAATCCTGATGTTCGAAGATCCCATCGATCATGTAGGTGACGGTCTCGAACCCCCGATGCGGGTGCCACGGGGTCCCCTTGGGCTCGCCGGGGGCATACTCGACCTCGCCCATCTGATCGAGGTGGATGAAGGGATCGAGCAGTGCCAGGTCGACGCCGGCAAAGGCCCGCTTCACCGGGAATCCCTCGCCTTCGAAGCCCGACGGCGCGGTGGTCACCGACACCACGGAGCGTTCGCCGCGGTCACTCGGGGTGGCGATGCGAGGGAGCGTCAGCACGTTATTTGGGGTAATGGCGGGCATCGATGCTCCCGGAGAGTCGGCACCGTCTCAACCCGGATGGATCGCGCGCCATTCCCGGGGGACCGTCGGCCTGTGGACAACTCGAGGTCGAACCCCACGGTTGTGATTCGCGGGCGCGGATCACGTACAGTCGGGCCGATGGGGACGGGGGCGTCCCCGGCCGAGGACATTTCGACTCACCACCGGAGGGAGACGGCATGGGGAGACAGGGTCGATGGCTGAAGCGCTTCGCGCTGCTCGCAGCGGTGTCGCTCGTCGTTGCCGCGTGCGGGGACGATGACGGCGAAGCGCCTGAGGACTTCAAGTTCGGCATGATCCTCGTTGGTCCGCAGAACGACCAGGGTTGGTCGCAGGCGCACTACGAGGCGGGGTTGTACGTGGTCGAGCAACTGGGCCTGCCCGCCGACGCGATGATCGTCCTGGACAAGGTGAACACGGCGGATCGCCCGGAGACCTCGATCGAATCGGTCGTGGACGAGATGGTCGCAGGCGGTGCGCAGATGATCTTCGCCACGTCGGATGACATGAAGGACGGCATCGAAGCTGCGGCAGCGCAGCATCCCGACATCCCGATGATCTGGTCATCGGGTGACAGTGCCTGGGCTGACGGCAAGGGCTATCGCGCCGATCTCACCAATCTCGGCAACATCATGGGGCGCATGGAGTACGCCAAGATGATTGCCGGGTGCGCGGCGGCGCTGACCTCGCAGACCGGGAAGCTCGCCTACCTCGGTCCATTGATCAACGATGAGACCCGCAGGCTGGTGAACTCCGCGTTCCTTGGGGCGCGGTACTGCTGGGAGAACTATCGGGAGCAGGATCCGAGCACGCTCGGTTTCGAGGTCAAGTGGATCGGCTTCTGGTTCAACATCCCCGGATTCACCCTCGATCCGACCCAGGTGACGAATGAGTTCCTGGCGTCCGGTGCCGATGTGGTCATTTCGGGAATCGACACCACCGAGGCGATCGTGCGGGTCGGCCAGGCGTTTGCCGCCGATGAGGCCGTGTGGGCCATTCCCTACGACTTCAGAGGCGCGTGCGCAGCCGCTCCTGCTGCCTGCCTTGGGGTTCCGTACTTCAACTGGGGGCCGTCGTACGTCGATGCGATGCAGTCGGTGATCGACGACGAGTTCGAGGCGACCTGGTTGTGGCTCGGTCCGGACTGGGACGACATCAACAATCCCGACACGAGCGCGGTCGGCTGGGTGTCCGGTGAAGGACTCTCCGCCGAGGCGTCGGCCAGCCTCGACGACTTCATTGCCGGACTCGGCAGTGGCGACATCGAGCTGTACCGCGGGCCGTTGAACTGGCAGGACGGTTCCGTCTTCCTCACCGATGGTGAGGAGGCGACCGACTTCCAGATCTGGTACGCCGAGCAGCTGCTCGAGGGCATCGTCGGCGCCAGCGCCGCCGAATAGCGAATGGGCGTCGTCCGGGGCCGGTGTCACCGGCCCCGGACGGCCGCCACGTCGCACCGCCGTCGATGAGCCTCGTACTTCGCAACATCCACAAGCACTACGGGTCGGTGCGCGCCAACGATGGCGTCGACCTCGAGATCGCTCCCGGGGAGTTGCACGGTCTCCTCGGCGAGAACGGCGCGGGGAAGTCGACCTTGATGAAGGTCGTCTCGGGCTTCATCGCCGCCGACTCGGGGTCGATCGAATTCGATGGCGCACCCCTTGGCGTCGCCTCGCCTCGCGTCGCATTGGAGCACGGCATCGGGATGCTCCATCAAGATCCTCTCGTCTTTCGTCCCTTCAGCGTCCTCGACAACTTCCTGCTGGGGAGCGCGGGCGGTGTGTTGGTCGATCGCAAGGGCGGGCGTTCGTCGCTCGCCGAGATGGCGGCCCGTTATGGGTTCGACTTCGACCCCGATGCCGATGCCCGCAGCCTCACGGTGGGCGAGCGCCAGCAACTCGAGATCACCCGCCTGCTGTGGCGCGGCGCCAGGGTGCTCATCCTCGACGAGCCGACCACCGGGATCTCGGAGCCGCAGCGGGTCAAGCTCTTTGCGGTACTGCGCCAGCTCGCCGCCGAGCGCCTGATCGTGATCTTCGTGTCCCACAAACTCGAAGAGGTCGAGGCACTGTGTCACCGGGTCACGGTGATGTCCCGGGGCAGGGTGGTGGGGCGGCGCGAGCTCCCCACGCCGCGTCATGACCTGGTTCGACTCATGTTCGGCGACATCACGCTGGGCGGGGCCCGGCCGGAGGTCACCCTCGGCGATCCGGCGCTGAGCCTGCGCGGTGTGGCCGCTCGCACGCGCGGCGCTCCCCTCCATGCCGATCTCACCGTGCGTCGTGGCGAGGTGCTCGGGTTGGCGGGTCTCGAAGGCAGCGGTCAGCGCACCTTCCTCCGGCTGTGCGCCGGGCTCGACCCGGTGGGCTCGGGAACGATCGTCATCGGCGGTCATGATCTCGCCGGCAAGCCGTACCGCCGGTTCCTCGACGCCGGTGTGCACTACATCCCGGCGGGACGGCTCGAGGAGGGACTCATCGCCGGTCTCTCGGTGGCCGAGCACTTCGAATTGGTGGGACCCAATCGGTCGTTCATGGTGGATCGCGGCGCCGCCGACACCCTTGCCGCCGAGCGGATCGCCGAGTTCTCCATCAAGGGGGAGGCGGCGACGACGGCCGAGGCGCTGTCCGGGGGAAACCAGCAGCGGTTGCTCATGGCCATGGCCCCGGACCATCCGGTGCTCCTGCTCATGGAACACCCCACCCGGGGCCTGGATCTCGGCTCGGCGCAGTGGGTGTGGGACCGGATGCTGCGGTCGCGCGCCGGCGGCACCGCGATCGTGTTCGCCTCGTCCGATCTGGAGGAGCTGCAGCGCTACAGCGACCGCATTGCGGTGTTCTACGAGGGCAGGATCATCGCGGTCATCCCGGCGTCGACGGCGACCAGCTCATCCCTGGGGCTGCTCATCGGGGGAGTGGTGTCGTGAAGCGACTGCGATCCGCACCCCTCGCCCTCGCCGCCGCTCTCGGAGCGATCGTCGTGATCCTGTTCGCCGCCGGAGCGCCGCCGCTCGAGGCGATGCGGGTGATCTTCGAGGGTGCATTCGGCACCACCGATCGCCTCGGCGCCACGCTGATGGCGTGGACCCCACTGGTGCTCGCCGCCGCCGGACTCCTCATCACCTTCCAGGCCGGCCTGTGGAACATCGGGGTCGAAGGCCAGATCGCCATGGGGGCGATCGGAGCAGCCTGGATGGCGCGCTCGGTCGAGGGGCCTTCGCTGGTCGTGGTCCCCCTCACCCTGATCGGTGGCGCGGTGTTCGGCGCGGCCTGGGCGCTCATCCCTGCCTGGTTGCGTACGCGCTTCCGGGTCCACGAGATCTTCTCCGGGGTGGCGCTCTCCTTCGTCGCCGCTGCGATCGCGGTCTATCTCATCATCGGACCCTGGTCGCGCACCGGGGTGGCGTCGACGAGCGGCACCGACATCTTCGACCCGCGGGCGTGGCTGCCGACGATCGGTTCGTGGCGGGCGTCACCGGTCGGCATCGGCGCGGCGGTGGCGGCGGTGGCCGCGGTTCTGGTGTTGCTGCGCGGCTCTCGGTTTGGCCTTCGCATCCGGGCGGTCGGGCGCAATGCGGAGAGCGCCCATCTCCTCGGCATCCCCACGCAGCGCTACCTCGTCGCCGCCTTTGCGATGTGCGGGGCCCTGGCGGGAATCGCCGGGACCGTGCAGGCCACCGGGTTCCACCACAAGCTGGTGCCGTCGATCTCAGGTGGTTACGGGTTCCTCGGGGTGCTCGTCGTGCTGCTCGCCGGCTTCCGGGCGCTGTGGATCGCCCCCATCGCGCTCTTCTTTGCGGCCATCCAGGTGGGCAGCACGCAGCTGTCCCTGCGGTTGGGCATCGACTCGTCCCTCGCCGGGGTCATTCAGGGGGCGCTCGTGCTCGTGGTGCTGATCGTCGGCGGCTTCCAGGTGTACTCGGCGGCGCGCGGCCCGGTCGTCACCGGCGAGGGGGAGGCCTGACGTGGAGGTGCTCGCCGGCGTCGTCGCTGCTTCGGCGCCCCTCATCTACGCCGTCGTCGGCGAGACGATCACCGAGAAGGCGGGGGTGGTGAACCTGTCGCTCGACGGAAGCATCATGCTCTCGGCGATGGTGGGGTTTGCCGCTGCGGCGACCTCCGGGAGCGTCATCGTCGGTTTCGTGGCGGCGATCGCGGTGTCGATGACCATTGCCGGGGTGGTTGCCTTCTCCGGCATCGCGCTCCGTCTCAACCAGATCGCCGTCGGCTTCGTGCTGTTCCTCCTCGCCAAGCAGCTGGCGCTCTTCTTCGGCGATCCCTACATAGGGCGGACCGGCCCCCAGGTGGCGGCGTGGGACCTCCCGCTGCTCTCGGACATCCCGGTGGTGGGAGAGGTCTTCTTCTCCCACAACCTGTCGGTGTACGGCAGTTTCGTCGCGGTCATCGCCACCGGGTTCTTCCTCGCCCGCACCCGTCGCGGACTCGAGGTGCGCGCCGTCGGGGAGCGGCCCGAGGCGGCGCACGCCCGCGGCATCCCGGTGAATCGGGTGCGGTACGCAGCCACCCTGGTGGGCGGTGCCTTTGTGGGAATGGCGGGGGCGGCGGTCTCCCTCGACCAGATCGCCGGGTGGAGGGAGAACCTCACCGTGAACCTCGGTTGGATCGCTCTGGCCTTCGTCATCTTCGGTGGATGGAACCCATGGCGGGTGGCGCTCGCCTGCCTGCTCTACCGCGGCCTGCTGTTCGTGGCGGGGGAGTTCCAGGTGGAGTTCCCCGAGTTCGTGCAGGTGCTCACCCAGCTCCCCTTCCTGCTGATGATCCTGGCCCTGACCGTCCTCAACACCGAGCGGTTCCGCGTCGTTGCCAGGCGGTTCCCGCGCTTGCGACCGTTCCTCGCCGGCGAGGCCCCTACGGCACTGGGCACGACGTTTCATCCGGAGTGAGGAATCGCTCTACCCGCTGCCCGCTGCCAGCTTCCGGCTCAAGACCTCGTTACCCGTTACCCGTTACCCGTTGCCCGTTGCCCGTTGCCCGTTACCCGTTGCCCGACCCGTGATCGTCCGGTACCCGGCACCCGGCACCCGGCACCCGGCACCATCTGGCATCTGGCATCTGGCATCTGGCATCTGGTCTCACCGCAGCATGCTCTCCACGGCGTCCACCAGCGCTCTGATCCACGCTCGATCGTCGTCGTCGAGCCGGGCGATGCCCTGCATGCCTTCGAGCGCCGCGATCGCTTCGGCGATGAGGTCGGGAGCGGGCACGGCGTCGACGAGGGAGAGGAGGGTGGCGACCGTGGCGGCATCGTCCGAACCCTCCCGGTCGAATCGCCATGATCGCGGAGGTGCCGTACAGGCCGCATCGATCAGGGCGGTCAGATGGTCGGCGAGCGCCGCCATCCGGGAATGGTCGAGGAGTTCGGGTCGATCGTGCGGAGAGTGGTACACAGCAGACCGACCACCCGTATAGAAGAGGTGGGGGATCCCTGCGGCGCGAAAGGCGAGGTGGTCGGACAGGGGAGTCACCACCCAGTCGGCGATGGGCCGGGGCACGATCCCGGCGATGTCGGGCACATGCACCGCCGGCACGAGACCCGGGGCGAGGTCGGCGCCGGCCACGAAGATCGTGGCCGCCACCTCGGTGGGTGTATCGGCCGTCCCGATGTCGTGGCCGACGAGGTCGAGGCAGATCATGAGCTCCACGTCGGACAGCGGCACGGTGGGGTGGTCCACCCACCACTGCGAGCCCATGTCGGGCGAATCGAACCAGGGCGGTTCCTCGGCGTCGAAGGCGCAGACCAGGATGGAACGGCCGCGGCGGGTTTCTCTGGCCAACCGGCCCGCCACCTCGACGAGCACCGCCACCCCTGCGGCGTTGTCGTCGGCGCCGGGATGGATGGTGCCGGAGATCTCTCCGAGATGGTCGTAGTGGGCGCCGAACACCACCCAACCGGGGGCCTTGCCGGGGATGGCGCCGAGGACATTGGCGCCGGCCATGGCGGGGAGGAGTTGCAGGTACCCGTGCTCGCCCCTGGGTTCGAGACCGGAGGCTGTGAAGGCCTCCACGAGCATGGCGCGAGCCGCCGCGCCGCCTGGAGATCCAGCTGCTCGTCCGGCGAGTGCCGGGGCGCACAGGGCCTCCACGACGCGGCGCATTCGGTCGATGGGGGTCATCGATTCAGCCTACGGCCGGATTCGCCCCGGGTTTGTCATGACGCCGCGCCGCGACCAGGAACGGGATCGCAATCGCCTGGGTTGCGCCAGCCACCAGATACGAAGCGCCGAACCCCCAGGCATCGGCGGATCGCCCGAGCAGCGGCTGGGCGACGACGCTCCCGGACGACCCCATGAGCGCCACGAATGACAGGACCGTGGCCCGCTCTCCGGAGGAGATGTGGCTGTTGAGGTAGGCCTGCCGCACCGGCACCGCGGCGGCGAAGCCGACCGCCCAGATCACGAGCAACGCCACCGCCCATCCGAAGTGCTCGGTGACTCCCATGAGACCGAGGGCGACGGTGCCGATCACCACGGCGCCGATGAGTACTTCGGTGCGCCGCTCCGTCATCCGCAGAACCGTGGTGGCAAGAAGACCGCCCGCGATCTGGGCGCCGGCGAGTACCGCCGCCGCCAGCCCGGCGATGCCGAATGCGGTGTCGTCGCCGTACAGCTCGAGCAGGTAGGGCTGCATCGCATAGAAGACATACAGGCTCACCCCGACGGTGAAGGGCGTCGCCAGCATCATCCACCGCACCGGGGGATGGCGCCAGCCACCAGCGATCGAGGTCCGCAGTACCCGGCGTATCTCGTCGGCGGTGCGTTCGCCGCGCTTGGGTGCGAACCCGATGTCGTGCATCGCCACCGCCGCGACGACAAAGGTCAGGGCGAGTACTCCGCTGCGAACCAGGTAGGGGACCGCCAGATTCGTCACCTGGGCCAGGTATCCCCCGGCCACGGTCCCGGCGAGCATGGCGATGCCGCCGATGGTCTGGCCCCGACCGAACACGGCGGCGAGGTCACCGGCGAAACCCGTGGAGGCGAGGGCGTCGACCAGCCACGCCTCGACGGCTCCGGAGAAGAACGTGAACCCGAGTCCGATGGCGGCCGAGGCCACCGCCCATCCCCACAGGGGGGCCTCGATCTGCCACATGAGGAGATAGGCCAAGGTGGCGGCGAAGAGCGTTGCCGCACCCAGGAGAAACGAGGCACGACGGCCCCTGGTGTCGGCGACGACCCCGGTCGGCACCTCGAAGATCACCATTCCGAGAGCGAAGAAGGCGTTGGCGACGAAGGCCTCGGTGGTGGTGAGGCCGGCATCGAGCAGGAACAGGGTGTTGACCCCCCAGATGAACGACGCCGCCAGCGTGCTCAGCAGGGTCAGCAGGAGATAGGTGCGCTGCACGGCGCGTACGGCAGGGGGCACGGGAAGACGCTACCGGCTTCCCGCTCCCAGCTGCCGGCTTCCGGCACGAGTCGTTGCCCGTTGCCCGTCGCCCGTCGCCTGTCGTCCGTCACCCGGAACCCAACGGGCATCTGGCATCTGCCGCGTACCTAGTCTCGCGTGCCCACCTACGCTCGCGCCATGTACGAGACCCCGGCCGGTCCTGCTGCGGAGTTGCCACCCGGTGTGGTGCATGGTGCCGGGAGATTCGCCGTCGGCAACGACGACGGCGAACGTTTTGCCCTCACCCGGCGGTGCCGCCACCTGTTTGCCGATCTCGCTGCGGGGACGATCGATGACGGCTGCCTCACCTGCCCGTGGCATGGATCGCAATACGACATCGCCACCGGCAAGATGGTGCGCGGTCCGGGCGGAGCCTTCGGCGCCATCCCCGGGCTGGCGCAGTCGGTGAAGGCCGTGGCCAACGTCGTGCCCCTGGGACGCGGCGTGGTGGTCGAACGCGACGGCGAGCTCTTCGTGCATCGAGCCGAGTAGCGCACCGATCCGCCGGACTCGAATCACGCCCCTGGTACCCTCAACCTCGCTCCCGACCCGCCGCACGAGGTTTGCGCGTGTTGCCACGGAGCGATCGAGGGTGATGTCCGAGACCAGACCAACCGATGCCGCCGCCGACAGCTTCGCTGCTCTCGGAGTGTCTCCCGATCTCGTGGCGGCTCTCGCCGCCCAGGGGATCATCGAACCCTTCCCGGTCCAGATCATGACGATTCCCGATGGCCTCGCCGGACGCGACGTCTGCGGCAAGGCGCAGACCGGCTCGGGCAAGACGCTGGCGTTTGGCATCCCGCTGATCGAGCGGACCGCCCACGCCGGCCAGAAGCATCCGAATGCCCTCGTGGTGGTGCCCACCCGGGAGCTGTGCCTGCAGGTGTCCGAGGCGCTGCGGCCGCTCGGCAAGGCCCGGGGTCTCAAACTCGCCGCGGTGTACGGGGGGGCACCCATGGGCGCTCAGGTCGCGCAACTCCGCGACGGCGTCGATCTGCTCGTCGCCACTCCGGGTCGACTCATCGATCTCATCGATCGCAAGGCCGTGGAGGTGACCCATGTCGCCTCGGTGGTACTCGACGAGGCCGATCAGATGGCCGACATGGGCTTCCTGCCCCAGGTGCATCAGATCATGCGCCGCATCGGCGGCACGCCGCAGGTGATGCTCTTCAGTGCCACGCTCGACGGACAGGTGCAGGGTCTCATCAACCGCTATCTCCACGATCCGATCCGTCACGAGGTGGCCTCGGAGGGCGACATCGCCGATACCCAGACCCATCGGTTCATCGCGGTGCACCACATGGACAAGGCAAAGGTGGCGGCGCGCATCATTCGCAGTGTGACCCGGACCCTGGTGTTCGTCTCCACCCGCCATGGGGCGGATCGGGTCGCCGAGGACCTGCGCCGCGAGGGAGTCGATGCGCTGCCCATCCACGGCGAGCTGAAGCAGTCGGATCGAGAGCCGCGACTCGCCGACTTCACCGACGGGCGGCTTCCTGCGCTCGTGGCGACGAACCTGGCCGCTCGGGGCCTCCACATCTCCGACGTCGACGTGGTGCTCCACTTCGAGCCGCCCCAGGACTACAAGTCGTTCGTGCATCGTTCCGGTCGCACTGCTCGCGCCGGTGAGACCGGGCTCGTCGTGACCCTGGTCGAGTGGGATCAGATCGAAGACGTGCAGCGTATTCAGAAGGCGTCCGGTCTCACCTACGAGATCGTGAAGATGTTCTCCAACGATCCCCGTCTCGACGACCTGGTGGCGCATCAGCCCGACGTGGTCGAACTCAAGCGCACCAGCGATGTCGAGCTGTCTCGCCGGTTCCGCAGCGGACGGCGGCGCCGCTGAGGAGCGCCTAGCGGCGCGTCCCCTCCAGGTCGCGCAGGGCGGCGGCAAGTCGCTCGTACTCCTCGATCCGGTTGTAGACCTGCGCCGAGATCCGCAACACCCGCTCGGGGGTGCGCGGCCAGAGCGGTACCGGCACCTCGATCCCGTATCGCTCACGCAGTTCGCCGCCAAGCCGATCTCCGCCGGCGGCGTCGCCCTCCGGCCCCCGTCCCGGGCGAAGGGGGATGGACGCCATGGACCCGATCATCCCCTCCGGCGGCAGCACCTCCGCGCCGCCTACCGCAGCGGCGATGATCGCCCTCCCGGCGAGGACGAGGTCCCGGTTGTGGCGGCGGACTCCGTCCCAGCCGCCGGGGAGGAGCGAGGCCATCGTCTCGAGAGCCCGCGGCACCGCCAGGTACGGCGTCGGATCGTCGGTGCCCGTCCAGTCGAAGAGCAGGTGAAAGCGGGAACGGTCGGTTCGGGTGGAGTTGAATCCGTGGCTGATGACCACGGGCATGACCGCATCCCGCAGTGGTGGCGCCACGACGAGGAAGCCCGATCCCTTGGGGGCGCACATCCACTTGTGGCAGTTGCCCGTGTAGTACGACGCCCCGATCGCGGATATGTCGACCGGGACCATCCCCGGGGCGTGAGCGCCGTCGACGAGGACGGCGATGCCTCGCGCCTCGAGGGGGGCGACGATGCGCTCCACGGGGAGCACGAGCGCGGTGGGACTGGTGACATGGTCGACGAGGACGAGCCTGGTCCGATCTGACACCTGGGCCATGATCGCCGCCACCACGGCATCGGGGTCGACGACGGGGAAGGGGAGCGAAGCGATCCGCAGCGCGGCCCCGCTCCGAGAGGCGGCACGGTCGATGGTGTTGCGACAGGCGTTGTACCCGTGGTCGGTGATCACGATCTCGTCACCACGCTGGAGTCGCAGCGAGCCGACCACCGCGTTGACGCCGGTGGTGGCGTTGGGGACGAAGGCGAGACCTTCGGGGTCGGCGCCGATGAACCCGGCGAGGGCATGGCGCGCCTCGTCGAGCATGCCGTCGAGGCGCCGGGCGAGGAACTCGACCGGATTGTGCTCCATCCGACGGCGGAGGGCCGCCTGGTGGTCGAGGACGGGTCGCGGGCACGCCCCAAAAGACCCGTGGTTGAGGTGGACCACCTCCGGATCGAGATCCCAGAGGCGGCGGAGATCGGACATGACTACTGGATCGAGATGAACACCGGGATCGGCACGAGCTGCAACACCTCGGCGGCGCTGATCGGTCCGGGGATGTCCTCGTCGAGGAAGTGCTTCCACCCGTACTCGAACTGGTCGGTCGACCAGTCGGTGGTCAGATCGGAGTCCCAGCCCGTGATCGTCGACTGCCAGGTCCCCATCTTGTCGGCGATCTCCCCATGACCGTCCATCTGGATGACCAGGCTGACTTCCGGGGTCGCCTCGATCAGTTCCCGGTTGGGAATCATGTCGAACCAGAACTGGTGGAGGAGCAGCATCTTCTGCGGTAGGGCGTTGTTGCGGGTGAGCTCGGCGAGCCACTCCACCACCGCGTTGACCTCAGCGGGCTCGACCGCTCCCCAGTAGCCGCCGTGGGTCTCATCGGGGCCGAGGCGCCACTCCGGGTCAAGGGCGAGGCCGACATGGGGCTGGCGCAGCAGCTCCTCGTAGAGCATCGCCTGGGAGAGGAACGTTTCCCTCCCCGGCTGGAGGTCGAGCAACACGTACATGCCGTTGGCGGCAGCGAAGTCCACCCACGGGGTGAGCACATCGAGTCCCATCTCGTTCGAGTAGTCGCCATCATTGCCCGGGTTGGCGGCAGCCACCGTGGCGATGAGTTCCCAGCCGGGGATCACCTGGGTGCCGTCGGCGTCGTATCCCACCGACATCGCCTCGAGACGGGCCAGCCCGCCGGCAGGATCCTGCTCCCCGAGCACTCCGAGCGATGTGGTGAGGGGATTGCCGTAGAGCGCGATGATGCGTCGTCCGGGGAACAGGAGGAATCCGCCGCCGGGGAGCTGGTCGCCGCGCAGCAGCACCATCGCCTGCCATCCGGCATCTTCGGTCCCACCGACGATCTGGATCATGCGAACGCCATCGGCGAAGGGGGCGAGATCCCGGCTCAGGGCGACCTCGTTGCGGAGGTCCGTGCCATCGACCAGACCCATGAAGCCCCCCGACGTGATCGCCCCGACGGCGGCGACCAATGCCGCCTCTGGCTCATCGAGGTCGATGAGCCAGACCATGCCCGATTCGCCGCTGCCGGCGGTGATGTCGTTGCCGCTCACCGGTGACACCGGAACCACCGAACCGTCGGTGGCCGGGGGAGTGAGGGACCGGCCCGTGACCATCGCTTCGATGGCGATCGCCACGGTGTCGGTGCCACCACCCGCAGGAAGGAGGAGATCCTCGTCGGCTTCGATCATGGTGGCGATCTCGGCGGCGATCTCCTGGTCGGTGCCACCGATCCGTTCGACCGTCGTCCACTCCGGAGCCGACGCTTCGGCGGACTCTCCCACGAGCCACAGGCGTTGTGGGGCGAGACGGTCGAGCTCGTAGGTGAGCTGGTTTGCGGTCTCGGCATCGCCGACGAGCAGCGGAGCCTGGAGGTTCACCGCGAGCACTGCGGCGAGAGCGATGCGATTGACGTCGGTGGCATCGACGACGACCACGTCGACGGCGCAGTCGAACATCGTCTGGGAAGCTGCCACCGCGGCGACGTGAGGGCTGTCGGCAGGAAGCCGTTCGATGGTCGGTGTCCCCGCGGTCCCCTGAGGGGCGAGCACGGTCGTGGCGGCGCACGGCCGGGGATCGATCGTCGTGGTCGTCGCATCGGCGCTCACCGTCGAAGGTGGTCCGGTGGGGAGGGTCTCGGGAACGGTGCCCCCGGAGGAGCACGACGAGGCGGCCAGGGCGAGGGCGAGGAGGGGTATGAAACGGCGCACGGGTGCTCGGAGGCTAACCGCCCGCGGGGTCTACTCCGGCGGAATGACCATTGCCGGGCCGGTACCCGGTGGCGGGGGGATGTAGGGACGGGTGTCCCACACATGGATGGGCATGCCGATGAAGAGATGGGGCTCGAGCCAGTCGGCGTCGGCGATCGTGACGCGCACACAACCGTGAGAGGCCGGGTAGGTGGGAACACTGCGATAGCCGTGGACCCCGTAGAAGCGAGAGAATCCCCAGTACTTGTAGACGCACCATCCCGTCACCGAGTCGCAGCCCCACCCGTACTGATGGTTCTGCAGGACGAAGTCGCCGCGTGGAGTCCGCGACGTGGCCCATGATCCGTTGCGGACGCTCCAGTACACATTGCCCGAGCCGGTCGACACGGGGAGGATCTGGGTGACCCTTCCACCGCGCACGAGAAACAGCAACTGCCGGGCGATGTCGATCTCGATGTAGTCCTTCTCGTTCCAACGATTCGGGATGCCGGGGGGCGGGAGCTGCGCCAGCCGCACCCAATCGAGGGAGTCGAACGTCGCCGTACGATCGATGCCGAGGTACTTGTGGAGGGCGATGACTGCCGTCTCGGTCCCGCGCCCGAAGACGCCGTCGATCTCGAAGTGGTAGAACCCGGCGTCGGCGAGGGCCTGCTGCATCCTGGCGACATCGGGGCCAGAGTCACCGGGCTCGAGACGCACCAGGGTCGAGTCGAGCGACGGAGGGAGCGGCGACTCCTCTGCCGCCGCGGGAGCGGCGTTCAGCGCCGTGGCAAGGAGCACGGCAGTGGCGGCGAGTCGGCGAATCATCGGTTTCCCCCTACAGGGCACCACACAGCATACGGGACGGCAAGGATCTGTTTCGCGCTTTTCGGATCATCGCGGCCCGATCTGAAGCCTTTCGGCCGGAAGCCGCGCACTGTGGTGCGTCGGCTCCGCCCTATCCAGCGAGCGTCCCGGCGAACACCTGCCAGGCGAGCAGGGACTTGGCGACCAGGCTGAGGGTCATGTACCCCTTCTCGCCGTAGGCGTAGTCCGCCCACTTCCCGACGCGGCGGTACTGCAGCCACATGTTCACCGCGAAGGCGTTGAAGAACACGAAGAGCGACCCGTAGATGGCGTAGACGAAGCCGGGCGGCTCGGCGGCGGAGCCGGGGGACAGGAGGTAGATGCCGATGACGATCCAGGGGGCGGCGCCGATGGCGGAACCGAGCCAGAACGGCAGCAGGCTCCCGCCGGGGCGCTCGTACCGCTCCTGGACCAGACCGAAGAGGATCATGGCGGCATTGGCGGCGAAGATGGCTCCGAGGGCGGCGACATCGGAGATCCCCGTGAGCATGGCGATGAGCACGATCATCACCGAGGCGCTCAGGGAGTACTCGATCCAGCGGGCGTAGTTGCGTCCCGCGATCAGATTGGCCGTGTACCAGCGGAACACGCGCGGGGCGACGATGGTGAAGTGGGCGATCGCCGAGAGGAACAGGAAGACGGCGACCCCGACGGCGAAGGAGACCTCGAAGAGCACCCGGGCATCGCCCAGTCCGCTCCCGGGGGGTCCCTCCATGAAGCTCCCCGTCACGGGAAGGGCGAAGCCGTTGCCGAGGGCAAGTACCGCCACGCCCTGGCCGGCGTGGAGGATTCCGAGCAGAAGGTTGGTGCGGCGCAGCCGCGCCGGAACGAATGCGGTGGTCATGACCTCGGAATGTAGAGAGCGGCGGTTTCCACTCAAATCAGAGCGGCCTACAAGAGGCGGTCGGCCAGCGCCCTGAGGTCGGCGAGGGGGAAGGGTTCGGCCGACAGGACCTGGATGGCGACGTGATCGGCTCCCGCCTCCAGGTGGTCACGGATCCTGGCGGCGACGGTGTCGGCGTCGCCCCAGGCGACGATGGCGTCGACGAGGGCGTCGGTGCCACCCTGATCGAGGTCTGCCTCGGTCCAACCGAGTCGAAGCAGATTGCGGCGGTAGTTGTCGAGGCGCAGGTAGCCCTGCATATGGGAGCGGGCCAGGGTCCGGGCGCGCGCTGCATCGGGCTCGATCACCACGGCTTGTTCCGGTGCCAGCCACGGTTCCGGTCCGAGCACCCGGCGGGCGAAACGGGTGTGTTCGATCGGGGAGAAGTAGGGGTGGGCGCCCGACGTGCGGGTGCCGGCGAGCCGCAGCATCTTGGGCCCGAGGGCGGCCAGGATCACCGGAACCTCGGGCAACGCCCCGGGTCCGACGAAGGAGGCAGCCTGGATCCCGTCGAGGTAGGCCTCCATGCGGGCGACGGGATGGGCGTAGGAGCCGCCCCGGCGCGAAACGGATGGTGCGTGGCTCACTCCGAGACCGAGCACGAACCGTCCCGGCCATGCCTCTCCCAGCGCCGTGGCTCCGGAGGCGGCAGCGTTGGCGTCGCGGGCCCACATGCTGGCGATGCCGGTGACGGCCGCCAGCCGTGGTGTCGCCGACAGGATGAGGGCCGACGTGACCATGGCCTCGCGGCCGCGACTCTCCGGATACCACACCGCCCGATACCCCATGTCCTCGATGGCGGCGGCGGCCCGGCGAACCTCGGCGGCCGGCTGATCCACCATGGACCAGGACCACACCCCTACCGATCCGAGGTCGGGCAGGGGAGCGTCGAGGCGCATCAGCGGGCCAGTTCGTGGAGGGCGATCGCCTCGGAGAGCACGAATCGCCGCAGTTCATCGAGGTGGATGCTCTCGTTGGGGCCATGAGCCCGGCACTCGGGGTCGGCGGCGCCGGTCAGGACGATGGCGGCATTCGGATACGCCGCGGAGAACGCCGCCACGAAGGGGATCGAGCCTCCCACGCCGATGTCCACCGGGGGCCGTTCCCAGGCCTCCTCGAAACCCCGCCGAAAGGCCTCCACCCGCGGGTCCTTGCCGCCGAGGCGGAAGGGCTCACCCGACTCGTGCGGGGTCACGGTGACCGTGGCTCCCCACGCCGGCTGGCTCTCGAGATGGGCGACGAGTGACGCCATCGCCCGGGCCGGCGAATCGCCCGGGGCGAGACGGACACTCACCTTGGCGCGTGCTCGTGGAATGAGCTGGTTGATCGCCTCGGCGACCGGCGGGGCGTCGATGGCGAGCACGGCCGCGGCGGGACGCGTCCACAGCCGCGAGGTGAGGCTTCCCTTTCCGATGAGCTCGACACCGGGTAGCACTCCGGCCTGGGAGCGGAGTTCGGCCTCGGTGAGGTCGAGCGGTTCGGTCTCCTCCGATACCAGCCCGGGAATCGCCACATTGCCTGCGGCGTCGTGAAGCGACGCCAGGACCCGGGTGAGAGTCGTGAGGGCATCGGGGATGGCACCGCCGAATTGTCCCGAGTGCACTCCGGATTCGAGCACCCGCACCTCGACGAACAACGAGATCAGTCCGCGCAGCGAGATGGTGAGTGCCGGGGTTCCCACACGCCAGTTGCCCGAGTCGGCGATGACGATGACGTCGGAGGCGAGGAGGGCGCCGTGGGTGGTGATGAACTCCGCGAGGTGGGATGACCCCACCTCCTCTTCGCCCTCCACGAACACCTTGATGCTCACCGGGGGATTGGGCCCGAGCAGCCTTGCCACCGCCGCATGGGTGACGACGCCGCACTTGTCGTCGGAAGACCCGCGCCCCTGGAGTCTGCCGTTGCGCTCGATCGGTTCGAACGGGGGTGTCGTCCATTCCGAGTTTGGGCCGGGAGGCTGCACATCGTGGTGGGCATAGAGGAGCACCGTGGGAGCGCCCGGAGGCCCGGCGATCTCGCCGTAGACGGCGGGGTGGGCACCGGGCAGTTCGAGGATCTGGATCCCCGTGAACCCGGATCGGGCGAGGAGATCGGCGGTGGCCTCCGCCGATCGCCGCACCTGCGCGGAGTCGTAGCCGGCGGCACTCACGGATGGGATGCGGATGAGGGCTTCGAGCTCGGTACGAATCCAGGGGAAGAGGTCGTCGACGGCGGCGGCGAGTCCGGTGTGCACAGCGGGGAGGCTAGCGATGGCCCCGGCCCGCCCTGTCAATCGGCGACCGGGAGAGAATCCCGTACGATTCGGCTTTCGATGAGGAGGCACGGTGAGTCGGGACCGGGCGGACGTCGTCATCGTCGGGGGCGGGATCATGGGGTTGTCGATCGCCCACCAGATCGCCCGGCGCGACGCGCGGCGGATCGTGCTGCTGGAGAAGGCACTCAACGTCGGTGAAGGGAGCACCGGCGCCTCGTGCGCCATCCTTCGTCAGCGCTACACCCACCCCGAGGCGATCACGATGGCGCGCGACGGATTGCGCGCCCACCGCAACTGGGCGAAGTACACCGGCATCGCCCAGCCGCGCGCCCGCTTCCACCACACCGGGGTGCTGTGGATGATGGGTGAGACCCCTGCCGCCATCGAGAGGAGCCGGGCCACGATGGCGGGTCTCGGCATCGGGGTGGAGGTCCTCGATGCCGCCGAGATGCGGCGGCGCTTCCCGGCGTTGAGCGCCTGCAATCGCCCGTTCGATCTCACCGGCGCCACAGAGCACGAGTGCGCCGATCATCCGTCGTTTCTCTTCGAGACGGAGAGCGGCTTCTTCGACCCGGTGTCCGCCGCCCAGGATCTGCTCGAGGCAGTGCGCGCCGAAGGAGTCGAGGTTCGGCTGCGGACCAAGGTGACCGGGATCCGCACTGCTGGGGGGCGGATCGCGGGTGTGGACCTCGCCGACGGGACCGGCATCGACACCCCGGTGGTGGTCAACACGGCCGGGCCGTGGGCGCCGCAAGTGGCTCGGATGGCCGGCTTCGACTACAAGACCCATGGGTGGACGATTCGCCCCATTCGAGCGCAGGTGATCTACCGGGAGTGGCCCCGCGACGCCGTACCCGGTCCGCTGCCGGTGGTGGCGGACTCATCGGGTGGGATCTACTTCCGTCCCGAGGCAGGCGGGCAGCAGATCCTGATGGGATCGATTCGCGAAGAAGACGAGCAGGAGGTGGTGGCCGACCCCGATGTGTTCAACGGCAACATCGATGCCGCCTTTCGCGATGTGAAGATCCATGCCCTCCATCACCGCATTCCCGCTTTGCCCTACCGGGGGCAGGTCACCGGCGTGGCGGGGATGTATGACATGAACATCGAAGACGTCCACGCCGTGATCGGCCCGACCTCCCTTGAGGGCTTCATCGTCGCCAACGGTTTCAGCGGCCACGGGTTCAAGGAGTCGCCGGCGGTGGGATCGATGGTGGCTCGTCACCTCACCGGAGCCGCCCCCGACGAGTGGGACACCGAGGCCCCCATGGAGTTCTTCTCCATCGAGCGCTCGCCGATCGTGCTGCACGAAAAGGCCGTGCTGGCGTAGGCACCAGGCAACGGGTAACGCCTAGCTCGCCGCTATCCCCATCAGCTTCAAGAACGCCTCCTGGCTCGGTTCACGGCCGAGGAAGTCCCGCAGGAGATCCATCGGGTCCCGTGAGCCACCGGGGGCGAGCACCTTGGATCGATAGTCGGCGCCGACGGTGGGGCTGACCACGCCCTCCGCCTGGAACCGGCTGAACATGTCATCGCCGTAGACCTTGGCCCACAGATACCCGTAGTACCCGGCGTCGTAGCCGAACAGGTGACCGAACGACGCCGGATAGAAGGTGCCCTCCTGGAAGGGGAACCCGGCGATCTCGGAGGTGGTCTTCGTGATGGCGTCGAGATCCTTCTCGGCTCCCGGGCCGTGGAATGCCATGTCGAGCGCTCCGAAGGACACCTGACGCAGCATGGCGAGGGCGATGTGCAGGTCGCGCGCCGCCACGAGCTGTTCGACCAGGTCGTCGGGGATGGGGGCACCGGTTTGGTGATGGCGGGCAAAGCGCCGCAACACATCGGCGTTCCAGCACCAGTGCTCCATGATCTGTGATGGTGCCTCGACGAAGTCCCACTCGGTGTTGTACCCGGCGAAGCGCGCCAGCTGGGTATGACCGAGGCTGTTGTGCAGCACATGACCGAACTCGTGGAAGAGCGTCACCACCTCGTCGTGGCGTAGCAGCGACGGGGCCGTGGCACTCGGCTTTGTGAGGTTGGCGAGAATCGCGGTCACGGGGAGCACATACCCCTCGCCCTCGGCGCGGGCCGAGCGGAGGTCGAACGCGGCGGCGTGACCGAACTTCCCCTCCCGGGGGAACAGGTCCATGTAGAAGGTCGCCAGCATGGCGCCATCCCCGGCGTCGAGGATGTCGTAGGCGACGACATCGGGATGCCATGCGGCCAGCTCCGGGTGCTTGCGGTACTCGAGTCCGAGCACCTCCCCGGTGATGGCGAACATGCCGTCGAGGACCTGCTGGAGCGGGAAGTACGCCGCCACCTGGGAGGGGTCGACGCCGAACCGTTCACGGCGGATCTTCGTGTGGAGGTAGCGGTGATCCCACGGCTCCAGGTCGTCGCTGCCGAGGGCGGCGGCGAGATCGGCGAGCTCCTCGCGGGCCTTTGCGGTGAGGCCGGGGACGATGCCGGCGTAGAGGCGTTCCACGGCGGCGGGCTCCTTTGCCATCTTCAACTCCATGGCGTAGTGGGCCCAGGAGGCGGCACCGAAGATCTCGGCGATGCGCTGGCGCAGCCGGATGGCTTCGGCAAGCAGCGGACGGTTGATGTCGACGGCCTTGTTGAAGAACTTGAATTGGAGTGCCCGCCGGAGCTCCCGATCGTGGGCCTGGTCCATGAACGGGTAGTAATCGGGGTAGTCGAGACTGACGCGATAGGTCCCCGGCTCCTTGCCGGCGGCGAGCCGGGCGAGCGCGTCGTCGGGCAGGCCGGCGAGCTGGTCTTTCGTGAGGTCGAGTCCATCTTCGAACTCGTCGATGTTGCGGGAGAAGGCGACTTCGAGCTCGACGAGCCGAGTACGGTGGCGCTGCACCTCCCCACGAGCCTCCGCCGACAGCCCATGGCCGGCGCGGCGGAAGTCGCGCCGGGTGAATTCCAGGAACCGCCTGCGCTCGTCCCCGAGTGCCGCCGCCTCGGGAGTGGCCGCGAAGGCCTCGATGGCTTCGTACAGGTCGCGGCGGAACACGAGGTCGGATTGCCATTTGGAGAGCGTCTCTTCCGCCGCCTGGGCAGCCTCGCGAACCGCCCGATCCGGGTGGGCGCGAGCCATGAACGGACCCTTGCCGTAGGCGTCGACCATGCGTGCCCCGAGCCGGTCGAGTGGGGCCATGGTGCGGTCCCAGGTGGGGGCCGGGGAGGAAGCGACGATGCCGGCGACGAGCTCTTCGCCGGCGACGATGGCGTCGGCGACCGCAGCCGTCACCGACTCGGGTGTCGTGGTGGTGTAGTCGTGGAGCACGGGGGCGAGGTTACCGTCGGTCGGCCCGGACTCGTTTGGCTCGTCGCGCCGAATCAGCCATCGAACTCGCCGATCCCGTACATGAACCCATCGCGGTTGCCCACGTAGATCATTCCCTTCCACACGGCTGGAGTGGCCTCGACGTTTCCGGTGCCCACCTTGAAGCTCCACACCAAGCTCGGGCTCCGCGGGTTGCCGAGATCGAACCGGCGGAGGACCCCATCGTTCGAGGCCACGACCAATTGGTTGTCGACGATCACCGGTGAAGCCCAGGAACCCGGGCTGAGCGTGTAGACCCAGAGCTCCTCACCTGTCGCCTGATCGACGGCGACGAGGTATCCCTTGTGCGTGACCGCGTAGATCACGCCGTCGCCGAGGGCCGGCGTCGACCAGAGCCCTCCCTTGTTCGGGGACTCCGTGAGCGAGTACATGCCCCACACCCACGGGTTGTCCGGGTTGTACGGATCGAGCTTGATGAGCTGCCCGACCTCGCGAGCTCGGGGGAGATATCGCTCGTATTCGGCAGAGACGTAGATGAACCCCTCCTGGTCCACGAAGATGGTGGCGTCGACATCGTCGCCCACCCAGTAGTCGAACACCACCTCGGGGTCGTTGCCGATCTCGAGGCCGGTGATGTCGAGCCCGATGACGCGGCCTCCGGAGTTGGCGAAGTACACCCTGCCCTCGTACATCGCGGTGGAGTTCTCCACGCTCACCGCTGGGTACGTCGAGCCGATGGCGGAAAGCAGCTCGTCGGTCCAGGTCTCCATCTCGAAGACGACCTCCGGGCTGAGGCTCACCAGCCCGAGGCTGTCATAGCCGCGATTGAGCTTGAAGATGTAGTAGATCGAGTTCTCGCCGCCTTCGAACATGAAGTCGTTCATGATGAGCGGGCTCGAGTCCCAGTCGTCGTTCCAGCGTCCGGTCCCGGTGGCGTCGAACTCCCAGATCACCACCGGGTCGGAGCGATCGAGGGCCACGGCGCGGATCTTGTTGTCGCGGCTGCCGAAGTAGACGATCGGATACCCGTCGGGATCGATGGTCGGTGTGCCTTTGATGATGTCGCCGGTGAGGATGGGCGATCGGGTGCGGGTGCCGGTGTCGGCGTCGATGAAGTGCAGCCGTCCGTCATAGGCGCCGAAGATCATCTCGGTGACGCGATCGGGCCGCTCCCAGATGACGGGCTGACCCGTCCAGCCATTGCCGCACCACGTCGCAGTCACCCCCAGGTCCGTCGACGTGGAGCACATCGCCGTGTCCGGGTAGGTCCACTTCAGGTCGGGTGCATCGGGAACCGGCCCCTCGCCGTAGTAGGTCCGTGTCGGATTGCCCCGAAAGGTGAGCAGACCCTCGACCTCGGTGCCGTAGGGGGCGCCCACGAACCGGGAGTCGCTCCACGCGCTGAAGGCCTCGCCGGGGAGCGTCGTGGTGGTGGTGCCGGGAACGGTCACCAGCGTGGTGTCGGTACCCGTGGTGGCGTCGGTCGACGGCGTGGTCAGGGTCGTGAAGGCCTCGATGGGAGTGGTCGTTGGTGACCCTTCTCCGTCCGCGGCGAAGACCCAGAACGACATCACGCTCGAGACCAGCAGCAGACCGCCAACGGCCGCGCCGATCTGCCAGGGATGCCGGTGGGGCCGCATGACCACGAAGTGTATGGGCGGATGCGGACAACGGACCGTCACAGCGAAAGGCGACGGGACGTTGCCGATCCGTCTCAGGTCGTGGGGCGGCGTCGGATCATCCAGCGGTCGGGCCGCTCGAGGATCTCGAACCCGGCCCGACGGTAGAGATCGTGGGCATCGGCGGTGGCGAGGACGAAGCGCTGGATGCCCGCCAGGTCGGGGTGATCGACGGCCGCGGTCACCAGAGCCTTGCCGAGACCGCGGCCCCGATGGTCTGGGGTGACGAACACGTCGCACAACCAGGCGAATGTCGCCCGATCGGTGACGACTCGCGCCATGCCGACCATGGTGCCGCGGTGATACCCGCCCAGGGTCAGGCTGTGGCGGAGGGAGCGCTCGACGACGGCGCGAGATCGTCCGCGCGCCCAATAGGACTCCTCGCTGAGCCATCGGAAGACGGTGTCGCCATCGACGAGGGCCGGGTCGTCGGACACGAGGTACTCACCCACCTCGGCCGAATACGTCATGGGATCACCATGAGCCGGCCCATAGCGGGCGACTCGCCCCGGCTGAGCGAGAGGATGGCGTCGGCGGCCTCCGCCAGCGTGGCCCGAGCCAACGGTGGCGACTGCAGCGATCCGTCGGCGAGGCCGGCGAGGACTCGTTCGGTGTCTCCGGGCAGGCTGCCGTATGACCCGCGCAGGGTGTACTCGAAGTTGGACCAGAGCACCGGGGGGAGGGTGACGAGCGGTTCCGGACCGACACCGACCGCCACGGCGCGGCCTCCGGGCCGGATCGACTTCACCGCCGCATCGACCGTGGCGGCGCGGCCCACGAACTCGAGGGCGACATCCACGCCGCCGTCGGTGAGCATCTTCACCGATCGGCCCAGAGAGCCCCCGGCCTCGACGAGGACGCAGTCGTCGGCCCCCAGGAGCGCCGCCCGGTCGAGGGCGGCCGGGTCGATGTCGGCGGCGATCACCCGTGCCGCTCCGAGATTGCGGGCGATCTGCGCGGCATAGGTGCCGAGGCCGCCGAGGCCGATCACGAGGACGGTTTCGCCGGGCTGCAGTGCCGCGGTACGGGTGACGGCGTGAAGCGCGGTGGCCCCGGCATCGACCGCGGTGGCGGCGGCGGCGGGCTCCACACCGGTCGGAATGGGGACGACCGCAGCCACCGGAACCGACACGGCATCGGCGAGGCCCCCATCGGCATGGATGCCGATCACCGTCGCCGATTCGCAGAGGTTGGGACGACCCTCGGAGCAGCGCCGGCAGGATCCGCACGATGCGCCCACGGTCACCACCACCGCGATGCCGGGGCGAAGGCCCGAGGAGGCCGGGTCGTCGATCACGCCGGCGATCTCGTGACCCAGGGTGATCGGCACGTGTCCGGTGCGTGCGGTTCCGTCGAGGAAGTGGAGATCGGAACCACAGACCCCGCAGGCCATCACCGAGATCACCACCGTGTCGGGTGAGGGCCGGGGATCGGCGACGTCTTCGAGGCGGAGTTCGCCCGGACCATGAAAACGCAGTGCACGCATGCCGGCAAGTGTCCCAGATGGCGCTGGCTGGGGCCGGACTAGTCCCGAGGCGTCTGGGGGAATGGCGAGGACCGAACACCCTGAGCGGTGTGTCAATCGGGCAACGTCCTGCCCATCGGTGGGGACACGACGAAGACGGTGTGCCGCACGGCGTCAGCGGCCGGAGTCGACCACGCTCTACGATGCCCGGCAACGCCGGGGAGGAGGGACCCGCATGAGCAACATCGTCCACGTGGTCGGCACCGGCACGATCGGCGAGCCGCTGATCGGACTGCTCGCCGATCACGCCGCCGACTTCGGCATCGACGAGGTGTCGTTCCACAAGCGGACCCCGATGATCGAGGAGCGAGCCAAGGTCAAGGACCTCGTGGGACGCGGCGCCACCCTCGCGGTCGACGACGATCGTCGGGCCTCGTTCGAGGAGATCGGCCATGCACCCAAGCTGGGCACGATGGAGGCGATCGAGCGCGCCGCCGTGGTCATCGACTGCACGCCGGCGGGCAACGCCAACAAGCTCGAGTACTACCAGAAGGCGCGCGGACCCCGGGGGTTCCTCGCTCAGGGCTCGGAGTTCGGATTCGGGAAGATGTACGCGCGGGGGATCAATGACGAGGCCCTCGACCACGAGACCGATCGCTATGTGCAGGTGGTGTCGTGCAACACCCACAACATCGCGGTCCTCATCAGGACGCTGGCGATGGGTTCAGACGGCACGTCCCACCTCGAAAGCGGCCGATTCCTGTGCATGCGGCGGGCGAACGACATCAGCCAGGACGGATCGTTCATTCCCAGCCCCAGCGTCGGGCGGCACGACGACCCGCGCTTTGGCACCCACCACGCCCGAGACGCCCATCACCTCTTCGAGACCCTCGGCTACGACCTGCCGATCTTCTCATCTGCGGTGAAGCTCAACACCCAGTACATGCACGCCCTGCACTTCAGCCTCCAGCTCGACCGCGCCGTCACCGTCAAGGAGGCGATCGACCTCCTTGCCGCCAACCCCCGTGTGGCGCTCACCCACAAGCGGTCCGCCAACCAGATCTTCTCGTTCGGCCGCGACCACGGGTACTACGGGCGAATCCTCAGCCAGACCGTCGTGCCCATCGACACGCTGGCGGTGCGCAACGGGAACGAGCTGGTCGGCTTCTGTTTCACGCCTCAGGACGGCAATGCCTTGTTGTCGTCGATCGCGGCGACGCTGTGGTACCTCCACGGCGAGGTCGGCGACCGCCTCGAGGTGCTGCGGCGGTTCCTGTTCCAGGAGGTCTAGGAGGCTCAGCGGATAGGGAGCCCCGGAATCTGAAGCCAGCCCGATCCTGGGCTGGCTTCAGATCGAACCAGCGCCCCATCCGCAGAGCCTCTCGAGCGCCAACCGGCTCCTTGCCCCAGGCAATGCAGACCCTTCAGGCCGGCCAGGAGTCGGCCGATGACAGGTGGAGTCATGTCCACCGAGGTCCACCGCGGTTCCGGATCATTGCTGACACCCGGCCATCCCCAGCCGACGATCAGCGCCGCCCGTGACCTCGCCGTGGTCACCGTGGCGGTGTGGCTGGCGGCGTTCGTCATCCACCACTTTCGCATTCCCGAAGCGCTCGATGCGTGGAACCGGGCACACGAGCAGTGGGCCATCGACGAAGTCACGCTGGTGTCGTTGTGCGCCGTCGCCGGTCTCGGGGTGTTCTCGTGGCGGCGCTGGCAGGAGTCGTTGCGCACCATCGCACGGCACCAGGCGACGCTGCAGCGGCTTCGCACGACCGAGAGTGAGATCGCCTCGAAGGACCAGCTGATCCGCACGGTGTCCCACGAACTGCGAACCCCGCTGACCGCCATCCTCGGGTACGCCGAACTCCTCGGCGAGTCACGGGATCGGTCGGTCGACCGCGACGAGATGATCACCACCATCCTCCGGCAGGGTCGTGACCTCTCCGACATCGTCGAAGATCTCCTCACCCGGGCACAGAGCGAGGCGAAGACCCTCAAGGTCGTGGCCGTGCCGGTGAATCTCGTGGCCAATGTCAACCAGGTGCTCGAGTCGTGGAACTCTGCGGAGCGTGCCCGCGTCACCGTTTCCGGCTCACCCGCCGGAGCCGTCGGGGATCCTGCCCGGGTCCGCCAGATCGTGCGTAATCTGCTCACGAACGCGTTGCGTTACGGGGCGGGAGCCATCGAGGTCGCCACCGGTGTCCGAGCCTCGGGGGCGTGGCTCGCCGTCTCCGATGAGGGCCCCGGCATTCCCGCCGAGGAGGCCGAGCGGGTGTTCGAGCCCTATCACCGCGTCGGCGTCGCTCCGACCGCACCGGGGAGCATTGGTCTCGGCCTGGCGATCTCGCGCGAGTTGGCACGCCTCATGGGCGGGGACCTCACCTATCGGCGCGTGCGGGGTCGGACGGTGTTCGAACTCGGTCTGCCAGTGAATCCGGAGTACGGGGCCGATTGAGCCGGCGGCTACGTCTTGTAGCGCCACACGATGCGGCCACGGCTCGGGTCGTAGACCGAGAGGTCGAGATCGACCTTGTCACCGGGAAGAATGCGGATGTAGCGTCCGCGGCGCATCTTGCCGGACGCACGCGCCAGCACCTCGAGACCGCCCTCGATCTCGACGCGGAACATGGCGTTGGGAAGGGTCTCGAGGACCGTTCCCTGCACGCGTACGACGTCGTCCTGTTTCGTCAACGAAGCTCCCTGCCGCGGGCGACGTTGCGCCCGATGGACACAACTCTCCCACTGTGCGCGGTGCTGGTCAAACACGATCAGAGGCGATCGGCCTCGTCGAGGGCGGCGACCTGGGCTGCGATCTCGTCCTCGGTTCGACCTGCGGTCGGCACCACGGCCACCTGCGCTCGGCCGCGGAGGGGGAGGTGGGCAGCCTCCCCGACGACGATGAGCCGGGTGACCCCGGCGTCATCGGCGGCGCGGAGCCACCCCACCACCGCATCCGCCGGGGTGCCGAACGACAGGAGGCGACCGTCGGTGGCGGCGGCAGTCACCACGACCGCGGTGAAGGCTCCGGTCGCCGCCCCTCCCACGTGGGATGCGTCGCTGAGGTCGCCGACCGCGACCTTGATGCCGCGACTCCGCCAGGCCTCGGCCTCATCGGGCGCCGAGACGAATGCCCGGACTTCGCCACCCCCTTGGGCGAGGCGGTGCACGATCGCACGACCGGCGGGGGTGTCGGCTCCGATCACGATCACCGGCATGCGAAAAGACTAGGACCGGGATGGAAAACCCAAGGAAATCAACGAAAACTCCCGGGGCCATGAGCTGACCCGAGGTGGGTTGGCACCACATAGCGGGGGGAAGGTGTTGTAATAGAGGTGAGCGGTCGGCGCCGGACACGGATCGGTCTTCCCCCACTCCCCAGTTCCGTGCCGGCGCTACCGCTTATTTCCCCCTTGTGTCGGTGCCACCCCCTGCCACAATCCCTGGTTCACGACACGGATGGAGTCACATGGCCAAGGCCAACATCGATCTCGGGAAGTACCAGCTGGGCTGGTCGGACACCGAGGCCGAGTACGTCTTCAAGCCCAAGAAGGGCTTGAACGAGGCCATCATCCGCGAGATGTCCGCCATGAAGCGCGAGCCCGCCTGGATGCTCGCCTTCCGGCTCAAGGCCTACGAGCGGTTCCTGCGCAAGCCGGTTCCCACCTGGGGCGGCGGAGGCATGCTCGACGAGATCGACTTCGACGACATCTACTACTACATCAAGCCGATGGAGGGCCAGGCGAAGGACTGGGACATGGTGCCCGAGTCCATCAAGAACACCTACGAGAAGCTGGGGATCCCTCAGGCCGAGCGCAAGTATCTCGCCGGCGTCACCGCCCAGTACGAGTCGGAGGTCGTCTACCACCGCAATCGGGAGGACCTCGAGGGCCTCGGCGTGCTGTTCTGCGACATGGACACCGCGCTGCGCGAGTACCCCGACATCGTTCGACAGTACTTCGGGACGATCATCCCTCCCAACGACAACAAGTTCGCCGCGCTGAACTCGGCGGTGTGGTCCGGGGGATCGTTCATCTACGTACCGCCTGGGGTCCATGTCGATCAACCGCTTCAGGCGTACTTCCGCATCAACGCCGAGAACATGGGCCAGTTCGAGCGCACGCTGATCATCGTCGATGAGGGGGCCTACTGCCACTACGTCGAGGGGTGCTCTGCCCCGACGTACTCGAGCGACTCGCTCCACTCCGCGGTGGTGGAGATCGTGGTGAAGGCGGGCGGCCGGTGCCGGTACACGACGATCCAGAACTGGTCGAACAACGTCTACAACCTGGTCACGAAGCGTGCTGCCGCCTACCGCAATGCCACGATGGAGTGGATCGACGGGAACCTGGGGTCGAAGCTGACCATGAAGTACCCGGCCGTCTGGCTGATGGAAGAGGGCGCTCACGGCGAGGTGCTCTCGATCGCCTTCGCCGGCAAGGGCCAGCATCTCGATGCCGGGGCCAAGATCGTCCATGCCGCTCCCCGCACGACGTCGCTGATCACCTCGAAGTCCATCTCGAAGGATGGGGGTCGCGGCGGATATCGCGGGCTGGTCCGGGTGGAAAACGGCGCCGAAGGGGTGAAGTCGTTCGTCCGCTGTGACGCCCTCATCCTCGACGACAAGAGCCGGTCCGACACCTACCCGTACATGGAGATCGAGGAGGCCGATGCCCAGATCGGCCACGAGGCCACGGTGTCGAAGGTGGGCGACGACCAGTTGTTCTACCTGATGAGCCGCGGGCTCACCGAGCCTCAGGCGACGGCGATGATCGTGGCGGGCTTCATCGAGCCGATCGTCAAGGAGCTCCCCATGGAGTACGCCGTCGAACTCAACCGCCTCATCGAACTGCAGATGGAGGGGTCGGTCGGCTAGGAACCCGGTCTCCGGTCACCAGGCCGGACTGGAGACTGGTGACTGGTGACCTCTGGACGAGTAGCCTCGCCCGATGTACCTCGACCTCATCGCCCGTGCCTTTCGTCGCAACGATCGGATCGTCGCGGCCCACGCCGAAGGCCTCACGGATACCGATGCCCTGCGCCAGTCGGGCTTCAACACGAACTGCCTCAACTGGGTGCTTGGGCACATCGTGGCCGGACGCGACGAGATCCTGAGCGTGCTCGGCCAACCCGTCGTCGCCGGGGATCGCGTGGCCCGCTACCACCGGGAGTCCGATCCGATTCGCGAGGACGGTCCGGGTGTGATCCCGATGACCGAGTTGCTCGTGCTCCTCAACCAGCAGAGCGATCGCATCGTCGCCGCTCTCGATGGCGCCGACGACGCCTTCATGGAGGTCGAGGTCGCCGCCGGAGAAGGACGGGCGGTGAGCCGTGCCGGGCAGGTGCTCTTCTTCTACTTCCACGAGACCTATCACGTCGGACAGACCGACGTGATCCGACAGCTCAGCGGGAAGTCGGACAAGATCATCTGAGCGAGGAAGTCGCCAGTCCCCAGTCTCCAGTCCCCATCAGGAACACGAGCAAGCTCTGTCGGGTAGCGGGCAACGGGCAACGCAACCGAGGACTGGTGATCGCCTAGGGGTGACTGCTCATTCCAGCAAGTGCCTCAGCGCCTCGCGGAAGTCCTCGGCGAGGTCGGGGCGGGCGAGGCCGACGGCGGCGGTGGCTTCGAGAAGGCCGGCGGGACGGCCGATATCGAGAAGGTCATCGCCGACGATGAGTCCGAATGCCCCGCCGCGGCGGGCGGCGCGATCGAGCGCATCGGTGAGCTGGATCTCGCCGCCGTGGCCGGGGGAGAGTGCGGCGAGGTCGGCGAAGATCTCGGCGGTGAACACATATCGTCCGACAAGGCCGAGGTCTGACGGTGCTTCGGCGCCAGGCTTCTCCACGGCCGCCTCGATCTCGACGACGTCACCCATCACGTTCTCCCCGATCGCCACGATGCCATAACGGTCGAAGAAGTGGGCGGGGACCCGTCGCACCGCCGCCACGGGGCGGCCATCGAAGAGCGACACGAGGCGTGGGGTGAATGATCGGCCGGGTCGGGGGAACATGTCCGAGAGCAGGCAGACGAAGGGTCGATCACCGACCGCATCGCGGGCTCGCAGCACCGCATCACCCAGGCCGAGCGGGTGGGTCTGGATGACCGACCGGAACGTCACGGACTCCAGGCCCGGCACCGCATCCCCACCGACGAAGTGGGCGACGACCGGATCCCCGGGGCGCTCGTCGACGATGAGGATGATCTCGGTGACCCCGGCCGCGGCGGCCTCTTCGACGACATATTGGATCACCGGTCGATCGACGACGGGAATCAGGGGCTTGGGCACCACCCGCGTCGCCGGGCGCATCCGCGTGCCACTCCCGGCGCAGGGGATGACCGCGACGGTGACGGGGGTGGGCACGGGGCAAGGGTACCGGAAGGAGTATTCAGTCCTCAGTCTTCAGAATGAGAACCTTGTTCGGGCTGACGACTGATGACTGATGACTGATGACTGATGACTGATGACTCGTTTACCCTCCGACGCCATGCGACTGCTGGTGGCCAGGTGCTCGGTCGACTACACGGGTCGCCTTGCGGCGCATCTCCCCATGGCGATACGACTCATCATGGTGAAGGCCGACGGATGCGTGGCGATCCATGCCGACGGCGGCGCCTACAAGCCCCTCAACTGGATGAACGCGCCGAATCACCTCGAGGAATCGCCGGGACGGTGGGTGGTCACCAATCCCAAGGGCGAGAGCCTGGTGATCACCCTCGAGGACGTCATCGAAGACCGGTCCATCGAACTGGGGCCGGATCCGGGCCTCGAGAAGGACGGTGTCGAGAGGACGCTGCAGCATCTGCTCGCCGACCGGGCCGCGGTGATCGAGCCCGGCCTGGAGATCCTCGAGCGGGAGTACGCCACCGACCTCGGTCCCGTCGACCTGTTGTGCCGCGACATCGGCGGCCAGGTCGTCGCCGTGGAGATCAAGCGTCGCGGTGAGATCGACGGTGTCGAGCAACTCACCCGGTACCTCGAACGTCTCAATCGCGACACCACGCTCGCTCCCGTGCGCGGCATCCTTGCCGCCATGACCGTCACCCCGCAGGCCCGGACGCTGGCCGCGGCGAGGGGCATCGGCTGGGTCGAGGTCGACTACGACCTGCTGCGCGGCCTGGAGGGCAGGGCGCCGCGGTTGTTCGAGGTGTGAGTCCTCAGTCCTCAGTGAGAGGATCGAAGAGCGGAGAGAGCCGACGATCACTCTGTCTGATGACTGATGACTGATGACTCAAAGCAGGCTCTCCAGGTCGAATCCGCTCGAGGGGTGGCGCAGCTTGGCGAGGGCCCTGCCTTCGATCTGTCGGACTCGTTCCCGGGTGAGATCGAATGCCTTGCCGACATCGGACAGGGTTCGCGGCGGGGTCCCATTCAGGCCATATCGCTGCACGATCACGGCGCGCTCCTGTTCGTCGAGCGCGGTCATCGCCGATTCGAGTTGGCGGCGGGCGGAAGCACCGGCGGCGACCTCAAAGGGGTCGAGTGCTGCCTCGTCTTCGACGAAGTCACCGAGTTCGGCATCGCCGTCCGTTCCGACGGGACGCTCCAGCGACACGGTGTCACCGGGAGTCGTGAGCGCAAAGGCGACCCGTTCCAGGTCGAGACCCGACACCAGGGCGATCTCCTGCATGGTCGGCTGGCGCCGGAGCCGCTCTTGCAGGCTCAGCGCCGTCTCCTGGACGGTGCGCACCACATCGACCATGTGCACCGGGAGGCGGATCGTCCGGCCCTGGTTTCCCAGACCGCGGGTGATGGCCTGGCGAATCCACCACGTCGCATATGTGGAGAACTTGAAGCCCTTTCGCCAGTCGAACTTCTCCACGGCTCGGATCAGTCCGAGGTTGCCCTCCTGCACGAGGTCGAGCAGGTCGAGGCCACGGCCGGTGTAGCGCTTGGCGATCGAGATGACGAGGCGGAGGTTGCTCCGGATGAACTCCGCCTTGGCCTCGTCGGCAGCGTGGATGTCGCGATACAGGCGGGCTCGTTCCGTCGGGGTGAGGCGGCCCTTGACGTCGAGGGTCTGCTGGGCACGCCGGCCGGCTTCCATCGCCCGTGACAGCCGGACTTCATCCTCGGCGGTGAGCAGGTCATGGGCAGCGACGGATTCGAGGTACATCCCGATGCCGTCGGACAGTGGTGCCGTTTCGCGCAGCCGCTTGGCCACGGACTCCTCCCTGGGAGGGCAAGACGGTATCACCGGCTCATTCCGGGCTGCAACCGGTGTCCCCAACCTGGGTGTGGACAGCCGGATCGACTCATCCACAGGGGATACCCCGTGCCCACTCGAATCGCGGTGAGTTGTCCACAGCGACGGCCCGGCACCTTTCCCCAAGGCCAGGGGCCCCTAGGGTGCCGCCATGGACGACCTCGCCGCCCGCATCGCCTCCTGCCGGGCTTGTCCCCGGCTGGTGTCGTGGCGGGAACGCGTCGCCCGGGAAAGGCGGGCCGCCTTTGCCGGTGAGGAGTACTGGGGACGGCCCGTGCCCGGATTCGGTGATCCCGCAGGGCGACTGCTGGTGGTGGGTCTGGCTCCGGCGGCGCACGGCGCCAATCGCACCGGCCGAATGTTCACCGGTGACCGTTCCGGAGACTGGTTGTTCCGGGCCCTCCATCGCTCCGGTTTCGCCAGCCAGCCCACGTCGACGGGTCGAGACGATGGGCTGCGGCTGCGGGACTGCTGGATCACCGCTGCGGTGCGCTGCGCCCCGCCGGGAAATCGGCCGGAACCGGACGAGCGCGAGCGATGCCGGCACTGGCTGGAGGAGGAACTCGACCTGCTTCGGGACGTGCGGGTGGTCGTCTGTCTCGGCCAGCTGTCATGGACGGCCATGCTCGGGCTCTTCGCCGACCGTGGTGTCGTCGTGCCTCGGCCGCGACCGGCGTTTCGACACCTCGCCGTCGTGGAGACCTCGGGACCGACGATCGTCGCCTCCTATCACCCGAGCCAGCAGAACACCTTCACCGGAAGGCTCACCGAGGACATGCTCGACGCGGTGTTCACCCGGGTGCGGGCGATCCTCCCCGATCTTGGGTAGGGGCACCCGCGCCGATACCATGCCGGGTCGTCGAGCCGAGGTCCTGCCGCGGTGCTCCCCATCGATCAAACCACCCACGAACGCGTGACGGCCGCACTGTCGGGGCGGGCCGCCGAGCGGGCGCGCGCCGGGTGGGTGGCGTTCCGCGAACTCGAGATGCCGTCCGAGCGTCTCGAGCAATGGCGATACGTGCACCCGGGGATCGACCTCGGCGCCTTTGGTCTTCCCGACCGGGCAGGCAGGCCGCACCCCGCGGTGCTCGGAGGACCGTGGTCGGCATCGGCGGTGAATGTCGATGGCCGCACGGTGGCAGCCCAGGATGGTGACGGAGTCGAGGTGGCGGCGCTCGCCACCCAGTCCGACCAGGGCCCGACCGTGGCGATCGCGGACCGATTCGAGGCGATGCACGAAGCATTCAGCTCGGACGGGGTGCTCGTCACCGTTCCCCGCGGTGCCGCGGTCGCCGACCCGGTGCTCATCGATCTCCAGGCGGTCACCCCCGACTCCGCATCGGCGCCTCGTATTCGCATCGTCGCCGCGGCATCGTCGCAAGTGGCCGTGGTGGTCCACGAGCGGTCGCCCGACGGGATGCCGGCTCTCGTCGTTCCACGATTCGAGATCGAAGTCGACAATGGTGCCCGGGTGCATCTCATCGTCATCCAGCAATGGGGCGACGAGACTGCTGCCGTCGCCCGCCATCACTACGTGGCCGGTCGCGATGCCACCGTCGGTCTCGCCGAGGCAGGTCTCGGCGGCAGGTTCTCCCGACTCCATCTCTCGGTCGACCTCATCGGTGATGGGTCCTCGGCCGACATCGTCGGCGCCTACTTCGGTGATCACTCCCAGACACTCGACTACCGCTACTTCCTGCGCCACGCCGCCCGGGGCACCACCTCGGAGATGTTCCTCAAGGGCGCCGTCGCCGGACAGAGCCGCTCCGTGTTCAGCGGGCTCATCCGGATCGAGCGCGAAGGCCAGAAGACAAGCGCCCATCAGACGAATCGCAATCTCGTGCTCTCAGACGGGGCTGATGCCCATTCGGTGCCGAATCTCGAGATCCTTGCCGATGATGTGCGCTGCGGGCACGGGTCGGCGGTGGGACCCCTCGACGAGGAGCAGCGCTACTACCTCATGAGCCGCGGTCTCGATCGGATGCGGGCCGATCGCCTCCAGGTCAAGGGCTTCTTCGAAGAGGCCCTGGTACGGTTCCCCGTGCTGCGGTTCGAACCGGTGCTGCGAGCGGCGCTCATGGCCAAGTATGCCGGGGTCACGGCATGACCCTTCGGGTGCGCCTCGCCGCGCTTGCCGACCTTCCGGTGGGGAAGGGGACCTGTGTCGCCGTCGCCGGACACCGCATTGCGATCTTCCGCTTCGGCGACGCCATCCATGCCATCGGTGATCGCTGCAGCCATGCCGAGGCGTCGCTCGCCGAGGGTGAGGTGTTCGATGGAACGGTCGAGTGCCCCCGGCACGGATCGGCGTTCGATCTGATCACCGGCATCCCGGTCTCGCTCCCTGCCACCCGGCCGGTGGAGGTCTACGCGATCGAAGTCGTCGACGGCGAGGTGTTCACGACGCTCGACCCGATCGTCGAGGACGAGTCATGAGTGCTGCCCTCAGGGTCGCCGGACTCGACGTGCGGCTCGGTGAACTCCACATCATCCGAAACCTCGACCTCGAGGTCCCGTTCGGAGAACTCCACGTGATGATGGGGCCGAACGGGTCGGGGAAGTCGACACTGTGTCACGCGCTCATGGGCCGACCCGGATACCTGGTCTCCGGAGTCGCCGAAGTGGGCGGCGTGGACGTTCTTGGACTCGAGGTCGACCGGCGCGCCGCAGCCGGCCTCTTCGAGGTGTTCCAGTATCCCGTCGAGATCCCGGGGGTGACCCTGCGCGACCTGATCGCCGAGATGGCCGAGGCAGGGGGAGAGGCGATCGGTCATCGTGCCGTGGAGGTGGCGGCGCGACTCGACACCTCGTCGTTCTGGGACCGACCCGTCAATGTCGGCCTCTCCGGAGGAGAGAAGAAGCGCTCCGAGATGACGCAGTTACTGGCGCTGGCGCCGCGTATGGCCATCCTCGACGAACTCGACTCCGGCCTCGACGTGGACGCGGTGCGCGAGGTCGCCGAAGCAGTGCAGCACATGCGTGGCCCGGATCTCGGGGTCCTGGTGATCACCCACTACACCCGGGTGCTGCGATATCTCGAGGTCGACCGGGTGCACGTCATGCTCGACGGTCGCATCGTCCAGAGTGGCGATCGCAGCCTCGCCGACCGCCTCGACACCGAGGGCTACGACGGTCTGCGCACCAGTCTCGGCATGAGCCATCCGGAGGGTGATTCCTTTCTGACGGGGCTGTAGGAAGCGCGATGCGCAATGCGCAATGCGCAATGCGCAAGTCCCGGAGGCCGCAATTCGCAACTCGCAATTCGCACGACGCGTGCCACACACCGGGCGCGTCTGGCGAATTGCGCCGAGAACCGCTCTCTGTCCCGGATCCCGAGCCATGCGACTACGTCCCAAGAGCGGACAGGGACTGACGAATTGAGCATTGCGGGCTCTGACAGACGGCCGTGCGGAGACGCCTAGCCTTCCCTCAGATTGCGAAGGAGGACGCCGGATGCGCACCGAACGTGACTCGATGGGGGAGATGCTGGTTCCCGACGATGCCTACTACGGCGCCTCCACCCAGCGGGCGGTGGAGAACTTCCCGATCTCGAACCTCCGTCTCGGCAGGCGGATGATCGCCGCACTCGGCATGATCAAGTCGGCGGCCGCCGAGGAGAATGCCGCCCGCGGCATCGTGGCGGGAGAGATCGCCGGAGCCATCCGTGCCGCTGCCGAGGAGGTGGCGGCGGGGACCCTCGACGACCAGTTCGTCCTCGACGTGTTCCAGACCGGGTCCGGCACTTCATCGAACATGAACGCCAACGAGGTGATTGCCAACCGCGCCAACGAGCTGCTCGGCGAGCCCCGAGGCAGCAAGAAGGTGCACCCCAATGATCACGTGAACGCGGGCCAGTCCTCGAATGACGTGATCCCCACCGCGATCCATATCGCCGCCGTGGCCGCTATGCGTGAAGACACCATTCCGGCCCTCGAGCGGCTCGCCGCCGCCCTCGAGCACAAAGCCGAGGAGTTCGATCACATCGTGAAGGCCGGCCGCACCCACCTCATGGATGCCACTCCGATCCGTCTGGGCCAGGAGTTCAGCGGGTATGCAGCCCAGGTCCGGCTGGGAGTGCGTCGCCTCGAGGCCGCCCTTCCGGGCCTCGAGGAGCTCGCCCTGGGCGGAACGGCGGTTGGGACCGGCATCAACACGCCGGCCGGATTCGCCGCCGGGGTGATCGGGCGCATGGCCGAGCGCACCGGCTACCCGTTCACGGAAGCCGCCAATCACTTCGAGGCACAGGCGGCCAAAGACGCCACCGTGTTCGCCAGCGGAGCACTGAAGACCGTGGGGGTGTCGCTCTTCAAGATCGCCAACGATCTGCGATGGCTCGGCTCGGGGCCGCGCACCGCCATCGGGGAGATCAGCCTGCCGGCCACCCAGCCCGGCTCATCGATCATGCCCGGAAAGGTGAATCCGGTCATGGCCGAGTCGGTGATGCAGGTGGTGGCCCAGGTGGTCGGCAACGATGCCACCGTGACCTGGGCGGGCGCCAACGGCAACCTCGAGCTCAACGTGATGATGCCGGTGCTGGCCCACAACCTCATCGAGTCGGCGGAGCTGATCGGCTCGGTCTGCGATGCCTTCCGGGAGAAGTGCGTCGAGGGCATCAAGGCGAATGAGGAGCGGGCGGCGATGCTGCTCGACCAGAACATCTCGATCGTCACCGCCCTCGCTCCGAAGATCGGATACGACAAGTCCGCCGAGATCGCCAAGAAGGCGTTTGCCACCGGCAAGGGCGTCCGTGAGGTTGCGCTCGAGGTCTCCGGACTCAGCGCCGCGGAGCTCGACCGCGCCCTCGACCTCTACCCGATGACCGAGGGCGGGTAGGCAGGGCGGCCGCCGGAGGCGGCCACCGCAATTCGTCAGTCCCGCGGCTCGCGTCGGGTCGGTTCGATTGGCTTGGGACCTGGGACTGCGGCCGCCGCTCGGCGCAATTCGTTAGGCGCCCCAGGCCCAGGCGCGACGCTCTGACGAATTGCGAATTGCGAATTGCCTTGGCTTCAAGTGGTGGTCGCGACGTCTGACCTCGAGGAGGGGTTATGGGACGTCGGAAGACCGGCTGGGGCGTGGCGCGGGTGGCGTTGTTCGAGTTGGGTCGGGGGGCGACGTTGCTGGTGGCGGCGCGGGCCGCCGGGGTGTCGGTAGCGACGGTGATCCGGTTGGCGGCCGAGTATGGGGTGATGCCACTGCCAGCTGCCAGGCCCCGAGAGAACGCGTTGACGGTTGCCGAGCGTGAGGAGGTTTTGTTGGGTATCAGTCGGGATGAGTCGGATGCTTCGATCGGCCGCCGGTTGGGGCGGCATCGGGGCACCATCGGCCGTGAGATCCGTGCCGGTGGAGGCAGGGGACGGTATCGGGCTCACCTCGGTCAGGATCGGGCGGAACGGGCGGCGCGGCGGAACCGGCCGAGGTGGTGGCAGACCCGCCCCTGGTTGTGGGACGAGGTGTGCCGGCTCTTGGAGGAGAAGTGGTCGCCGCAACAGATCGCCGGACGGTTACGCACCGATCATCCCGATGAGCCAGCATGGTGGGTGTCGCACGAGTCGATCTACCAGGCGATCTACGTCCAGCCCAAAGGTGAGCTGAAAAGCCGCATCGTCAAGGCCTTGCGCCAACCACGAGAGCGTCGACGGCCCCGGGCCAAGGTGGCCCCAACCCCGGGTCAGGGTCGTATCCCCGAGATGATCAACATCTCCCAACGGCCCGCCGAAGCCAACGACCGGGCGGTGCCCGGCCACTGGGAAGGAGACCTACTCATCGGCGCCCACGGCAGCTCCGCGGTCGCCACCCTGGTGGAACGCTCTACCCGCTTCGGAGTCCTCATCGCCCTCGACAACCACACCGCCACCCATGTCGCCGAACGAATCGCCCAAGCCGCCGCCACCCTGCCCGAACATCTGAAACGATCCCTCACCTGGGACCAAGGCAAAGAACTCGCCACCCACACCAGCTTCTCGACCGCCACCGACATCCCGGTGTTCTTCTGCGACCCCGCCTCACCATGGCAACGAGGCACTAACGAGAACTGGAACGGTCTCGTCCGCCAATACCTCCCCAAAGGCACCGACCTCAGCCACCACACCCAAGACCAACTCGACGCCATCGCCGCCAGCCTCAACAACCGACCACGCCAAACCCTCGGATGGAATACTCCCGCCGAACGATTCAACCAACTCGTCGCGGCCAACCCTTGAGACCGCAGCGAATTGCGAATTGCCAATCGCCGCCCTAGTGCTCCCGGCGCGACGTCACCCACGCTCCCACGAGGATCAGCACCATGCCCACGGCGGCGATGGCATGGATCGACTCGTGGCGCACCACCACTCCGAGGATGATGGCGACCACGGGGACGAAGTAGATCGCCACCGAGCCGCGGGTGCTGCCGACACGGCCCACCAGATTGACCATGAGCACCAGGGCGAGGCCGGTACCCAGCACTCCCAGTGGAATCATGGCGAGGGCGGAGTCCCACGCCCACGACGACCCCGGCACCTGGAACAGCCCGATGGGTGCGACCACGGCGATGGCGACGAGCTGGGCTCGCAGCAGCACCGGGGCTGCTCCGTAGCGCTGCTGGAGAGGTACCGCCATGTTCCCGGACAACCCGTACATGGCGACGGCGAGGACGATGAGGCTCGTGCCGAACACGGTGGCGCTCGAATCGCCGAGTTCGGGGAGGAAGATCAAGACCATTCCCGTGAACCCGATGGCGATTCCCGCCAACTGGCGGCGGCCGGGCAGCCGGCGCATGAGGATGGTGGCCCAGACCGCGGTGGTGATGGGAACCGCGCCATTGATCATTCCCGCCACCGATGAGTCGATCCACTGCTGCGCTATGGGAAACAGCGAGAGCGGGATCGCCATCCAGATGATCCCGAGGGCGGCCACCCGGGTCCGATCCACCGGGTCGATGGGTCGGCGCGCCGCCGGCACGAGGGCAAGGGCACCGGCGCCGAGGACGAGGCGGGCCAGGGTCACAACCCCGGGTTTGAAGGCGTCGAGGCCGATGGCCATGAACAGGAACGACGATCCCCAGATCAGTGCGATGCCTCCGAGGAGGCCCCAGTCGGCGAGCGTGAAGGCGTCCTTGTGGGTGCCGTGAGCGGTCAGTGCAGAGGCGGCTCGAGTCGTGGTCATGCCGGGTACCAACCCCGCTCCGGGCTCCGGGGTTGCACTCACGTGGGGGTGCCGGAATGCGGGGCAAGGGCTTCGGCGAGCGTGGTCCAGGCCAGGTCGGCGCACTTGACCCGTACGGGGAAGCGGCGCACTCCAGCGAGGGACTCGATGTCGCCCAGCACCGCTCCCGGGCGCTCCGGGTCGAGTCCCGGGTCGCCTTCTTCGATGTCGAGGAGGCGCTTCACCTGATGGGTGAGCGCGTCGATCTCGGCGAGCGTCTTCCCCACGATGCGGTCGGCCATCATCGAGGCCGAGGCCTGGCTGATCGAGCATCCCCGTCCGGTGATGGCGACGTCGATCACCCGACCGTCGCGCAGCGCCAGGTCCAGGGCGATCTCGTCGCCGCACAACGGGTTGTTGCCATCGGCGTGGGCATCGGGCGCGGCGAGGCTGCCCGAGCGCCGCGGGTTGCGGTAATGATCGAGAATCACCTGGCGGTAGAGCTCGTCAAGCGACACCGAACAGCCTCCGAGCCTCATGGAGTGCAGCGACGAGCACGTCGACCTCGCCCGGCACGTTGTAGAGATAGAACGACGCCCGGGCGGTGGCCGGGACGTCGAGCACCCGCATGAGGGGCTTGGCGCAATGGTGCCCGGCGCGCACCGCGACCCCGGATTGATCGAGGATGGTCGCCAGATCGTGGGGGTGGATGTCGGCAAGGGTGAACGACACGGCACCGCCGCGCTGGGCGGTGTCGTCGGGTCCATACACGGTGAGGTCGGGGATCTCCGCAAGCCGGTCGAGGGCATACCGGGTGATCTCACGCTCGTGGTCGCGGACCCGATCCATGCCCACGGCCTCCAGGTAATCGACCGCGGCGCCGAACCCCACCGCTTCGGCGATGGGCGGGGTCCCTGCCTCGAACTTGTGCGGGAGATCGGCCCAGGTGGAGGAGTGGAGCTGGACGTCACGGATCATCTCACCGCCGCCCTCGGCGGGTTCCATCTCCTCGAACCGATCGCGACGACCCCACAGCGCTCCGACGCCGGTGGGACCAAGCATCTTGTGGGCGCTGAAGGCGAGGAAGTCGGCACCGATGGCTCGAACATCGGTGGGGTGATGGGGGACCAACTGGGCAGCATCGATCACGGAGATCGCACCGACCGCGCGCGCCGCCGCCACGGCTTCGGCGAGCGGGCCGATCGTGCCGAGGACGTTCGACATGCCCGAGAAGGCAACGATCTTGACGCGAGAGTCGATGACATCGCCGATGGCGCCCACATCGACGCGGAAGTCGGCGGTCAATGGCAGGTACGTCAGTTCGGCACCGGTCACCCGGGCGACCAGCTGCCAGGGCACGATGTTGGCGTGATGTTCCATCGTCGTGAGGGCGATGCGGTCACCGGGTTGGAGGTGGTGCAGCCCCCAGCCATAGGCGACGGCATTGATCGCCGACGTGGTACCCCGGGTGAAGACGACCTCTTCGGGCGCCGCCGCATTGATGAAGCGGGCCACGCGGCGGCGGGCCCCCTCGTAGAGCTCGGTCGCCTCCTCGGCCATGGTGTAGGCCCCGCGGTGCACATTGGCGTTGTGATGGCGGTAGTAGTCGTCCATGGCATCGAGGACTTGAACCGGCTTCTGGGTGGTGGCGGCGCTGTCGAGGTAGACGAGCGGCTTGCCATGCACCTGCCGGTCCAGGATGGGGAAGTCGGCGCGGAGGTGGGAGAGATCTAGCACGGCCCCAGCCCCCAGTCCCCGGTCCCCAGTCCGGGGGGGTGAAGCCTCATCACGATCCCGAACCGCCGCGAAAGGAGTCGTAGCCTTCGAGTTCGATCCTGCGGGCGAGTTCGGGGCCAGCGGTATCGACGATGCGGCCGTCCACGAACACGTGCACGACATCGGGGGTGATGTGCTCGAGCAGGCGCTGATAGTGCGTGATCACGAGGAACCCTCGATCCGGTGACTGCAGGCGCTCGACGCCCTCCGCCACGACCCGTAGGGCGTCGACATCGAGACCGGAGTCGGTCTCGTCCATGATCACCATCTCCGGCTCGAGCACCGCCATCTGCAGCACCTCGTTGCGCTTGCGTTCGCCGCCCGAGAAGCCCTCATTGAGGTAGCGGTCGGCGAACCCGGAGTCCATGCCGAGGGCGCGCATCGTGTCGGCGACCTTGAGGCGCAACTCCAGGACCGTGTACTCCGTCCCGGTGCGGTTCGACAATGCCGCCCGGAGGAAGTTGACCACCGTGACTCCCGGTATCTCCTCGGGATACTGGAAGGCGAGGAACATGCCGGCCCGGCCGCGGGCATCGGCGGTCCAGTGGGTGGCATCTTCGCCCTTATAGCGGATCGCCCCGCGGGTGACCTCGTAGCCGGGATGTCCCATGAGGACGTTGCCGAGGGTCGACTTCCCCGACCCGTTGGGGCCCATGAGGGCGTGGGTTTCGCCCCGTCCGATCTCCAACGACACGCCGCGGAGGATGGGGACGCCACCCGCAGAGGCATGGAGGTCGTCGATCACGAGGAGAGGGGAGTCGGCCATCGGGGTTGGAGGATACGGGTGGGTTGGTCGGTAGCCAAGGTCGGCCGCCTGGGGGCGGCCTCCCGCAATGTGCAACTCGTCAGTCCCGGTCCTCGCGCTGGATCGGGTCGTATGGCTCGGGATCTGGGACCGACAGTGGTTCTCGGCGCAATTCGTCAAACGTGCGCTGGCTCCCGGACGCGTCTCACGAATTGCGAATTGCGCTCCCGGGATTGACGAGCTGCGGATCTGGCGTCTCGCCTGTCCGCTCACCCCTATCCGCGCAGAAGCCCAAACGTCTCCTCGAGCATCTCGGTCTCGAAGCCTCCGAACCTCTGCACATAGAGCCGGTTCATTCCGAGCGCCTCGAGTTCGGCGAGCCGGTGGCGCGCTTCTGCGGCGGTGCCGATCGGGAATCCCCGTTCCCGGTGATGGGCCTCGATCTCGTCCGCTGTGGAGTTCCACGGGTCGCCGGAGGCTTCGCGGGCGAGGTTGCGCTCGAAGTCCGCCCGGGTGGCCCCGATGATGACGTCGCACATCACACTGAAGCGGAGGGCACTCGGGTCTCGCCCGGCACGTTCCGCCGACTCGCGGGCGCGGGCGATGCGGAGCGGGATGTCGCTGTCGGGCCTCAGGGTGATGTTGTACTCGTCGCCGTAGATCCCGGCGAGGCGGGGGGTGCGGCGATCCCCCGCTCCTCCGACGATGATGCGAAGGTTCGGCGCCTGGGGCTCCACCGCCGCGGCGTCGAGGGTGTAGTGGGTGCCGCGGAAGGCGCCCCCCGTGCGCCCCAGGGCATGGGAGAGGTACCCCAACGCCTCTTCGAGACGGGAGAATCGTTCGGGGAGCTCGGGGAAGGGGATTCCGAACCGGGCGTGCTCGTGCTCGTTCCATCCGGTGCCGATGCCGAGGACGAAGCGTCCCATCGACATCTCATCGAGCGTCGCGGCCACCTTGGCGATCACTGCCGGATGCCGGAAGGTGATGGGGGTGACGAGCACCACGAGTTCGACGCGCGAGGTCTCCCGGGCCAACCCGGCGAGGGTGGCAAAGGCGTCGAGCGTGTGCAGGCCGGGCAGGCGCGCGGTGGCGTAATGGTCGGATCGGGCGAACGCCGCCAACCCGGTGCGGTCGGCAAACCGGGCGAGATCGAGCATGGTCCGATAGGTCATCCCGAGGTGCGGTTCGGTCATGAGGGCGAGCTGCATGAAATCCTTCCCGGTGGGAGGTCGGGGACACTGTGGCAGACGGCCGAGCCACCTGTCTCCTGCCGGCGCACGCCCGTGGGGTTGGTGACATCCCGCGCCTTGGCTCGCGAACCGGTGGATATCCCGGGGCGCGGGTTCACTAGCCTGTCGCCTTCATGGAACTCCCCGGCTCCACGGGCGCCGCTCCGACGAACCTGATCTTCAGCGAGGAGCAGGTGATGCTCCGCGACACCGCCCGGCGCTTCCTCGAAGCCAAGACGCCCTCCACGGAGGTCCGCCGGCTCATGGAGACCGACGAGGGCTTCGATGCCGGACTGTGGTCCGAGATCGCCCAACAGGGCTGGCAGGCGATGGCCATTCCCGAGGTCTACGGCGGCGCCGGGTTCTCCGTGATCGAGCAGGGGATCCTCATGGAGGAGATGGGTCGGTCGCTCTTCCCGGCTCCGTTCCTCTCCACGGTCGTGCTCGGAGCCGACCTCATCGTCCACGCCGGCACCGAGTCGCAGAAAAAGGATCTCCTCCCCGAGGTGGCCTCCGGAGCGCGCCGGGTGGCGTTGGCACAACTCGAGCCCCGCGGCGGGTGGGATGCCTCCGGCGTCACGATGGCCGCCCGTCGCGTCGGCGACGACCTCGTCATCACCGGCACCAAGTCGTTCGTCCTCGACGGCCATACCGCCGACACCCTGCTCGTGGCAGTCCGCACCGAGCCGGGTGCGACGGGAGTGGATGGCATCAGCCTCGTCGTGGTCGATGCCACCGCCCCGGGCGTGACCCGGCGCCGGCTGGAGACGATGGACATGACCCGCAAGCAGGCCGAGATCCAATTCGACGGCGTGCGAGTACCGGTGACGGCCATCCTTGGTGACTCCGGATCGGGCTGGCGGGCGATCGCCGACACGATGACCCGGGCGGTCGTCGCCCTGGCCTTCGAACAGGTCGGGGGTGCCCAGCGGTGCCTGGAGATGGCCGTCGAGTACGCCAAGGTCCGGGTGCAGTTCGGACGTCCGATCGGATCGTTCCAGGCGATCAAGCACAAATGTGCCGACATGCTGGTGCTCGTCGAGTCGGCGAAGTCGGCGGCCTATCACGCCGCATGGGCGGTGGCGGCGGGCGACCCCGAGGCGGCGATCGCGGCCCCGCTGGCCAAGTCGTATTGCTCCGAGGCCTACTTCCACTGCGCCGCGGAGAACATCCAGATCCACGGCGGCATCGGGTTCACGTGGGAGCACGACGCCCACCTCTATTTCAAGCGAGCCAAGACGGATGAGCTGCTGTTCGGTTCTCCTGCCGAGCACCGGGCGATGCTGGCAGAGGCTCTCGGGTTCGGAGCGAAGCCGAAGGGTTGATCGGGACTGCCGCGAGCAGCTTGCGGCCGGTGTGACCTTCCGCGGGACTGCGAGCTGCTCGCCCCTCTCTCGGAGCTCCGGAACTCTGCGACCTAGCCCGCCGGCGTCATGGCCACCAGCGTTGCCGCGATCTCGGTGATCGTCTCCGGCGGCAGTTCACCAGACGTCCTGCCCGCCACCAAGCCGTCTGGGCTCACGAACACCCAGAAGGGGAAGGCGTCCAGACCGAAGGCGGAGCCGACCGAGTACGAGGTGTCATCCACGATCGTGGGGACATTCCAATCCTCGCCCGCGAGCCACTCCGACGGAGGGAAGTTCACCCGCGTCGAGGAGGTCGACGTGGCGACGGCGATGAGATCGAGGCCCTCGGGAAGGTTCCCCGCCTCGACCCAATCTTGCACCACCGGCACTTCTGCCTGGCAGTGGGAACACCAGTGGGCGAGGAAGATGATGATCTTGGGTCGCCCGTCGTGGGCGATGCGCACCTCGGTGCCGTCGAAGTCGGCACCGACCACTTCGGGGATGACGAAGCCCAGCGCAGGATCCGTGCCGGTGGTGGCGGGAGGCAGCGCGGTCCCCGTGACCTCGGGAGTGCCGAACTCGCCTTCCTCGCTGACCCCCTCCTTGTCCATGGTGAGGATGACCGTGGCGATGAGCGCTATGGCGCCGATGCCGATCAATACGGGGAGGAGCGGGAACTTCCGGGGCGCCTGCGTGGTCATGGTGTCGGGTCCTCCGAGGGGTGTACGGCGGCGTCGGGGGCATCGGCCGACGGCTCCACGCCGCGGTCGAGCAGGAGCACGGTCACGATCACTGCAAAGCAGACGAATGCCATGAAGGCGATCGACACCAGATCGAACTTCCAGACCCACACCTGGCTGCAGGGGATCTGGAGACTGCACTCACCCACCTGGAGATCGGGGAACCGTTCCACGGCGTAGTGGTACATCGAGATGATCCCCCCGGGAACCGCCAAGGCGAGAACGTACCGGCGGATGGCGTAGTCGCGTCGCACCATGGCGATGCCGAGGATCACCACCAGGGGGTACATGGCGATGCGCTGGTACCAGCAGTACTCGCAGGGCGGGAACCCGGCCACCTCCGAGTAGTAGAGGCTGCCCAGCATGGCAATCGTCGCCATGCCCCAGGCGAGGCGCAGACCCTGTCCCGCCACCGAGAGCCGGATCGACGCGAAGAGTCTTGCGGCTCGACTCGAGGCGAGGGCGACGAGACGCACCACCCACACCGCGACCACGCAGGCCAGCAGCATCAAGGCCCCGACCGCGAGGAAGGTGGAGACGGTGTCGATCGTCATCGGCGGGATGCAGGGTACCGTGGGCGGCGAGGAGGTATCTTCACCTCGTGCTCGTGCATTCGGGCCAGCGGGTCGAAATCGGAGGGTGGTATCTCGACGCCCACCGCCACCCGGTGTTCTTGCGCAGCGGCGACCCGGCTCCCATCTGTCCTCGATTCGGGCCATCGGCGGTGATGTGGCGGTTGGTGATCCCGCTTCCCCTTCCCACCCCGCGGCGATAACGGCCCCTGCCCGCAGGTACCATCCCGGCATGAGCGCATTGGCCGGGGGACTGTTGTTGGCCGCCGTCCTGGTGGCGATCGTTGCGGCCTTCCTGTGGCAGGGCGGGCGCCGCTTTCGGGACGGCGGAGCCGTCATCTACGCCCTCGATGATGCGAGTCGCTTCGTCCACGGGCGTCTCGATCCGGCGACCCGGGACCGAGTGACGCCTGGCCAGGTGCGACGGGTGCTCGAATGGCAGATCGAGTACCAGCAGGTGGTGGCACCACGAGCCGGGCTGCGTCCCGTCATCGGTGGTGGTGACGCGATGGAGCACATCCTCGAGCGTGCCGGGGAGCGTGGCGACACCCTCGATCCCGTGGATGTGGCCGAGATCATGGCTGCCGACGTCGAGTACCTCATGTCGATCCACGCCGTCGGGGCTCCGGCCGAGGGTGGCGTCGGATGATCGTGCGGTGCGGCCGATGCCGCGCAGGGTTCGACGTGCCCGGCCCGGGTCGTCACGGTTGTCCGGCGTGCGGCACCGTCAACGAGGTCCGCGCGGCGACGGCGCCCGTGGTACCCACACCACCGCCGGTGCCGACCTACGAGCCTCCCTCCCCGCGGGTGACCTGCCCCGAGTGCGGGTTCTCCTTCATCGTCGGTGCCGTCGCCGCGGTTCCCTGCCCGAATTGCCGCAACCCCGTTACGGTGGACCACACCGAGGAGGGGCAGGCATGAACCGCGCCGAGTGGGAACGGGAGTACGCCGAGGCGGCGAAACGCCGCGACCACTGGGTCACCCTGTCGTTCGAGGACCTTCCCGCCCTCGGTCTCCCCGAAGACGGCGCCGAGCCGCCGGAGCGAGTCGGGTATCCGGGTGGCTTCCCCTATACGCGCGGCATCCACAGCACCGGATACCGGGGCAAGCCGTGGACGATCCGCCAGTTCGCCGGGTTCGCCGGTGTGGCAGAGACGAATGCCCGGTTCCGCCACCTGCTTGCCGAAGGACAGCACGGACTGTCGGTGGCCTTCGACATGCCCACGCTGATGGGACTCGACTCCGACAGCCCGCTGGCACTCGGCGAGGTGGGGCACTGCGGCGTCGCCATCGACACCGCCGACGACATGGCCGATTTGTTCGATGGCATCCCGCTTGGCGAGGTGTCGGTGTCGATGACGATCAATGGACCCGCCCAGGTGCTGTTCGCCTTCTTCCTGGTGGCCGCCGAGGAGCAGGGCGTTCCCTGGGCGCGGGTGCGCGGAACGCTCCAGATCGACATCCTCTAGGAGTACATCGCCCAGAAGGAGTGGATATACCCACCCCTCCCGCACCTGCGGCTCATCACCGACATGATGTCGTTCTGTGCCTCTGAGGTTCCGCAGTGGAACACCATTTCGGTGAGCGGGTACCACATCCGCGAAGCCGGGGCCAACGCTCACGAGGAACTCGCCTTCACCCTTGCCGACGGGTTCGCCTACGTCGAGGCGGCGATGCGGGCGGGGATGCCCGTCGACCAGTTCGCCCCGCGGCTTTCGTTCTTCTTCGACTCCCACCTCGACTTCTTCGAGGAGATCGCCAAGTTCCGGGCCGCTCGCCGGATCTGGGCGAGGTGGATGCGGGACCGGTATGCGGCGGGCGACGAGCGCTCCTGGAAGTTGCGCTTCCACACCCAGACCGCGGGGGTGTCGCTCACCGCCCAGCAGCCCGACAACAACGTCGTGCGTACCGCCATCGAAGCCCTGGCGGCGGTCCTCGGTGGCACCCAGTCGTTGCACACGAATGCTCTCGACGAGGTCTACGCGCTCCCCACCGAGCGCGCCGCCGAGATCGCACTGCGGACCCAGCAGGTGATCGCGGAGGAGACCGGTGTGGCGGACGTCATCGACCCTCTCGGGGGATCATGGTTCGTGGAAGCGATGACCGACGCGATGGAGGATCGGGTGGAGAGGCTGCTCGCCGAGATCGATCGCATGGGATCGGGCTCGATGCTCGATGGCGTGTTGCGGGGCATCGAGGATGGATGGTTCCAGAACGCTCTCGCCGACTCGGCGTATGCCTTCGAGAAGGCCCTCGGGTCGGGGGAGCGTACGATCGTCGGAGTCACCAAGTACGCCGCGGCCGACGAAGACCACCTCGACATCCTCCGCATCGGGTCGGACGTGGAGACGATCCAGCGCCGGCGCATCGCCGAGGTCCGTGGACGGCGCGACGGGGCCGCGGTGGCCGCGGCGCTCGAGGAGCTCGCCTCGGCAGCGGCCTCCGGGGCGAACCTGATGCCGTTGCTCGTCGCCGCCGCCCGGGTGCGTGCCACCGAGGGCGAGATGACGGCGGCCATGAAGGCGGTGTTCGGTGGGTATCGGGAGCCACCCCGTGTCTGACCGGACCGAGTCGATGCGCGGGCGGCTCGCCGAAGCCGTGCTCGTGGGAATGCTGACACTGTCGCCCGTGGAGCTGCGCTCCTCCGGGATCGAGTCGCCGCCGGCGTTGGTGCTTCCCGTGGGCGATCTCATGCCCGGTCTCGATCCTTCCCTGCGGCGCCTCAGCGCCTCGATCCGGCTGGCGGTGCCATGAGCAACGTCCGATGCCTTCCAGCGGTCGTGATCGTGGCCCTGTTGCTCGCCGCGGGGTGCGGCGGTGACGGCGGTTCGACCGCGACCGTTGGTGAGCAGGTGGTGTTCGGCGAGGGTGAGCCGCCGCCGGCCTTCCCCGGTGATTTCCCCATTCCGGCGAATGCCGTCATCGGGACGACGCTGGTGGATCGGATCAACCACCGCAGCGAGATGGCGCTCCAGATCGAGGGGGTGCTCGACGCCGCCGTGCAGAACTTCACCATCGGCCTCGTCAGCCAGGGCTACGTCATCACCAACTCCGAGGGGACCGACGAGTCCTGGACGATCGCATTCAACCGCGGCGAATTGCAGGGCGAGGTCGTCTTCCAGGCGGTGGGTGGATTCACCCAGGCCGTGGCCAGTGTGAACCGGACCTGACATGGCGCGGCTCCGTCATTTCGAGCACCACCGGTTCATCGGATTGCGAGACACCATGCTCGTCTTCGACACGGATGATCCCGATCAGGCTCGGCGAGCCGACGATCTGGTCGGTCCCGGTGGGGCACTGGGTCGCCTGGCGGTGGCCACGTTCGCCCCGGATTCTCTCGTCGAGGCTCGCAACCGCGGTTTCCGTCCCGTTCCATCGCGGCGCCCCGCCCCCTGAGGGCGCTCGCACCCGGAACCCCCTCATCGGCAGGCGGCCAGGGTCGGACCAGCAGGCGGCCGAGCGCTCGCCCGTACGGGTGCGAGCTAGGCGGGAGTGGGGGTGCGGCCTCCGAAGTGCGCTGCCACCACCTCGCCGACCTTCCGCTCGCGATAGAGGAAGAAGTGGTCCGAGCCCGGGAGCACCGTCATCTCGGCATGACACCGTGCCGCGAAGTGCTCCATGTCGGCCACGGTGGCGAACTGATCGCGGTCACCGATCACGATCCTGCGCCGTGCCGGGACGAGCAGGGCGAGATCCGGCGGGAGCGATCCGCGATACGGGCGGATTCCGGGAGCGATCCCGACCCAGGGCAGCGACGATCCGGACTCGGCCTGCCATGCGAGCGACACGCTGGCCCCAAATGACCACCCGGCAACCCCGAGGGGCAGACCGGGGTGGGTGGCCGCGGCGAGCTCGACGGCGGCGGCGACATCGAGGACTTCCCCGCTGCCACCACCCCAGGTGCCCTGGGAGGCGCCAACACCACGGAAGTTGAACCGCAACACGGCGAGTCCGGCATCTCCCACCGTCGCGGCCACGGTGCGCATCAACGGGGTCGTCATCGTCCCGCCGTCGAGCGGATGCGGATGGCACAGCACGATCGCTCCCAGCGGCTCCGAATCGGGCGTGGTCCAGATCCCCTCGAGCACCACCCCGTCCGCGGTGGTGATCATCCGGCGACCCGGAGTAACCACGCCACCGAGGCCGTCAGGATCAACAGGGCGGTCACCAGGGCGGCAACGATGAGGTAGCGGGTCTGCATTCGCGCCGAGAGGGTACCGGCGCCCCCGGTGGAGGCATCCCCATCTTCTCTTGGTTCGAGATCGCGCACCGATCTAGGCTCTGGCGAACCGACTGGAGGCGCTGTGTACGACGTCGCGATCATTGGGGGCGGTCCGGGCGGATACGCCGCCGCCCTGTACGCGCACAATTTCGGTCTCTCGGTTGCCCTGGTCGAGAAGGCGCAGGTCGGTGGCACCTGCCTGCACCGGGGCTGCATCCCCGCCAAGGCGTGGATTCACACCGCCGAAGTGTTCGCCGAGGTCGCCGGTGCGGCCGAGTTCGGGGTCATCGCATCGGCTCCGCAGCTCGACTGGGGGCGGGCTCTGGAACGCAAGAACGCCGTGGTCGGCCAGCTGTACAAGGGCTTGCAGGGCCTCCTGAAGCAGCGCAAGGTGGACATCGTCGCCGGGACCGGCCGCCTCTCCGGTCCGGGGATCGTCGATGTCGCCGAGATCGCCGGTGGGGCGCGGCGCATCGAGGCGCGCAAGGTCATCATCGCCACCGGATCCGTGCCTCGCACCCTGGCCGGGTACGAGCCCGATGGGGAGCGGCTCGTGACGTCGGACGTCGCCCTCGACTGGACCAGCCGGCCGGACCGGGTGGCGGTCATCGGGGCCGGGGCGATCGGGGTCGAGTTCGCCTGCATGCTTGCCGAACTCGGGACCGAGGTTCACCTCTTCGAAGTCTTCGACCAGGTGCTGCCCGGCGTCGAGCCCGAGGCAGCCAAGCTCATCACCCGGCTGCTGGGGCGCAAGGGCATCCGGGTGGCCACCGGCGTCAAGGTCGACCCCCCGGTGATGACCGCGGCGGGGGTCAAGGTGTCGGCAGGTGGATCCGAGGTCGAGGTCGATGTCGTCCTGGTCGCGGTCGGCCGGGCTCCGCTCACCGCCGGGATCGGCCTCGAGGAGGCAGGTGTCCGACTCGACCGTGGGTACGTCGTCGCCGATCGGGCCACGATGCTCACCGATGCCCCCGGTGTCTACGCCGTCGGTGACATCGTGGCCGCGACCCCGCAGCTCGCCCACGCCGGGTTTGCCGAAGGGATATCGGCCATCACCCATATCGCCACTGGAACCCCTGCTCCGGTCGACTATCGGGCCATTCCGCTCGTGGTGTACTCGATACCCGAAGTCGCCTCGGTGGGTCTCACCGAAGCTCAGGCCCGCACCGCCGGCCACGACGTGGTCACGACCGACCACGGCATGGGCGGCGTTGGCCGGGCGATCATCCGGGGGCAGGCCCAGGGTCTGGTCAAGATCGTTGCCGAGCGGGGTGGTCCCATCCTCGGTGCCACCATCGTCGGGCCGGAGGCGGGAGAGCTCATCCACGAGCTGATGTACGCGGTCGGCTGGGAGGCTCTGCCCTCGGAGGCGGCGGCCTTCATCCATGCCCATCCCACACTCGCCGAGGCGGTGGGCGAGTCGCTCCTCGCCGCCTCAGGCCGGAGTCTGCACTGATCATGGCCATGCTGAGGCGATCGTGATCGAAGCGAAGGGACACTCCGCGGAGCTCGACTCGTCGCGCTTGCTTGCGATGTACGAGCTCATGATCACGGGCCGTCTGCTCGAAACTCGACTGCACACGATGTACCGCGGTGGCCGGCTTCCCGGAGCCGTCTACCCGGGGGTCGGCCAAGAGGCCGCACAGGTCGGGTTCGCCTCGGCGTTGGAGGCGGGAGACATCTTCGGCCCGACGCATCGCGATCTTCTCGCCCAGCTCACCCGCGGTGTGACGCTGGAGGAGACGATGCTGAACTTCTTCGGCAAGGTCACCGGGCCGACGAAGGGTCGCGACGGCAACAGCCACTTCGGGGTGCTCGACAGGGGGACCCTCATGGTGGTTTCGCCGCTCCCCGACGCCTATCCCGTCGCCATGGGGGCTGCCCTTGCCTTCAAGCAGCGCGGCGAACGGCGCGTGGCCCTCGCCGACTGTGGGGAGGGGTCCACGGCCACCGGCACCTGGCATGAGGCGGTGAACATGGCAGCGGTCCTGCGGCTGCCCATCGTGTTCACCGTCCAGAACAACCAGTACGCCTACTCGACCCCCAATGATCTCGAGTTCAGCCTCGCCTCCGCCGGGCACCGCGCCGACGGGTACGGGATTCCGGGTGTCGTGGTCGACGGCAACGATGTGCTCGAGTGCTACGCCGCGGCGCGAGAGGCGGTCGAACGAGCCCGCAACGGTGAAGGGCCGACCCTCATCGAGGCGGTCACCTTCCGTCACTTCGGACATGCCGGTCACGACCCTGCCGAGTACGTCAAGCCCGACGAGCGCGAGGCATGGCTCGCCAAGGATCCGATCCCGCGCTTCGAGGAGTTCCTCGGCACGCGCGGCCTGCTCGATCAGGCCGGGCGAGAGGCCATCGCCGCCCGGATCGAAGAGCGGATCCGCGGCGTCATCGAGTGGGCGCAGACCCAGCCCGACCCGACGATCGCCGATCTCGCCACCGACTTGTTCGCGGTGGCGCCCGAGCCATCGGCTCCGGGACCCGGTGAGGGGGTCGGCGAGCCTGTGACGATGATCGATGCCATCACCCAGGCCCTCGACGAGGAGATGGAGCGCGACGAACGGGTGTTTCTCCTGGGTGAGGATGTCGGTCCCTTCGGCGGAGCCTTCAAGGTCACCAAGGGCCTGTTCGAGAAGTACGGCCCGATGCGGGTCATCGACACCCCCATCGCCGAGTCCGCCATCGTTGGTGGCTCGGTGGGAGCCGCCCTCATGGGTCAGATTCCGGTGGCCGAGCTGCAGTACACCGACTTCATCTACCCCGGCCTCGATCAGCTCTTCAACGAGGCAGCCAAGTACCTCTGGAAGGGCGGGAGATCGGTGCCGATGGTGCTGCGCGGCCCCAGCGGCGCCGGCCTGCGGGCGGGCCCGTTCCATTCGATCAGCCCCGAGGGGATGCTTGCCCATCACCCCGGGATCAAGATCGTCGTGCCCAGCACGCCCACCACCGCCAAGGGTCTCCTGGTGGCGGCAATCCGCGACCCCAATCCCGTCGTGTACCTCGAACACAAGAAGCTCTACCGCAGCATCAAGGAGGCCTTGCCGGCCGGACGGTTCGAACTTCCGCTCGGCAAGGCCCGGCTGGTGCGCACAGGCGACGATGTGACCATCGTGACCTGGGGGGCGATGGTGCACACGGCGACGGCAGCCGCCGAACTCCTCGATGCGGATGGCGTATCGGTGGAGATCCTCGATCTGCAGACGATCGTGCCCCTCGACTGGGACGCGGTATTCGCCTCGGTGCGCAAGACGTCCCGGCTCGTCGTCGTCCAGGAAGATGTGCCGTTTGCCTCGGTCGCCTCGGAGGTGGCAGCCCGGATCGCCGCCGAAGCCTTCTGGGACCTCGACGGGCCGATCATCCGCGTGACGCCTCCTCACACCCACATTCCGTTCGCCACGATTCTCGAAGACGCCTTCATCCCGCAAGTCGCCGACATAGTCACCGCCGTCAATACACTCGCGGCGTCGTAGGAGAAACCACCATGTCGCTCACGGTCACGATGCCGCAACTCGGGGAGACGGTCACCGAAGGCACCATCTTGCGATGGGCCAAGAAGGCCGGTGACACGATTCGCGAAGACGAGACGCTGCTCGAGATCTCGACGGACAAGGTGGATACCGAGGTGCCGTCGCCGATCGCCGGCACCATCCTGCAGATCCTCGTGGCGGAAGGCGCCACGGTATCGGTGGGCACCCCGCTCGTCATCATCGGTCAGGCCGGGGAGGCAGCGGCTTCGCCGGCGGCCATGTCCGCGGCGCCGCCGGCCCCCGTTGCGGCTCCCGTGGCGCCGGTGGCACCGACCGTGTCCGCCACACCGCCGGTGGCAGCGCCTCCTGTGGCGGCCCCGGTGGCGGCGCCCCCAGCCACCGTGTCGATGCCACAACCCCAGGTGATGAACGTGACCGTGACGCGCGATCCGGGGATGCTGTCTCCGGTCGTGCGCCGCCTCGCTGCCGAGCACGGGATCGATCTGTCTCGGGTCATCGGCACGGGAATCGACGGGCGGATCACCCGACGCGACGTGGAGGCGCATGTCGCCTTGGCCGCGGCGGTGCCGAGGTCCCAGCCCGAGCCGTCACGCACCGTGCTCGGGCGTGGCATCCAGGATCTCATCTCCGAGGAACCCGCCCCGGCGGACCATGTGCTGTTCACCCCGGCGGCCCCGGTGGCAGCGGCCACGGTGCCCCCGGTGCCGGTGGCCCCGGTCCCGGCCACGACGACGACACCGTCGCCGGCGACGGTGGCTCCAGCAACGGCACCCGTCCCGGTCTTCTCGGCGGAAGGTTCGGTCGAGGACCTCTCCCGACTCCGCATGCGCATCGCCGAGAACATGATCCGGGCCAAGCAGACCGCGGCTCACGTGTGGACGTCGGTCGAAGTCGACTTCGAGCACGTCGAGCGGATACGTTCTCGCCATCGCGAAGGCTTCAAGGCGCGCGAGGGCTTCTCGCTCACCTACCTCCCGTTCATCAGCCGGGCGACGGTGGATGCCCTCAACACGTTCCCGGTGGTCAACTCGAGTCTCGATCTGCCCAACCGGGTGCGGATCATGCATGGTGGGGTGAACCTCGGCATCGCCATCGATCTGAACGAGGATGGCCTCGTCGTGATGACCCTCCGGGGTGCCGATGGGCTGCGCCTGCGCGGCATCGCCCGCGAGGCGCGCCGACTCGCCGACAAGGCGCGAACGGGCAAGATCGAGCCGGACGATCTCGCCGGGTCGACATTCACCATCACCAATCCAGGACCGTTCGGGTCGTTCATGTCGGCTCCCATCATCAACGTGCCAAACGTCGCGATTCTGTCCACGGACACGGTGGTGAAGCGACCGGTGGTCGTCACCGACAAGGATGGCAATGACGCCATCGCCATCCATCACATCGGGTATCTCGGTTTGAGCTGGGACCACCGCGCCTTCGATGGATCCACCGCGGTCATGTTCCTCAGTCGCATCAAGCAGAACCTCGAGACCTGGGACTGGGAACAGGAACTGGCGTGACCCTCCTCAGGGTTCGCTGGCTCGGCCGGCTGCCCTATGCGGAGGCCTGGGATCTGCAGCGGGCGCTCCACGAGGGCCGGGTGGAGGGCCGATCGGCTGACGACTACCTGCTCCTCCTCGAGCACCCCCACGTGTTCACCGTCGGCCGGTTCTCGGCAGGTGCGAACGTATTGCTGTCCGCGGAGGACGCCACTGCAGTTGGCGCCGAAATCCACCGAGTGGATCGTGGTGGCGACGTCACCTATCACGGCCCAGGTCAACTCGTTGGGTACCCCATTCGCCATCTCGGAGATCGGCCTGCCAGTGCCGATCACGTGCACCGGATCGAGGAGATGCTCATCGCCGTGCTTGCCGACCTGGGCCTGCGGGGATGGCGCGAGCCGGGCTTGCCCGGGGTGTGGACCGAGCAAGGAAAGGTCGCCGCCATCGGGGTGCGAACGGCACATCGGGTCACGACGCACGGCTTTGCGCTGAATGTCGCTCCGGACCTCGACTACTTCCGTCACATCATTCCCTGTGGCATTCCGGATCGTCCGGTGACCAGCCTCGCCGCACTGCTGGGGCGAGCGATCTCGATCGAAGAGGTCGTGGACGTGTTGGTGCCGCACTTCGCCGCGGTCTTCGGCTACGAGGCCGTCGAGCAGCAGCGCGCCGCCTTTGTCCGCGGTGCGGGCCGCAACGGTGCCCGGTTCGAGATCGACGAGCTGGTTGCCTCAGGCGCGTTCTCGCCGGAGGGGCGTGGTTCGCTTCCGATCACCACCCGCGGCAGGCTGCCCGGCGAGCCCGACAAGCCCGAATGGATGAAGGTGCGTCTCGACCTGGGTCCGGGATACCGCGACCTCAAGCGCCTCGTCGAGGGGATGCGTCTCAACACGGTGTGCGAGGAGGCGTCATGTCCCAACATCTCCGAGTGCTGGGGGAGTGGCACGGCGACGTTCATGCTCCTCGGGGAGGTATGCACCCGAGCCTGCAGCTTCTGTGACGTTGCCACCGGGCGGCCTGGTGAGGTCGATCGGGATGAACCGAAGCGTGTCGCCGAGGCCATCACCGAGATGCGATTGGAGCACGCCGTGCTCACGTCGGTGAACCGTGATGATCTCGATGACGGTGGCGCGGAGATCTTCGCCGAGACCATTCGCCAGATCCGGGCGCGACTCGCCTGCGAGGTCGAAGTGCTCATCCCCGACTTCAAAGGCGACCGGGATGCTCTCCAGACGGTGATGGACGCTTCCCCCGACGTGCTCAATCACAACACCGAAACCGTGATACGCCTGCAGCGCGAGGTTCGCACCGCGGCGAACTATGGCCGGTCGCTCGCCCTCTTGGCCCGGGCGCGGTGGATGCGACCCGAGTCCCGCATCAAGTCAGGGCTCATCGTCGGCATGGGCGAGACGCACGACGAGGTGCTCGGTGCGCTTGCCGATCTGCGGGCAGTTGGCGTGAGCATCGTCACCATTGGCCAGTACCTTCGGCCGACCGCCCGACACCGGCGCATCGACAGGTACGTGCATCCCGACGAGTTCGCCGAGTACAAGGCGGTCGGCGAGGCGCTCGGGCTGCGCCATGTGGAGAGCGGCCCCTTGGTGCGTTCCTCGTATCACGCCAAGGAGGCTGCTCGGGCCGGGGTTTGAGTGGCGGGTCGCGAAGTGTCATTGGTGCGGGGTACCTTCTGAGTCATGACCACCCTCTTGGGCGGGCCCGTGGCAGGCTCGCTGCTCGAGGAGGACGATGGGTTGCCGCTCGATCTGATCGGCGACACCGAACTCAACGACCGCTACGTTGGGCTCCGTCGGAGGCTCACCCGACTCGAAGCGGAAGCCGCTCGGATCCTCGCGGAGATCGATCGTCGCCGATCGTTCGAGCCGGATCACTTCACTGCGGAGGCGTTTCTCCAGAACCGAGTCGGTGATTCCGGCCGCGCAGCGAGGCGAAACGTCGCCGAGGCGCGCGGCCTGGACGAGTACGCCGCCGTGCGTGAGGCCTTCGCCGCAGGTGAGATCGACCGTCCCAGGGTGGCGATGCTCCTGGCGTCGTCGCGGGTCTCGCCGGACCACTTCCGGCGGGATCAGAGCATGCTCGTCGAGACGGCGATGAGCCAGTCCATGGCGGCCACCCATCAGGCGCTCGAGTACTGGAAACAACACGTCGATCGCGAAGCGGCCGATGCCGACCGCGAGCACCTCTATCGGAGGCGGCACCTTCACGTTGCTCCGGCCCTTGGCGGCATGGTCCGAGTCGATGGGGAATTGGACCCGGTGGGTGGGAAGACGGTGCTCCTTGCCCTCCGCGCACTCACCGATTACACCAACCTCGAGCCAGGAGATCCACGGACTCCCGGGCAGCGGCGCGCCGACGCGCTCGTCGACCTCTGTTCCGACCACATGGTGCACGGCGACACGACGGAAACCGGTGGATCGCGACCGGGGATGGTCGTGACGGTGGCCCTCGATGTCCTTCAGGGCCGAGCGGTGGCGCCCTGCGAACTCGAAGATGGCACGGTGATCGCACCCGAGACGGCGAGGCGCATCGCCTGCGACGCAGGGGTGAGTCGGGTGCTCACCAAGGGCGAATCCGAGATCCTCGACGTCGGGCGGGCCAGCCGTGTCGTCCCCGCGGCCCTGCGCCGCGCCCTCGCCCTGCGAGACAAGGGGTGTACCCATCCAGGATGTACGCGGCCGCATCACTGGTGCGACGCCCATCACATCGTCCATTGGGCCGATGGAGGAGAGACCTCACTCGCCAATCTGGTCTTGCTTTGCAGACGCCACCACCGAATGGCGCATGAGGGAGCCTTGCGGCGGCTGGAGTAGGCGCTCCGGCGAGGTCACTACCCTCGGCGGACATGTTTCCCGATGCCGACTACTCAGGCCGACTCGACCGGGCGCGGGCGCTCATGGACGAGCGCGATGCAGACGTAATGCTGCTTTCGGTGGGTGCCGACCTGCCCTACTTCGCCGGGTACGAGGCGATGCCCCTGGAGCGGCTCACGATGCTCGTGGTGCCGAAAGACGCAGGCGCGGTGCTCGTGGTCCCACGACTCGAGGCTCCACGGATCGCGCTCCGCGGGGGCGCGTTCGAAGTGTGGCCATGGGACGAGCTCGACGATCCCGTGGGCGTTGTGGCGCGGCATGCCGGCAAGGCGGACCTCGCGTTGATCGGTGAGCAGACATGGTCGCGCTTTCTCCTCGAGCTGCAGCGGACGATGCATCGCACGCGATTTGAGTCCGCGTCTGCTGTCACGCGCCAGCTGCGGATGCGGAAGGATGCCGCTGAGATCGAATTGCTGCGCGCTGCCGCGGCCGCCACGGACCGGGTCGTGGCCGCACTCGATGGTGTGGCCTTCGGCGGGCGAACGGAGCGTGATCTTGCTGCGGAAGTGCAGCGCCTGGTCATGGCCGAGGGTCACGACATCGCCTCGTTCGCCATCATCGCCTCCGGTCCCAATGCGGCATCGCCCCACCACGAGCCAACAGATCGGATGATCGAGGAGGGTGACACCGTGGTCGTGGACTTCGGCGGCAGGTGGCACGGGTACTGCTCGGACACGACACGCACCTTCGTCGTCGGCGAGCCGTCTCCCGAGATCGCGGCGGCCCATTCCGTGCTCGAGGCCGCCCAGGCCGCCGGAAGGGCTGCGGTGCGCCCCGGCGCCACCGGGGAAGATGTCGATGCGGCTGCCCGGAAGGTCATCGACGCCGCCGGGTATGGCGACCACTTCATCCACCGCACCGGCCACGGCATCGGCCTCGAGGTGCATGAGCATCCATACATCGTGGCTGGCAATAGCGAGCCGTTGGAAGCAGGCATGACGTTCTCGATCGAGCCGGGGATCTATCTGCCCGGCCGATTCGGGATGCGTATCGAGGATATCGTCGCCTGCTCGACCGACGGCATCGATGAGCTCAATCGCTCGCCGCGCACGCTGCACGAGGTGAGTTGACCAAGGCGGTAACCTTCCCGCTCGTGGATCACGAGCAACTCGCCGTCGACACCATCCGGGTTCTCGCGATAGACGCCGTCCAGCGTGCAGACAGCGGACATCCCGGGATGCCGATGGGCATGGCCGACATCGCCGCAGTGCTGTGGGGCCGTCACCTCACGGTCGATCCGGATGTCCCGCAGTGGCCGAATCGTGATCGATTCGTGCTCAGCAACGGTCACGGCTCGATGTTGTTGTACGCGCTGCTGCATCTCAGCGGGTTCGAGGTGACGATGGACGACATTCGCTCGTTCCGCCAGCTCGGATCGATCACTCCGGGCCATCCCGAGCGTGAGCCTCACCTCGGTATCGAGACCACCACGGGGCCTTTGGGGCAGGGCTTCGGGACGGCGGTGGGGATGGCGATGGCAGAGGCACACCTGCGAGCGGTGTTCGGCCCGGACCTTGTCGATCACCGCACGTTCGTGTTCGCCGGCGACGGCGACCTGATGGAGGGGGTCTCGTCGGAGGCCGCCTCGTTGGCGGGCCGTCTCGGTCTCGGCAAGCTGATCTGTCTCTACGACGACAACGAGATCTCGATCGGTGGGAACACCGTGGTCACCTTCACCGAGGACGTGCCGTCCCGATTCGCGGCGATGGGCTGGCACACCCTGGACGTCGACGGCCACGATCGCCCTGCTGTCGACGAGGCCGTGGTCACCGCGCTCGGCGACCCACGGCCCTCGCTCGTGTCCTGCCACACCAAGATCGCCTTTGGTGCTCCAACGCTGGAGGGCTCGGCCAAGAGCCATGGCAGCCCGCTCGGAGAGAAGGAGATCGCCGGGTTCAAGGAGCGCATCGGTTGGACCCTGCCACCGTTCACCGTGCCCGAAGAGGTCTATCGCTACTTCCACACGGCGATGGACCGAGGACGCGCCGCGCGGGACGCGTGGGAGCATCGTCGCGGCTCGGTTGATGCCGCCACCGCCGCCAAGTGGGAGGCCTACTTCGACCCGAAACCCCCGCGGGTCGGCCGTCTCGACTACGCCGTCGGGTCCTCGGTCGAGACCCGAAAGGCCTCGGGCAAGGCGATCAATCTCCTCGCCGCGCAACTTCCGGGTCTCGTCGGGGGTTCTGCCGACCTCGAGCCATCGACGAACACGCTGATCGAGGCGACACCGGACTTCCAGGATGATCCCCTGGGCCGCAACTTCCGGTTTGGGGTGCGCGAGCACGCCATGGGTGCTGCCGTCAATGGCCTCGCCATCCACGGTGGGCTGCGTCCGTTCGGCGCGACCTTCTTCGTGTTCAGTGACTACCTCCGTCCGGCCATCCGACTCGCCGCGTTGATGTCGGCACCGTCGATCTTCGTACTCACGCACGACTCGGTGTTTCTCGGCGAGGACGGACCCACCCATCAGCCGGTCGAACACCTGGCGGCCCTGCGGGCGATGCCCGGTCTGTGGGTCATCCGCCCCGCCGATGCCGGAGAGACGGCGGAGGCATGGGAAGTGGCGATCGCTCGTACCGACGGACCGACGGCGCTGGTGCTGACCCGACAGGCGGTTCCGGTTCTGGAGCGTTCCGGCACCGAGGGCATGGTGCGACGTGGAGGTTATGTGCTTCGCCCAGGAAGTGATGCGGTGCTCGTGGCCACGGGATCCGAGGTGGCGGTGGGTGTCGCCGCCGCGGATCGGCTGGAGGCGGAGGGCGTGTCACTACGAGTGGTGTCGCTGCCGTGTTGGGAGGCCTTCTTCAGCCAGGACGCCGGGTACCGAGCCGCCGTGCTCGGCCCGGGGCTTCCGGTGGCGTCGCTCGAGGCCGGCGCCACGTTCGGATGGGAGCGAATCGTGGGCGACGGCGGATTGAGCATCGGCATCGACCGATTCGGCGCGTCGGCCCCCTACCAGCACCTTGCCACCGAGTTCGGATTCACGCCGGATCGGGTCGCGGCACGACTCCTCGAGTGGTTGGGTTCTCGCTGAGGTCTAGTCGCGTGCCGCGTCGATGAATCCCTCGGATTCCAGGTGGAGGATGATCCGCTGAGCCGCCTGCTCCGGGGAGATGTCGGTGGTGTCGATCACGACTTCCGCGTCGGTGGGACTCTCGTAGGGGTCGGATATCCCGGTGAACTCCTTGACGATGCCGGCCCGCGCCTTGGCATACAGACCCTTGCGGTCCCGCTGCTCGCAGACTTCCAGCGGGGTGGCGACATGAACGAGCGCGAACCCGCCCATCGGTGTGATCAGGTCGCGAACCTGCTGACGAACCGCGGCGTACGGAGCGATCGGGGCGCAGATGGCGATCCCCCCGTTCTTGGTGATCTCCGATGCCACGTATCCGATACGAAGGATGTTCAGGTCGCGGTGTTCCTTGGAGAAGCCCAGCTCCGACGACAGATTCTTGCGAACGAGGTCGCCGTCGAGCAACGTCACCGGCCTCCCGCCCATCTCGAGCAGCTTCACCCGGAGCACGTTGGCTATCGTGGACTTCCCCGAACCGGACAAACCGGTGAAGAAGACCGTGAAGCCCTGTTTGCTGCGTGGGGGGTGGGTCTTGCGAAGCTCCTCGGCCACCTGTGGGAACGTGAACCACTCTGGGATCTCTCGCCCGTCCTGCAGGCGGTCGCGAAGCTCTGTTCCTGAGATCGAGAGCGTCCGGGTACCCGCCGCGATCTCGTCGTCGGGCGCGTAGGCGTCCTGATCGGGGAGATACACCATGTTCCTGAAGTCGACCATCACCACACCGAGCTCGGCCTCGTGGGCAGCCAGCAGAGTCTGAGCGTCGTACGGACCGTAGAAGGGCTTGCCCGTGGAGTCGGACCCGGGACCGGCGTGATCGCGTCCCACGATGAAGTGGGTGCAGCCGTGGTTCTTGCGGATGATGGCATGCCACACCGCTTCACGGGGTCCAGCCATGCGCATGGCGAGAGGGAGCAGGGCCAACTCGGCAGTATTGGCGGGGTATCGCGGCATGATGGCTTGATAGGCACGCACCCGGGTGTAGTGATCGACGTCGCCGGGCTTCGTCATCCCGACCACGGGATGGATGAGCAAGTTGGCCTCGACCTCACGGGCAGCACGAACGGTGAGCTCGAGGTGGGCGCGGTGCATCGGGTTTCGAGTCTGGAAAGCGACGATCCGACGCCAGCCGCGGCGACGGAATCGCTCCCGAACCTCGGCGGGAGTCATGCGCAGCGTGGCGAAGTCGTAGTGGGGGGGAAGGCTCAGCGCCTCGATGGTTCCTCCGACGTACCAGGGTGCAGTCCGATCCAGGAGGGCGGCGACCCCGGGATGCTCCCGGCTGGTCGTGCCGAATACCAGGCGGGCTTCGCGCTCCCGATCCGGTTCCCACACCTCGGAGACGCGGAGCACCCCGACCATGACCCCCTCGTCGTCACGCAGCGCCAGGGCGCCGCCGGGTTCGAGGCGGGCGGCAAGGTCCGGCATGACGTCGAGCGTGATCGGGATCGGCCACAGGGTGCCGTCTGCGAGCCGCATTTCGGTGACGACCCGGTCGTAGTCGGAGCGGCCGAGGAAGCCCCGTAACGGCGAGAAGCCGCCATTGATGAGCAGTTCCAGGTCGCAGGTCTGGCGTGGGGTGAGGTCGTGTGACGGCAAATCGCGCGACTCGGCCTTGATCTCGGCGGCCCGGACCGGATCGACGATCAGGTCCACGAGGGTGCCTCCGTGGGGGGCGATCAGGCTGTCGGGCATCGTCTCTCCTTGGGCGCGTCGGGTTGCCGGGAAGGCGGGGGATCGGCCGGAGTGTAGAACGGGAGTGGAGGGCATCCCCTTCGGTCGTACACTCGCCGGCCGTGGAACCATCTGCAGTGCTCGCCGCCTGGGCCGCCGGCATCGCCGCCGGCACGGCATTCGTGACGCGTTGGGCGATCGTCGGTCCTGGCTTCACCTGGCTCGGCATGGGGGTCGCCGTCATGGCCGGCGTCCCGGCAGCACTCGCCGGTGGAGGACCGATCGCCTGGAGCGGTTGCGTTGCGGCTCTCCTCGCGGCTGTTGTGGTGCGAGCCCGCGTCGCGGCCACCCTGGCCGCCGTCGGGGCCGCTGCCGCCTTCGTCGTAGCTGGGTCGAGCGAGGGTGACCCGGTGTTGGTGATCGCGGCGACGATCGTGCTCGGGGGAGTGACGTGCGAGATGCTGCTGGGGCACTGGTACCTCATCGATCCGCGTCTGCCCCGGTCGGCGCTGCGGTCGCTGTGTCTCATCGGCCTGGCGGGATCGGTGCTTGATGTCGTCGTCGTGCTCGCTTCCGGCGCATTGCCCTGGGACTCGGGGGACGCCGTCGTCGGGCTGGGGTGGGTGGTCTTGGGGTTGGCGGGGATCATCCTCATGACAGCCGTGTGGTTCGCCTTGGGCGAGCGCGGCTATCCCGCGGTGATGGCTGCCACCGGCCTCTCGTACCTGGCGGTGTTGACCACCATCGGGGCCGTGGTCCTCGGGCGGGTGCTGGTGACCGGGGAGTCGCTCGGGTGATCGGGCCGTACACTCTCCGCTCGTGAAGATCTACACGCGGCGTGGCGACGACGGATCGACCGGCCTGTTCCATGGGGGCCGAGTTGCCAAGGACGAATCCGGCCCCGAGGCCTACGGCACGGTCGACGAGGCGGTGTCCGCCCTCGGGGTGGCCCGTGCCCTGGCGACGGGAGCGACTCACGATCGCCTGCTCGGCATTCAGCGCGACTTGTTCGTCGTCGCCGCGGAATTGGCGACCGCTGCGGAGCGCCGTGGTTTGCTGCAAGCAGGAACCAGCCTGACGACCAGCGAGATGGTGGTGGCGCTCGAGGTGGCGATCGACGCCCTCGAGGCCGAGCGTGGGATCCCCATGGAATTCGTGGTGCCCGGGGGCAACCCCCTGGCGGCCGCGCTCGATGTGGCACGCACCGTGACCCGGCGCGCCGAGCGCCGCGCCGTCACCCACATGCGGATGTCGGCGATCGAGGATTCCTTCGTGGTCCCATACCTCAATCGCCTGGCGGATCTCCTCTATGTGATGGCGCGCTCCGCCGAAGCGGCGTGGGTGCCGAGCAGGCCGAAGGAGGCTTGATGATCGAGTTCCGGGTGGGCGGGCCGAGCGACTCCGCCGATGCCATCGTGGTCGGGGTGGGAGAGGGCCGGCGCTTCGACACTGTGGGTGAGGAGCTGCGCCAGCGGCTCCCGTGGCTTGGCGCTCACCTCGACGATGCCGAGTTCACCGGCAAGACCGGCCAGGTGGTGGTGGTCCCGGGCGGAGATGGCGTGCCGTATCGCAAGGTTGCCTTGGTGGGACTCGGTGGCACCGCCGACGCCGAGCAGGTGCGGCAGGCTGCCGGCGGCGCGGCGCGGGCTCTGGCGAAATGCGCCACGGTGGCCACGACGCTCCATGCCGCGGCCGCCGGCGGGGCCGAGGCGGTGGGGATCGGCTTCACGCTGGGCGCCTACACCTTCACCCGGCACAAGACGGAGAAGAAGCCCTCGACGATCGCCTCCGTCGTGATGCTCGATGGCTCGGATGACGACGCCTCCGCCGCACTCACCGGGGCAACGATTGGAGAGGCGGTCAACGTCGCCAGGGACCTCGTCAATGAACCTGCGATGGGGAAGTCGCCGGTCACGCTCGCCGAGCGCGCCACTGCCATCGCCGCCGCCTCCGGACTGGGGATCCGGGTGCTCGATGAGCACGCCATCGCGGCAGAACGGCTCGGGGGTCTCCGTGGGGTATCCCTCGGTGCGACGAATCCGGCTCGTCTCGTCGAACTGCGCTACGAGCCCGAAGGTGCTCGAGGGTTTCTCGCCGTGGTCGGCAAGGGAATCGTGTTCGACTCCGGTGGGCTCTCGTTGAAGCCGGCCGACAGCATGGAGACGATGAAGACCGACATGTCGGGCGCTGCCGCGGTGTTCGCCTCGATGCAGGCGATCGCGGC
>JACRIT010000052.1 GCA_016215655.1 Acidimicrobiia bacterium
CCTGCAGCACGGCGGCTGCCTTCTCCTCGGCAGCGGCGGTGATCTTGGCGACATCGGCGTGACCCTGCTCCCGCATCCGGTCGGCGGCCTCCTTGGCGACCTCGAGGATCCGCGTCACGTCGTCGCCGACCGATTTCAGGTTGCGGGTGAGGTGCTCGAGGCCCCCGGCACGGTCGACCTCGGCCTGGAGGGCGTCGTAGCGCCGCTTCAGTTCGGCCCAGCGTTCCACCGCCTCGGCCACGAGGTTGTCGACGACCCGCTTGTCCAGCCCCCGCTTGGCGGAGGGGATGCCGCGCGTCGAAAACCCTTCTGGGCCCAGATCGTCGTCCACCATCACGGTCACGATACCCGTCGATGGGGGCTCCGACCGGCCTTCAGGCGGCGGCGCCGGTCTCTCAGGCGGCTCCACCGCCCTCCTAGGCGGCGGCGACAGCCGCCGGAACGGGTTCCAGGGCTTCGAGGTAATCCAGCGCCTCCTGCAGGGTGGTGACCGGGACGATCTCCACGCCGTCTCCGGCGGCGGTGAGGGCGTCGGCGTAGTTGTCCTGGGGCACGAAGACGATCTCCACCCCGATCGCCCGGGCGGCGAACACCTTCTGCCGCACCCCGCCGATGGCCCCGACGGTCTCGTCGAAGCGGATCGTGCCGGTCCCGGCGATGATGTGACCCTTCGTCATGTCACCCGGGGTGAGCAGGTCCAAAAGGGTCAGGGCATAGGTCATCCCCGCCGAGGGCCCGCCGATGTTGCGCGAGTCGACCTTCACGTCGATGGGCAGGTCCAGGGCGAGATTCACCGTGTCGAAGACCACCCCCACCATCGGGGCACCCTCGATATCGGGATGCGCCGCCAGGACGATCTCCACCGTGAGCGGCTCCTCCCCCCGGGTCCCGGTGAGGACCACGGTGTCGCCGATGGCGCGGCTGCGGATCAGCTCCCCGGCCTGATCGGCGGTGGCGATGGCCACCCCGTCGATCAGATCGAACCGATCGCCCACCTCGATCACCCCGGCAGCGGGGGTGTCGTCCACCACCTGGAGCACCTCGACCCCTTCGCCGACGAAGGTGACGTCGTATCCAAGGCGCTCCAACGCCACGTAGATGGCGGTGTCGATGGACTCGTCCATCGCCTCGAGGTTCGACCGCGTGATCTGCTCTTGGCTCACCCCGGGGGGGCGCACGACATCGCGATCGAGCAGGTCCACCCGGGGGTCGAGATACCTCGCCTCGAACCATTCGAAGGCATTGACCTCGCGCAGGCCCACGGTGAGCAGGTAGAACGAACCATCCGAAGGGTAGGTGGCGGCATCGGTGACCGTGATCAGGTCGGCGACCTCCTCCACCGGGCCCGGCGACATGGCGTAGTAGGGCAGCTTCACCGGCCACAGCAGCAGCACGATGAGGCCGGTGGCCAGGAACGACGCCATGAGGACGAAGGGCCACCGTGGGGTGCGCAGGCGTGGGGTGTCCGCGGGAGCGGGCAGATCGGAGTTCATGCGGTACCCCGGGATCGTACCGGGGTCTGGCGTACACTCACGGTCATGGGACGCATGGCACGCACTATGGAACTGGCGGGATCGTCGTGGCGGGTGCTCAAGGCCGACAAGGAACTCATCATCCTTCCGGTGGTGTCGTTGCTGGCAACGCTCGCCGTGGCGGCTTCGTTCCTCATCCCGCTACTCGACAACTGCACCACGGGCACCGGCGGCCAAGCGGCCACCTGTGACCTGGCCACCACCGACTACGTGCTGCTCGGGGTGATGTACGTGGCCCTCGCCTTCATCACCATCTTCTTCAACGCCGCCCTGGTGCATGCCGCCAACCAGCGCATGTCCGGCGGCGACCCCACCGTGGGCAGCGCCATCCGCGGCGCCCTGCTCCGGGTGCACCGCATCTTCCCCTGGGCCCTGGTCTCGGCCACGGTGTCGCTCATCCTGCGGGCCATCGAGGAGCGCGCCGGGGTGCTGGGACGCATCGTCGCCGCCATCGCCGGCGTGGCCTGGGCGCTCGTCACCTTCCTGGTGATCCCGGTGCTCGTCATCGAAGACCTCGGCGTCGGCGCCGCGGTGAAACGCTCCGGGGCGATGTTCAAGCGCACCTGGGGCGAGAACATGGCCGCCCAGATCGGCTTTGGCCTCCTCGGCTTCCTGCTCGTGCTCCCCGGCATCGCCGTCGTCGTCTTCGGCTTCACCGCCGGAGGCACCACCGCGGTGATCCTCGTCGCCATCGGCGTCGCCTGGATCCTGCTGGTGTCGATGGTGCTCGCCGCCCTCAACGGGATCTTCCAGACCGCCCTCTACCGCTACGCCTCCGGCAACCCCACCCCGGCCTTCCCCGACGCCATGATGGCATCGGCCTTCACCCCGAAGCGGGGCGGGCGCGCCAATCCGATGATGCCGCGGGGGTTTGGGGGCTAAGAAGTCGCCAGTCGCCAGCCGGAGGAACGGATCTTCGGAGACTGGAGATTGGGACCGGAGACTGGACTTCGCTCAGCGAAGTCCTCTGATGAACGGCTGCGCCAACGCCTTGGGCTGCCGCATCTGCTTGGTGATCGCCACCATCACCACGATGGTGAGCACATAGGGCAGGGCGGCGAGCATCTGGGCGTTGAACTGGTAGCCGAGCACCGGCACGGTGAGACGGAAGGCGTCGGCGAAGCCGAACACCAGGCAGCCGAGCAGGGTGCCGCCCAGGGTCCATCCCCCGAAGTACACCGCGGCGATGGCGATGAAGCCGCGGCCGCCGACAGCGGCGGTGTCGAAGGTTCCCACCTGGCCGAGCACCAGGAAGGCCCCACCGAGACCGGCGAGGATGCCGCCGTAGACGATGGCCTGTCGGCGGCGCTTGTTGACGTCGATGCCGGAGACGTCGGAGGCCTGGGGGTTCTCCCCCACGGCCCGCACCTCGAGACCCCAGCGGGTGCGATAGAGCAGCCACCAGGTGAGCGGGATGAGGGGATACAGCAGATAGGTGGGCCAGGTCTGGCCGAACAGGGCGGGGCCGATGAGGGGGATGTCGACAAGGCCGGGGATCTCCACCACCATGGTGCGGCGGGCCAGCGGGTCGATGATGGCGTTGAAGAACCCGGCGAGGCCGAGCACGAGCACGTTGGCGGTGAGGCCGACGACGAACTGATCGGCGGTGAGGCGATGGCTCATGTTCGCCTGGATGAGGGCGATGAGCACCCCGCCGAACACCCCGGCGGCGAGGCCCACCAGGGACGACTCGGTGAGGTGATAGCCGACGGTGCCGGCAAAGGCCCCGGCGAGGAGCGACCCCTCGACGGAGATGTTGATGGTGCCCGCCTTCTCCGCCACGAGTTCGCCGAGGGCGGCAAAGGCGAGGAATCCGCCGAGGCGCACCGCGCTGCCGTACATGGTCTCGCTGCCGAAGATGTCGAGGAGGGCGGAGAAGAAGTCGCCCATGGCTACACCCGATCCCCGGCGGCGATGGCCACGGCACGGCGACGCTCGCGGATGAAGGCCACCGCCGGCGGGATGAGCAAGGCCAGCACGAGCAGGGCCTGGGTGACGTCGACGATCTTGCGATCGACACCGGTCGAGGCGAGGAAGCCCGACCCGGTGCGCAGTGCGGCGAAGAGCACCGCCATGGGGATGCAGGCGATGGGCCGGCTGCGGGCGAGCAGGGCGACGAGCAGTCCCTGCCATCCGATGTTCGTGGAGAACCCCGGGGTGAAGCGGTAGGAGGAACTCCCCGACACGAGCATCATCGCCCCGGCCAGACCGGCAAACGCCCCGGAGACGAACAGGGCGAGCGACCCGGTGCGGGTGGCGGCGATACCGATCTTCTGGGCGACGATCGGGTTGTGGCCCAGCACCCGGAAGCGGAAACCCCACACGGTGCGAGCGAGGACGAAGGCCACCACGACGGCGAGGGCCACGGCGATGATCACCCCGAGCGAGAAGCTGTTGCCGAAGATGTGGATCTCGGGGAGATGGGTGTCGGCGTCGAGGGCGGCACTGGTCTGGGCGCGCTGGGGACGGTTGGGATCGTTGTCGCGCAGGAACCACTCGGTGATGACGGCGAAGCCGGTGAGCTGCAGGGCGACGAACACCATGAGGAGGGTGGAGATCACCTCGGGGACGCCGCGGCGGTAGCGCATCACCGCCGAGATGCCGGCAAAGGCACCCCCGGCGACGGCACCCATGATCATGCCGCCGATGAGGAGCAGGACCCCGGGCCCCTCCATCTTCGTCCCCACCACCGCCATGAGCATGGCGCCCATGAGCAGCTGGCCCTCCTGGCCGATGTTGAAGAGACCGGCGCGTACCGCCACCACCGTGCCCAGGGCGACGAGGAGCATCGGCATGGCGACGGTCAGGGTGTTGCCCCAGCGCCCCGGGGCGAGGAAGGCGCCGTCGAGAAGGGCGCCGAACACCTTCTGCCACGAGTTGCCCGTCATCGCCACCATGAGGGCGGAGAGCCCCAGCGCTCCGAAGATGCTGGCGGCGTAGAGCAGCGCCATCTCACTGCGGGTGCGCCACCGCTCGTCGAGGAACGGCTGTCTGGACTCGGCGGGCCGGGTGTCGGTGGTGCTCATGCGGCCTCGCCCGTCGAGCCGCCGATGAGCAGGCCGAGCCGCTCCATGTCGAGCTGGGCACGCGGCATCTCGCCGATGATCTTGCCCCGGTAGATGACCACGATCCGATGCGCCAGGGCGGCGATCTCCCCGAGGTCGGTGGAGACGAGCAGCACCCCGATGCCGTCGGCGGCGGCGCGCTGCAGGCGCTCACCGATGTACTCGATGGCACCGACATCGAGGCCGCGCGTCGGCTGGACCGCGACGAGCACCTTGGGCCCCACGGAGAGGGCGCGGGCGAGCACGGCACGCTGCTGGTTGCCGCCGGAGAGCTGGCCGAACGGAGTCTCGGGGCCAGGGGTGTGCACGTCGAACTCGGCAATGAGTTCGACGGCGCGCTTGCGGATGGCGTCGCGGTCGAGCACGCCGCGTTCGGTGTAGCGCTCGATCGACGACAGCACCAGGTTCTCCGCCACCGACATCTCCATGACGCAGCCGGAGGCATGGCGATCTGCCGGGATCACGGCCACCCCGGCGTGCATCATCGCCCCAGCGCGCCCGGTCGCCACCTCGACGCCATCGACGCGGACCGAGCCCGAATCGAGGGCGAGGAGGCTCGACATCACCTTGCTGAGCGGCTCCTGACCATTGCCCTCGACCCCAGCGACCCCGACCACCTCGCCGGGGGCGACCGAAACCGTGAGACCATCGAGCAGGATCTCCCCGTCGGCGCCGCGCACCGACGCCCCGGTGATCTCGAGGACCGGAGGAAGACCCGGCTTCGCCGCATCGGTGGCGGCGGCGAGTGCGGCCTCATCGACCACCCCGATGGCGGCCGATGCGGAGAAGAGGTTGACGTCGCGCCCAACCATCGCCCGCGCCAGCGAGGGGGCATCGGCGTCGGCGGTGAGGACGTGGCTCACCACCCGGCCGTCGCGCATGATGGTGATGCGATCGGAGGCATGGAGGAGTTCGTCGAGCTTGTGGCTGACGAGCGCCACCGCCCAGCCCTCCCGGCGCACGCCCTCCTTGAGCACCGAGAACAGCTGCTCGGATTCGGCCGGGGTGAGCACCGAGGTGGGCTCGTCGAGGATGAGGATGCGCGGCTCGTGCCGCAGACACTTGATGATCTCGACCCGCTGGCGGACGCCGGCGGTGAGATCGCGCACCCGGGCGTCGGGATCGACGTCGAGACCGTAGCGCTCGGAGATGGCGCGGATCCGGGCGCGGGTGGCATCGGGATCGAGATGCTCCTTCTCGCCGAGGGCGACGTTCTCCCACACGGTGAGGGCATCGACGAGGCTGTAGTGCTGGTGGACCATGCCGATGCCGCGTCCGGCGGCATGGTGCGGATCGATGATCCGGCAGGGCTCGCCATCGATGGCGATCGAGCCGGCATCGGGCAGGGCGAGGCCGATGAGCATCCGCATCAGCGTCGACTTGCCGGCGCCGTTCTCGCCGAGGATCCCGTGGATCTCCCCGCGGCGCAGGACGAGATCGACGTCGGCACATGCCACGAGGTTGCCAAACCGCTTGGTCATGCCCCGCACTTCGAGTGCGGCAGTCGCTTCGGGCCGTTCGGATGGCAGGGCCATGGGGCTGGTCCTCAGGTCGGGTTCGCAGCAGCGGGCACCCGGTGACCGAGTGCCCGCTGCGTGCGATTCATCAGTGTGCGCTAGAACCCGTAGGCGTTGGCAACGATGGCATTGATGTCCTCGGCGAACTCGCCGGCGCCGATGCGCGCATTCAGGGCATCGAGTGCCGCCACCTGCTCCGGCGTGGCATCGCAGAACTCGGCGCCCACCACGCTGTCGATCCCGACGTGGAACTCGCGAGCCGTGCCCTCCTGGGCCGTGCCGGCGATGATGTCACGCAGGATCGGGTCGACGTAGTCGCCGCCATCGAACTTCACCTCGAAGTCATAGTCGAGGTCCTCCCGCTCGCAGGCGCTCGACGACCCAGCAGACATCACGATGATGTCGTTGTCGTTGGCGAGCTGCACGATCGGCTCGTGGGCCCCGCCGAGGAACGGCACCACCACCGAGATCCCCGTGCCGAGGGCACCGGTGAAGGCCTCCGTGGCCGCGGCGGTGTTGTTGAAGTCGAAGGGGAAGGCCCCGGTCGCCGTGTAGGTGGCCGTGAAGGTCGGGTCGACCAGCTGGAGGCCGTACACGAAGGCGTCGAACGACTCGGTCTCGAACGACAGCTCACAGCAGCCCAGGAAGGCGGCCGTGGTCCCACCGACCTCCTGCATGAGCAGCCCGGCGGCGTAGCCACCGGAGATCCAGAGCTCGGCGCCCCGGTCAAGGCTGATGAGCAGGCCATCGGTCACCGGGTATCCGGAACCGCAGTTGCAGTACCAGAAGATGTCCGGGAACTCGGCCAGCAAGGTGGGGAGCGGCTCGCCGACCGCGCTGGAGCCGACCATGAGGATGTCGACACCCTGCTCGGCGATGTTGCGCAGTTCGGTCTCCGCATTGGCGGGGTCGATGAGGTCCACGATGATCGGCTCGGCGAACTCGTTCTCCGCCGAGATCTCGATCACCTTGTCGACGAGCGCCTGGTAGTAGGCACCGTCGTCGCGGGGACCGTCGGTGGCCACGCCGATGAGCACCTGGCCATCGCCGTTGAAGTCGGCGTACTCGGCCTCCGGTGCCGTCGTCGTCGTGGTCTCGGCGACGGTCGTGGTGACCGCAGCCGTCGTCGTCGTCGCCGCCGTGGTGGTGGCTGCGTCGTCATCGCCGCAGGACACCATCACCACCGCGATCACCGCGGTGAGCGCCAGGGCGCGGCGTATGTTCTTCGTCAGTTTCATGGGCAGGAACCTCCCGGGTGGGATGTGTCGTTTCGTGATCGATCCGTCTGTTCGCCAACCGCCCCGGCCGGTCCGGCCGCAGCCTTCCCAAACCGAGCGGTACATCTTGATCCACTCCCGACGGTCTGATGGTCAGACCAATCGGCGCTGGCGGTAAAGGTAGACATCAACCGCCAGCGTGTCCACCCGTCGGGGGTGTTTCCGGCCACGCTACAGCCCCACCGTTCGCCTGGTGGCACGGCCCTCCTGCCCCTCCTCGGGGGGAAGCAGTCGGCGGTTGAGCCGCCGGATCCGGTCCTCGACGTGGCCGAGGTGGCCCTCGACCGCGGCGAGCATCGCCGGTATATCGCGGGCGACGTACGCCTCGGCAATGGCGAGATGCTCGGCGGCGGCCTGGTTGATCGCCGCCCGCGGCGACCTTCCCGCCCCGACCCCGAGCACGAGTCCACCGGCATCCTCGGTGGCGAGGAGCGAGTCGATGACCCGTCCGTGGACCTCGGAGAGCACCGGGTTGCCGCTGGCAGCGGCGACGCCGGCGTGGAACTCACGATCGACCAGGGTGAACTCGGCGAGGTCGGTGGGCACCGGGCGCCGCGCCACCTGGAGAGTCTCGTTGCGCTCCCGTGCCGTGGCCCGGCCTGCCGCCAGTTCGAAGGTGCACACCTCGAGGATGCGCCACGCTTCGAGAAGCGCTCGTAGCGACCGCTTGCCGCCATCGGAGGCGGGCAACTCCGAACCCGCCACCTGCTCGGCGACGTACGAACGATTGCCACGGCGCTCGATCACCCCGAGCGCCACCAGTCCCTGTATCGCCTCGCGGATCGAGGTGCGCGCCACCCCGAACCGCTCGGCAAGCACCCGCTCCGCGGGAAGCGTCGACCCCGGAGCCAGCTCCCCGGCGAGGATCCGCTGGTGGATCTCGTCGCGCACCCGCTCGGAGATGGTGACCCGCTCCAGAGGCTCGAAGGGGCGGCTGGCGCTCACTTCGGCCCCCACGCTTCGCGTACCGTGCGATACGTTCCCTGGTCATGGGAGAACTCGACGGTGTTCCCGTCGGGATCCTCGACGAAACAGATGTAGCCGATCGGCGGAGGCATCTGGGTGGGACGCAATGCCAGCACCCCTTCACGTTCCGCCATCGCCGCCACCTCGTCGACCGCCTCCCGGCTGGGGAGCTCGATGCCGATGTGGGCAAAGGGACCGAGGATGGCATCCGGCGCCCCGCCAAACGGATCCACGCCGGCATGGAACTCCGAGATCACGAGCACGAAGGGAATGGGCGTGTCGGCCGGATCGGCCAGCCAGGCCCCGCGGCCGAACTCGTCGGAGCTGCGCTGCAGCACCCGGAGATGCGTGAAGCGCTCGTACCAGGCGATCGATCGCTCGACATCGTCGACACGCAGGGCGAGGTGCGTCCACCGCGCCCGACCCGGTCCGTCGTTGCGCCCGCCTGTCATGCGCCTCAACCCCCGACGGGCACGAGCCCGCCGTAGTAACCCCGGTTCCAGTGCACCAGGGCAGCATCCCCGGAGAGCGCGCCATCACCCACGGCCACGATCACGACGGACGTGTCGTGGTTGTCCACCACCCGGTCGATGGTGCCGACGAGATGGCCCATGGTTCCGTCGACGATGGGCACGCCCCCCTCTTCGTGCCACGAGAAGACTGCGAACGGGTCCTCGATGCCGTAGGCGAAGCCATTGCTCACCACCGACTGGTCGGGCCCGAGCACGCTGATGCCCACCTTCCGTCCCGGCTTGAGGAAGGGATGCATCGACGCCTTGGTCCGAATGCAGACCAGGACGGACGGCGGTTCCGCCGACGCCGACGTCAGCGACGACACGGTCATCCCCCGGCGCACCCCGGCGTCGTCGACCAGGGTGAGGACAGAGACGCCATGGGGAACGCGCTCCATGACCGAACTGCACACCTGGGTGAGTTCCACGCTCATCTGCTGCCTCCCATCCCGGATGCCTCCGGGTTCTCGGCCGTCAGTTTCCGTGAACCGCCTTCGCCAGCCGCCGCGTCATGTCGGTGGGATCCTTGGCCAGCCAGGTGTTCCGTCCGAAGGCGATGCCATTGGCGCCGGCGGCGACGACGTCGGCGGCGTACTTCACCACTTCGTCTTCGCTGTCCTTCTTGGGGCCACCGAGGATGAAGATGGGCGCCTGGCAGTTGTCCACCAGGAGCTTCATCTCGGCGAGGTCCTCCGGAGCAGGGGTCTTGATGGCATCGGCGCCGACCTCGACGCAGATGCGGGCCGCCAGCGCGATGTTGCGGGCATCCCAGGGAACCGGGCCACCCCAACCGCCGGGGATCGACTCGGCGATGACCGGCATGCCGATCTCCTCCGCCTCGTCGACGAGGGCCACCAGCTTGCGCAGGCTGACCTCCTCGTCGTCCTTGCCGGGGAAGGCCATGCACACGACGGCGTCGGCACCGAGTCGGGCCGCCATCTCGAGTTCGTACATCTGGGCGAACATGTCGCTCTTGGCGCGATTGCCCAGCATGGTGGTGGTGCCATCGATGCGCAGGACCAGGCCGCAGCGACGGAACGCCTCGGGATAGCGGCGGGCGATCTGCCACGAGGCGAGAATCCCATCGGGACCGCCGGCGGCGACCTTTTCGACCGCGTCCAGGGCCGGACCCTCGCCCGAGCCGGTCTGCATGTCGATGGCGACGAGGAACCCGCGGCCATCCTCCTTGATGAACCGCGAGGCGCGGCGAATCTTCCCCGCCCCGATGGCCGATGAGATGTGCTTCATGTCTGCCGTCTCCTTGTCGTGTTTCGTCATCCGACCCGCGCCTCGGCGGCGTCGCCGAGCGCGATGAACCTGTCCACGTTGTCGCGATACACGGCGAGCGGCTTGGGGGCGACCGTGGTCATGGCGGGCTGGGGCCATGAACCCGGTCCACCCTCACCCGGCCGCGGCCACCAGCCGATGCCCGCCCCGCCGGTGAGGGCCGCACCGTACGACGCCATCTGCTCGCACTCGGGCACGTCGACGGGCACCTCGAGGACTGCGGCCTTGATCTCGGTCCACAGTCGGCTACGCGACGTCGCCCCGGAGCACACCACCCGATCCACTCCGACCCCCTGGTCGGCGAGTCTGCGGGCGATGTGGGCCAGGCCGTAGGCCGCCGCCTCCAGCAGGGCCCGGGTGACGACCTCGGTGCCGTGCTCGAGGTGGAGTCCGACGATTTCGGCGCGCAACGCCGTGTTCCAGCGCGGCGCCCGCTCACCCTCGAAGAAGGGCAGCACCATCACCCCGTAGGCACCCGGAGGCACCCCGGCCGCAGCCGCCACGAGCTCGTCCACCGGGCGGCCGGTGATCCGCGACCACCAATCGATCATCGCCCCATGGGCTGCCGTGGGACCACCGACGATGACGACTCCCGGAACATGGCTCGTCATCCCGAAGGCGGCGACCTCGGGATGCTCTGCGGCACGCACCGCCACGCCAAGGCCGCCGGTCGTGCCACCCGGATCGAAGGCCTTGCCCGGGGTGTCGATGGCACTGCCCCAGGCGGTCATGAAGGCGTCGTTGCACCCGGGCACCAGCGGCACCCCGGCGGGCAGTCCCGAGTCGGCCGCGGTCACGCCGACCGCGGTTCCCACCACAACCGGCTCACCGAATCCCTCGAGTGGCTTCGAACCCGGCCACACGCTCTGGAGCGAACCGTCGCCACCGAGACTGGCCGCCAGCCAGTCCCACAGCTGGCGGGGAGCGACGTCGCCGCCCACGATCCGGCGCAGGGCCGCCGCCTGGGCGATCGGCTGGCTGTCCAGGCCTCCCGTGGCACCGGCGGGGTGGCGCAGGGTGAGCGCCCGCGCACCGTTGGATGCCACCGTGGTCGGGCCCTGACCGCCGATCCCGATGGCGGCGGGATGGACCCCGAGCCGGCTGATGGCCGTCACCGCCCCCTTGCGCCACTCGGCGGGATCGGCCTCACCGAGCGGGAAGGGCGAGGAGAGGTGGTCGGCCGCGGAGGTGGCGACCACGCGGCCGCGGCGATCGATGGCGACCGCCCGCGAGCCGCTGCTCCCCACATCGACGCCGACGACGACCTCTTCAGCCATCGACGGCCGGCGGCTCGACGAACACCCGGAACGTCGGCTTCGTGGTGACCAGCTTCAGGGCATCGGTGACCTGGTCGAAGCCGAACTTCGCCGTGACCATGGCATCGAGGTCGGCGGCGATGAGCCCGGAGCGGATGTAGGCCGCCCCCAGCTTCCAGTCGGCCGGCTCCTGGCTGAAGGCGCCGACGATGGACACTTCCTCGCGGTGGGACTTGTCCGCGCCGACCGATGCGGGCAGGGCCTCGTCGAAGGCGCTGTACAGGACCACGCTGCCGCCCTTGTCGGCCATCGACACCGCCAGCTCCACGCCCGCCATGGCGGTCACGTAGATCACATCCTGCTTGCCACCGGTGGCGAGGGCCTCATCGGGACTCGCCGTCCAATGCGCACCTGCGGCACCCGCCATCTCGAGGCGCTCCGGGGACACATCGATCACGCCGATGCTCGCCGCACCCCCCACCCTGGCCAGGGCGAGATGGAGACGGCCCATGAAGCCTCCGCCGATGATGGCCACCCGGTCGCCCGGCTGGAATCCGCCCTGGCGCAGCGAGTGGATGCAGCAGGCGAGCGGCTCGCCCATGGCGGCGTGATACAGCGAGGCGTTGCCGATCGGATACACCGACTTGGCGTCGAGGGCGATCTGGCTGGCAAAGCCCCCGAAGGACACCGTACCGTCGGTGAGCTTGCGACCCTGGCGATAGCGACACAGTGCGGTCTTGCCGCGACGACAAGGACCGCAGGTCCCGCACCGGGTGAGGAGGTCCATCGTGACCCGATCGCCGACCTTGACCGACCCCTCCAACCCGTCGACGGCCTTGCCGACGGCGCTGACGATCCCGGCTGCCTCGTGACCCGGAGCCACCGGATACCACTTCTTGTCGCCGGCGAACAGCCGGCGTTCGAACGTGCAGATCCCGCAGGCGGCCACATCGACCACCACCTGGTCGGGACCCGGCTGGGGTGACGGCTCCTCACGGACTTCGACCTGGCCGACCCCGGTGAACACCACGACCTTCATGCTGCCTCCATGGTCATACGGTCAGACCATACCAGGAGCGGGAGTGGGCTGGCACAGGGCGTTTGGATGTTGTTGGTGGGCAGGGCTTCGCTTCCCGCTACCCGCTGCCCGCCAGAACGCGCCACCTCAGAACCGCGCTCCCCTACCACTCGTTTCCGGCCGGAAGCGGGAAGCGGGTCGCGGAGAGCGGCCCTACCCCCACGTGCTCTCGCCGATCTTCACACTCACGCTCTTCTGGTTCAGGAACTCGTAGATGGCATCGGGGCCTTCGCTCATGCCGCTGCCGCTCGCCTTGTAGGGCGAACGGCTGACCTCGAAGGCGGCGGTGTAGTAGTGGTTGATGAACACCTGAGCCGCCTGGATCGCCTGGGCGGCGAGGTGGGCGGTCTTGGCGTTCTCGGTCCACACCGCCGAGGCCAGGCCATAGCGGGTGTCGTTGGCCTTGGCGATGGCATCGTCGAAGTCGCGGAACGACGACACCGAGAGCACCGGGCCAAAGATCTCCTCCTGGGCGATGACGGAGTCGTTGGGCACCCGATCGAAGATGGTGGGGGCCACGAAGAACCCCTTCTGCAGCTTGGGATCGGCGGGGGTCCCGCCGCCGGTGACGAGGCGGGCCACCTTCTTGCCCTGCTCGATGTAGTCCAGGATGCGCGCCTTCTGGGCGGCGCTGATCACCGGATTCATCATGGCGTTGTCCTCGGGACCGCCGATGGTGATCGCCTTGGCCTTCTCGACGAGGCGGGCGACGAACTCGTCGTGGATCGACTCCTGCACCAACAGCCGCGAGCCGGCCACGCAGATCTGGCCGGAATTGGCGAAGATGGCGAGGATGGCGCCGTCGAGGGCGGCCTCCATGTCGGCGTCGGCGAACACGATGTTCGGCGACTTGCCGCCGAGTTCCATGACGGTCTTCACGTTGTTGCGGGCAGCCATCTCCATGATGCGCCGACCCACCACCGTCGAACCGGTGAAGTAGATGGCGTCGAACCCGGGATGGGTGGCGAAGAGATCGCCGATGCCGCTCCCCCGTCCGGTGACGACGTTGAACACGCCGGGGGGAAGTCCGGCATCCACGCACAGCTCGGCGAACTTCAGCATCGTGATCGGCGCCTCGCTCGAGGGCTTCACGACGACCGAGTTCCCTGCGGCCAGCGCCGGGGCGATGGTGCGGCTGCCGATCCACAGCGGCCCGTTCCAGGGCACGATGTGACCGGTGACCCCGATGGGTTCGCGCAGGGTGTAGGAGAGGAAGCGACCGGGGGTGACGAAGCTGTCACCGCGGATCTTGTCGGCCATTCCGGCGTAGTACTCGAAGCGACGGGCGACGACGTCGTGCATCGTCCACATCCCGGTGCCCATCGACTCGCCGAGGTTGAGGCCGTCGAGATGGGCGAACTCCTCCGCCCGCGCCTTGATGGTCTCGGCGATGCGGAACAGCACCTGGGTGCGCACCCGGGGATGGGTCTCCCGCCACACGGCAAGGCCCCGGCGCGCCGACGCCACGGCCGAGTCGAGATCGGCCGCAGTGCCGTCGGGGATCGTGGCCAGTGGCTCGGCCGTGGCCGGATTGACCACGTCGAGGCGCGGTCCGCCTCCGTGGTGCCACTCGCCACCGATGTACATGGCGAGGTCCATCGTCTTCATGGTCGAACTCCCTTCGGCTCGCGGGCCTGAGGCGGACACCGGCCATCGGCTGGCGTCCGCCTCAGGCTGCCCCGCCTTCGCGATAGAACTTCACCCACTTGATGATGTCGTCGACGTCGGCCGACAACTCCATCAATCCGACGTGCTCCTGATAGAGCGCCGGATCCATCTGTTCCTTGATCTCCGGTTCGAGCACGTGATACACAGGGAGTCCCAACGGGACTCCGGCCAATGGACCCGCCCAGGTCGGGTCGCCCCTGGTGACGGTCTCGGCGAAGAGACCGGCACTGTTGGAGTCGGGCTGGCCGAGAATCACGATCATCTCGCCCGTCCCCTTCTCCTCCGCAAGACGACTCACGTTCGCCTGGTCATCGAGATCCATGGCACCGCCGGCAGTTCAGACAAAGCACTGCGTGACGCTGAAGACCACACTCGCCCCAGCCGATTCCGCCAGCAGCTTGAGGCTGGGCCCGTTGACCCCCTCACGCTCGCCGATGGCAACGACCTGCTTGCCCTTCAGTTCCATGGAGTGATGCACCTCCTCTCTCAACTGGTCGGTTTCGAACCCGGCTCGACGATGAAGGAGACCCCATCCACGAGCTGCGTCATGCGCCCGAGGAACAGGCTCCCCTTCGCCACGATCATCGCACGCGACAACTCCCCCCGGCTCATCGCGGCGTGGGCGTGACCGAGGTAGGGCACCCCGGCGGGGATGTGGCCCTGGGTGGGGGCGAACCCGGGCATGCCGTATCGGGTGGTGAACTCCTCCATCTGGCTGCGAGCGATCTCGCCGCGGAAGACCGCCATCGCCGCCAGCGTGCGGTAGTTGGTGCGAGGCACGTCCCCGCCGTCACCCGGTTCGGTGATCTCCGGGTTGTGCATCTCCACGGCATAGCGGCCGATGTCGGTCATCTTCATGCCGGCACGGTCGAGCGGGTCGATGACGAGCGCCTGGTAGATCGCCTGCGGCGAGGAGCCGGCGCCGATGGGGTGCTTGCCGGTGAGATCGAGCCGGAGCCGCATCCCGGTGCCGTCGTCGGGTCCGACGATGAACGCCATGGCGCCGAGGCAGTCCTCCATCACCGGGTACCCGTTGCGCAGGTGGGCGCGGAACTTCATCCCCATCTTCGCCTGCGACCCGCCTCCGAGGACCACCACGTAGCGATGCAGGCCCGCCTTGACCATCGCCGCCGCGGTGATCAGGGCGTGGACCGGCGCCGAGCAGAACGCCTTGATGTCGTATCCGGTGGCGTTGATGCAACCGACCACTTCACCCACGGCCTTGGAGAGGCTGCCCCCGCCGCGCTGGTAGCGGTCCCCGACCGCCTCCTCGCCGGTGTTGAGCAGGTAGTCGACCTCGGTGGGGTCGAGCCCTCGGGCCGCGAGCACGCCGGCGACGGCGAGCACCGCCGTCGCCTTGCAGGCGAGGTTCTCGAAGAGCACATGGGTGTCGAGCGCCGCATCCTGCTCGATGTTGTCGATACGCAATGGAAAG
>JACRIT010000053.1 GCA_016215655.1 Acidimicrobiia bacterium
CGCCTCGGCCTGATCAAGGGTGCGGTTGGGTGTTAAGCGGTGATTGATATTGAAGGTCGCCACAGCCGTGATCACGTTGCGGGCGACACAGGCTCTGGCGGTGGTGATGTCGAAGGTCTCCTTGAAGGTGAGCCCGCCCACGACCACATCGCGCCAACTGCGACGATCGATCTCCCCCAGCCACCAGGCCGCCTTGGTGATGGCGTTCTCCCCCAGCCAGGGGCGGGCGCTGTGGGCGGCGACGCCGTGGAACTCGACGGTGGCGTTGATGGCTCCCTGGCATCCCAATTGCAGCTCGCCGTCGGTGGGTTCCATCACCACGGAGAACTCGGCGTCGAGCAGGTCGGGGGTCTCGTCGAGCACCCGCTCCAGACCGTTGCCGGCAGCGGGTCCCTCCTCGGCGTCGTAGAAGACACCGAGCACATCGAACGGACCGCGGGCCACGGTCTCGTCTTCCAGGAGGGCGATCATCACCGCCAGGCCCGACTTCATGTCGCTGGTCCCCAGCCCGTGGACCCGGCCACCCTCCACCCGGGCGGGGAGGTTGCCCTGGGCCGGCACGGTGTCGAGATGCCCGTAGAGGGCGATGAGGGGTCGGCCGGTGCGGCGTCCCACCACCACCGAGTTGCCGACCACCCGCGGAGCCAGGTGAGTCAACCGCCCTGCCACCGCCCCCCGGATCACGGCTTCGTGGCCGGTCTTCGAGGGGATGTCGACCAGCCAGACCAGGTCGTCGACGAGGCTCACGCCTGCACCCCGAACACGCGCAGCGCCTCATTGAGCGAGGTCTTGCGATCGGTGGAGTCGGTGCGCTGGCCGACGATGAGGGCGCACTGCAGGTCGTAGGTGCCGGCGGGGAACTCCTTGGGGCGGGTGCCGGGGATCACCACGGAGTTGGCGGGCACCCGGCCGCGATGTTCGACGGGAACGGATCCGGTGACATCGATGATCGGGGTGGAGGCGGTGATGGTGGTGTTGGCGCCGAGCACCGCACCGGCTTCGACGACGACGCCTTCGACGAGGATGCAGCGGCTGCCGATGAAGGCGCCGTCTTCGACGATGACCGGTCGCGCCGAGGGCGGCTCGAGCACACCCCCGATGCCGACGCCTCCGGAGAGGTGCACGTCGCGCCCGATCTGGGCGCACGACCCCACCGTGGCCCAGGTGTCCACCAGGGTGCCGCTTCCCACCCGGGCGCCGATGTTGACGAAGCCGGGCATCACCACCACCCCGGGTTCACAGAAGGCGCCGTAGCGCACGACGCCCGGCGGTACGACGCGCACCCCGGCGGCGGCGAGATCGTGCTTGGTGGGGATCTTGTCGTGGAACTCGAGGGGGCCGGCCTGCCAGGTCTCCAGACCGGCGATGCGGAAGTAGAGCATGATCGCCCGCTTCACCCACTCGTGGACGATCCACTCCCCGTCCACCTTCTCGGCGACCCGGAGCTCGCCACGGTCCAGCGCGGCGATGGTGGCGAGCACGGCGTCACGCGCCTCGTCGAGCCGGGTGAGGTCGTCGTAGGCGGCGTCGATCAGGCCCGCAGACATGCCGCCACCACCTCGGCCGCATCCGCGCACTCGTCGAGGGTGGGCACCAGGGCGAGCCGGATGTGACCCTCCCCACCGGGCCCGAAGGCTCGACCCGGCGACACCACCACGCCTTCGGCGAGGAGGCGCTTGGTGGCGGCGACGTCGTCGTCCACCTTCACCCACAGGTACAAGCCGGCCTCCGAGCCGACCACTTCGATGCCGTCCTCCTCGAACTTGGATCGCAACACCCGGCGCTTGGCGGCGAAGATCTCGCGCCGGATGGCGACATGGTCGTCGTCGGCCCACGCCGCCGCGGCGGCACGCTGCACGAACTCCGGCGAGGACACCCCCACCGACGAGCGCAACGACTTGATGGCGGCGATCGCCTCGGGATCACCGACGATGGCCCCGGTGCGGTACCCGGTCATCCCGGAGCGCTTCGAGCACGAGAAGAAGGCGAGGACCCCGGGTGAACCGGGACCGGCCACCTCCAGCGCCGAATGGGGGGGCTCGCCCTCGTAGAGATCGATGTACGGCTCGTCGGAGCACAGGATGGTGCCGTGCTCGCGGCAGGCGGCGTAGAGGTCGCGCAGATCCTGAAGCGAGGCGATGGACCCGGTGGGGTTGTGGGGAGAGCAGGTCCACAGCATGCGCAGCCGCGGCCACGCGGCCGCGGGGACGTAGCCGGCGCGCAGCACGAAGTCCCCTGCGAGTTGCACCCCGATGGCCTCGCCCCCGGCGAAGACGATGCCCCGCTCGTGGATCGGATACCCCGGGGTGGCGAAGAGACCGGCATCGTTGCGATCGCGGTCGATGAACGCCAACGGGGTGGTGAAGATCGCCTCCTTGGCCCCGGACACCGGGACGATCTGGGTGGCGGGATCGACCTCGACCCCGAAGCGCCTCCGCACGTACCCGGCGACGGCGTCGCGCAGCACCGCCAGTCCGGCCACGGTCGGGTATTGCGACACTTCGGGAACGGCATCGCGCAGCGCCTGCCGGATGAACTCCGGAGTGGGCTCGCGCGGGTCACCGAGCGAGAAGTCGATGAGGCGCTCGCCGGCGTCGCGCATCTTGCGAGCCACGTTCTGGATCTCGACGATCGGGTACTCCCCGAGAGCGGCGAGGACGGGATTGAGGCGCATGGGTCGAACGGTAGTGGCCCTCGCCGGGATGACGAGCCTGGGTCGTGGCCAGATACCAGATGCCAGACACCAGACACCAGAGAGGACGGTCGGCGACCAGATACCAGGCGGGTGCCGGGTACCGGGTACCGGACGCGGCGTGTCGGGCATCGGGCATCGGGCTCCGGGATTCGGGGGTCTGGTACCTGGTATCTGGCATCTGGGTCGTACGATCCCGACACATGGACCCGCGCCGTCATCGTCGCTTGCTGGTGTTGCTCGGTGCCGGGTTCGTCGCCGTCGTGATCGCCGTCGTGGTGTTCTATCCATCGGGCAGCCCGGACTCACTCCCGGCCCCGCTCGAGGCGGTGTCACCCCTTCCCGGCGAAGCGGTGGTAGGGCAGGTGACGATCGAGATCGACCTCCCCATCGGGTACGCCATCGACCTCGTCGTCGATGGCGTGCCGGTGCCTCCCGCCGAGATCATCGCCGTCGAAGGTCTCGGCAGCTACCGGTGGTATCCCGGCCCGGGAAGGGTCATCGAGCGCTGGGAGCAGGGCGAACACACCATCGAGGTGTCCTGGGACAGCCTCCCCGGCCGCCGGCCCGACCCCGGTGCGTTCAGCTGGCGCTTCCGGGTGACCTGACCGCGAGCAACGAACTCGTGGGCCGGCCCTCGGCGTCACGGGGCGTCCGATAGAGCCACTTCTCCAGGGCGGGACGGGCCATCGTCCAATCGTCGAGCGTCATGGCGAACCAGGCGGTGTCGCGGTTGCGGCCCTTGATGATCATGTGATGACGGAACACGCCCTCGAAGACGAACCCGAGGCGGAGGGCGGCGATACGCGACCGCTCGTTGAGGGCGTCGCACTTCCACTCCACCCGGCGGCATCCCAGCCGCTCGAAGCACTCGCGGATCATCAGATAGGCGGCCTCGGTGTTGATCGTCGTGCGATGCGCCTCCGGGACGTACCAGATGTGGCCGATCTCGGCCCGTCGATGAGTCGCGTCGCGGCTCATCACCGTCGCCATGCCCACCGGCACCCCGCCCACCTCCACCGTCCACCAGAACGGATCCTTCGAGGGCAGCGTCGCTTCTACCCAAGTGCGCATCGCCGTTTCGTCCGTCCACGGGCCGTAGCCCATGTAGGCCCACACCGCCTCGCGCTCGGCAGAACCGTGCGTGGCGGCGAAGAGGAGGGGGGTGTCGCCGGCGGGATCGGGGCGGCGCAGCAGCACGGTCACGCCCTGGATCTCGGGCGGAAGCTCGCCGGAAGCACCGCCGGAGTCGACGGGCTCGCCGCGAGGAAGGGCGGTCACCGCCGGACCACCCCCCGCAACCGGCCGTCGGCATCGACCACGGGGACCGGATCGATGTCGGCAGGAATCCGCTCGATGGCATCGGCGGGTTCGTCGTCACGCACCGACACCGCGGCTTCGAGGGCGTGTGCCACCGTGCTCCCCACCGAGACGGCGGCGAGGGCGGTGCGCCGCACGATGCCGATGAGATGCCCCTCGTCGACGACGGGGGCCACCGCATCGCGGAGCAGCCGGCGCGCCTCGCGGGCGGGCATGGCAGGCCCGAAGACCATCGCCTCCTCCATCGCCTGGAAGCACCGGGTCGGCGCCCGCCGCACCACGACGGCTCCGGCGGGAGCGCGCACCACGAGACGCCGGCCCGGCCCGAAGAACTGACGCTGCATCCACGATCCGCCGGGGGCTCCCACCACGAGCAGCGAACCCGGGGCGAGCCCGGCGACGAGGTCGCGCGGGTTGTCGGCCCGCACCACCTTGGCCGGCAGGGCGGGCACCACCTCGTGCAACTCGGAGAGCACCGCCTCGGCGGTGGGGTCCTCCCGGGGCGACCTCGATCCGGACGCCAGCGACGCCGGCACCTCGAGGGCCCGGCCCATGCGCTCGGCGACGAGTGCGGCCAGCGTCGAGTGGGGACCGCCGCCCACGGCGGCGACGACCCCGCCCACCGCCTCCCGGCGAACGTCGTGGGGTACCGCCACGCTCACCAGCCCGAACGAGGTGAGCTTGCGGGCGACGAGGAGATCGGCGCGCTGGCGCAGGCAGGCGGCGCGCAGGTCGCCCTCGACAGGCCTGGCGGCGCCGAGGATGAGCGCCAGTTCGCGGCAGCCGTCGCCGCGTGTCCAGAGCACCCGCCAACCCTCGTCGGGAAAGGTCACGAGGTTCGCCCGGCTCGAAAGCGTGGTCCCTGCCCCGGAACTCGGTGCGCCACGGGCCCCAAGCTACACCGGATCGGCGCCCCTCCGCTCATCCGAGGGCCGCCGGGCCGTCGGCAAGGAGCCGGAGGAATCCCGCCTCGTCGATCATGGGCACCCCGAGCTCCGCGGCCTTCTGCACCTTGGCCGCTCCCGGGGCCTCACCGGCCACGACGACCGTCGTCCTGGCGGAGACGGACGAGGTCACCTTGCCGCCGCGCTCCTCCACCGCCACCCGGGCCGCCTCGCGGGAGAAGCCCTCGAGCGTCCCGGTGATCACCATGGTCACCCCGGCCAGCATCCCGCCATCGACACCGATGGGTTCGGGATCGGCGAGGTCGACACCGGCGGCAGCGAGCTTGGCGACGAGCTTCCGGTTGGTGCGATCCTTCGTCCAGGCGCGCACCGACTGCACGATCTCGGGGCCGATCCCGTCGATCGATCCGATCTCCTCCGCGGAGGCGTCGAGCAGTGCGGTCATGGTGCGAAACCGCCGCGCCAGGGAGCGGGCAACCGTGCCCCCCACGAGCGGGATGCCGAGGGCGGTGATGACCCGGGCGAGCGAGCGATGGCGGGCGGCATCGATGGATGCCATGAGGTTGCGCACCGACACCTCACCCCACCCCTCGATGGCGCGCAGCCGCTCCGGCTCGAGCAGGAACACGTCGGCGGGATCCTTCACCCACCCCTGGGAGAGCAGTAGGTCCACGGTCTTGAAGCCGAGACCCTCGATGTCCATGCCCCCCCGTCCGGCGAAGTGGAACAGGTACTCACGGATCCGCACCGGGCAGCTGAAGCCTCCGCTGCATCGGGCCACGGCCTCGCCCGCGTTGCGAACGATGGGATTGCCGCAGAACGGACACTTCGTCGGCATCCGCCACTTCTTCTCCTTGCCGGTGCGCGCCGCCACCACCGGGCCGACCACCTCGGGAATGACGTCGCCGGCGCGCCGCACCACGACCAGGTCGCCGATGCGGAGGTCCTTGCGGGCGATCTCGTCCTGGTTGTGCAGCGTGGCGTTCGTCACCGTGGCCCCACCGACGAAGACCGGCTCGAGCACGGCGTAGGGGGTCACGGCACCGGTACGGCCCACATTCACCTCGATCGAGCGCAGTCGGGTGGTGCGCTCCTCGGGGGGGAACTTGTAGGCGACGGCCCAACGCGGCGACTTGGCGGTGAAGCCCAACTCCGCCTGCTCGGCGAGGGCGTCGACCTTGATGACCACGCCATCCGTCTGATAGCCGAGGTCGTGGCGGCGAGCCTGGGCACGCTCCACGTAGGCGATCACTCCGTCGAGATCGGCGACGTGCTCCGAAGCGGGATTGACCGGGAACCCGGCTGCCTTCAGCCACTCGAGGCTCTGGGTGTGCGAGGCGAAGCGGAGGCTGCCTTCGATGAAACCCACCTGATACACCCACAGCGACAGCCGCCTCGACGCCGTGATCGCCGGGTCCTTCTGTCGCACCGCTCCAGCGGCGGCGTTGCGGGGGTTGACGAAGGCCCGCTCCCCCGCCGCCTGCTGCGCACGGTTCAACTCGCCAAAGGCGGCATCGGTCATGTACACCTCGCCGCGAACCTCGACGACCGCGGGAGCCGACGTGCCGAACATCACGAGGGGCAATTGCCCCACGGTGCGCAGGTTGGGAGTGACGTCTTCGCCGGTGACCCCATCACCGCGCGTGGCACCACGCACGTAGCGCCCGTTCTCGTAGGTGAGCGAGATGGCGATACCGTCGATCTTCAACTCGCAGGCGTATCCCTTGGGGGCATGACCGAGTGCCCGGCGCAGACGTGCTTCCCAGGCGAGCAGGTCCGCGGATGATTCGACGTTGTCGAGGGAGAACATCCGTTCGCGGTGCCTCGCCGGGGCGAACAGGCCGAGCGGCACACCGCCGACGCGCTGTGTGGGCGAGTCGTCGGTGATCAGCGTCGGATCGGCCTCTTCGAGAGCCACCAGTTCGCGATAGAGCGCGTCGTACTCGGCATCGGAGATCTCGGGCTCGTCGAGCACGTAGTAGCGATGGTCGTGGTGGCGCAACAGCGCCCGCAGCTCCTCGGCGCGCTCAGTCGTCATGCCGCCTCCGTGGCGATGATGGTGCCTCCCCCGAGGACCTCCTCGCCGCGATAGAACACCGCCGCCTGGCCCGGGGCAACGGACTCCTGGGGATCGACGAACACCACGCGCCACTCCTCACCGATCGGTTCCAGACGGGCAGCCGCAGGGCGGGAGCGGTAGCGAACCTTCACCTCCACCGCGGTGCCCGCCTCCACCGGCCCGGACACGAAGCCGACCCCCGAGACCCGGCACGACCGCACCTCGAGGGCAGCCCGGGTACCGACGCGCACCGTGGCGGTGGCCGGATCGATCCCCACGACGAAGCGCGGTTCGCCGAGCGCCACCCCGAGACCCTTGCGCTGGCCGATGGTGAACCCGCTCACCCCGGTGTGATGGCCGAGCACCGTGCCGTCACCATCGACGATGTCTCCGGGGCGTGAGGCGTCGGGCATCCGTTGGCGCAGGAACGAGCGGTAGTCACCCGCGACGAAGCACAGATCCTGGCTGTCGGGCTTGGCGGCAGTGCGCAGACCGAGACGGGCGGCGTGGGCCCGCACCTCGGTCTTGGTGAGGCTGCCGAGGGGGAACCGCACCCGTGCCAGGTCGGCGGAGGTGAGCATGTGCAGAACGTACGACTGATCCTTGGCGGGATCGACCGCGGTGAGCAGGATCGGGCTGCCGCCGCGATCACCGACCCGGGCGTAGTGGCCGGTGACGAGGACGTCGCAACCGAGGGCCGCGACGCGATCGAGCAGGGCGCCAAAGCGCACCCGGCGGTTGCACTCGACGCACGGATTGGGGGTGAGGCCGGCGGCATAGCCCTCGACGAAGCGGTCCACCACCGCGGCCGTGAACTCCTCCACCCGGTCGAGCACGTAGTGGGCGACGCCGAGCCGGGCGGCGAC
>JACRIT010000054.1 GCA_016215655.1 Acidimicrobiia bacterium
CGAGGCCGCCGACCGGCTGCGGGAGCAGGGTCACGCCGCTGTCGCCAAGCTCACCGCCGCCGCCGAGGAGAAGCCAGCCGCCGTGCTGCAGGAGGCCGAGCAGCAGGCGTATCAGCTCCGCGGCGACGCCTGGAACACGGGCATCGAATTGCTCGACCTGGTGCGGGAGACCTCCTCGGCCATCATCGCCGAGGCCGAGGACGACGCCCTGCTCATCCGCGCAGAAGCGGAGCGGGAGTCCCACCGGCGGATCGTCGTCACCCGCAAGGAGCAGGACGACATCCTGCGCAACGCCCGCTACGAACTCGATCGCCAGATCGCCATCGCCCGCGATCTGGCTGCGGAGATCCTGGAGACGGCACAGGAGGAGGGGATCGAGGTCCACCCCACGCCCGACCAGGAGATGCGCCGCCGTGAATTGCTCGACGACATCGAACGCCTCCGGGCGCTGCGGGGCATCGAAGAGGTGTCTGTGCTGACGGCGGAACCGGTCATGGGGCGACCGCGCGATGACCGCATCCGGCGCGAAGACGCCGGCTTCCGCGACTTCGAGCCAGGGTTGGGGGAGTTGAGCGACTCCCTTGCGGCCGAGGTCGAGCAACTCGGCGGCAAGCGTGGCTCGGCGGTGTCCACGGCTCCGCCCAAGGCGGCCTCGCGCCGCCACCCCCGCTCCGATGCCGACGACGTGGGCACCCTGTTCGAGGCTCTCCGTACCACCTCCGAGGTCGAGGTCGTCGTCGGGACCGAGGACCGGGCGGAGCGGCCGGGGCGGACAGATCGGCCCACCGTGGACCCGCTGGTCGTCCACGAGCGGGCCGTCGTACCCGCCCACAATCTCGGTCTGCGGGACCTGAAGCGGCGCATCGTCGACCTCCAGGCAGAGGCGCTCGAAGCACTGCGCACCACCGGCTGGACGCCGGAGCCGCGGGCGCTGCTGGCGGCCCTGGCGCCCTCGCTGGATCAGGCGGTGCAGCGGGCTTCGGCCGGCGGCGTGGCCGCGGCCCGCACCCTGGCGGGCATCGAGGTGGGTGGCCCCATCGGCAGCGACCGGGCGCGGCGGCTCATGTCGATGATGGCGCAGGAACTCGCCTCGCAACTGCGCTCGGCGGCCGGGGCCGAGGGGAGCACCGAGGAGATCGCGGCTCGCATGAGCAAGGTGTTCCGCGCATGGCGGACCGACGACATCGAGCGCTGGGTGAGTGCCATCGTCGATGCCGCCTATCACGACGAGCTTCTCGCCGCCCTCGCCGACGGCGGCTACCCCGAGGTCCGCGGCGTCTCCGACGGCCCGCCCTGCGCCGAATGCCCTGCCAGGACGGGCGCGGCATGGGACCCCGCCGGCGAGCCCCCCGACGGCGCCAGGGTCCCCCCGGCACACCTCGGGTGCACGTGCACCATCGCGCCGGTCTGAAGAAGTCTTCAGTCTTCAGTCATCAGTCTTCAGCAGGACATGAAACCGTTACTCGTTACCAGTTGCCGTCAAGCTTCTGGCTGATGACTGACGACTGATGACTCCGACCCGGTAACGGGTAACCTCTTCTCCAATGATCGAACGCGACCCCTCTCCCATCCCGATTCGTCCGCGGCGTCCCTCCTCACGGGGGCGCAACACCCTCACGGTGATCGGGGTGATCCTCGTCGTGGCGCTGCTGTCGCTGCGCGGGCTGGCGACGTTCTGGACCGACTACCTGTGGTTCGACTCGGTGGGATTCTCCTCGGTGTGGACCACCCTCGTGTTCAGCAAGGTGGTGCTGGTGCTGATCGCCAGCGCGCTCGCCTTCGTGCTCCTCTTCCTCAATCTGGTGCTTGCCGATCGGCTGGCGCCGCGTCAGTCACTGGTGGCGGGCAGCCCAGACGAGGAGATCGTGGAGCGCTTCCAGGGCTGGGTGTCGCGCCGCGGGCTCAAGTTCCGCCTTGCCGTCGCCGGGTTCTTCGGCCTGCTCATCGGGCTCGGCGCCGGCGCCTGGTGGGAGCATCTGCTGCTGTTCCAGAACCGTCAATCGTTCGGCGCCACCGATCCCGTGTTCGACAACGACCTGGGGTTCTACATCTTCGAGGTGCCCTTCTACCGCGACGTGTTCGGATGGGCGTTCCAGTTCTTCCTCATCACCCTGCTCGTAGTGGCGGCGCTGCACTACCTCAATGGCGGCATTCAGATCATGGCCCGCCGCCAGCGGGTGGCTCCCGGCGTGAAGGTGCACCTCTCGGTGCTGCTGGCGATGCTGGCGCTGCTCAAGGCGGGCGGGTACTGGCTGGATCGCTACGACCTCCTCTACAGCGATCGCGGCGCCGTCTTCGGCGCCACCTACACCGACGTCAACGCCCAGCTCCCGGCGCTGAACCTGCTCATCGGGATCTCGGTGGTGGCCGCCATCCTGTTGCTCGTCAACAGCCGCATCCGGGGGTGGACGCTGCCCGCAGTCGCCTTCGGGCTGTGGCTGGTCACCTCCGTCGCCCTCGGCGGGATCTGGCCCGCGGTGGTGCAGCGCTTCTCGGTGCAGCCCGATGAGATCAACAAGGAGTTGGAGTTCGTCGAGCGCAACATCGCCTTCACCCGCGAGGGCTACGGACTCGACGGGGTGGAGGTGCGCCCCTTTGCCGCGGTCACCAGCCTCGATGCGACCGCGCTGGTGGAGAACGCGCCGACCGTGGGGAACATCAGGTTGTGGGACCCGACCGTCCTCCTCGCCACGTACCGCCAGTTGCAGGAGTTGCGGCCGTTCTATCAGTTCACCGACGTCGATGTCGATCGGTACGACCTCGAGGGCACGATCACCCAGGTGATGCTCGCTGCCCGGGAGTTGGACGATGCGGCCTTGCCCGACTCCGGCTGGGTGAACCGCCATCTCGTGTTCACGCACGGCTATGGGGCGGTCCTCAGTCCGGCGAACACGGTGACCACCGAGGGTCAGCCGGACTTCCTCGTGAAGGACATCAGCCCCGACCCCGACGCGCCGGCGGTGCTGGCGATCGACCAGCCCCGCATCTACTTCGGCGAGGACTTCTCGTCGGATTCGTGGGTGATCGTGGGCACCAAGGAACAGGAAGTCGACTACCCGCTCGAGTCCGGCGCAGAGGCGGTCGCCTTCAACTCCTACGACGGCCTCGGTGGCATCGAAGCGGGCTCGTTCTTCCGCCGGGCGGCCTTCGCCCTGCGCTTCGCCGATGTCAATACCCTGATCTCGGGACAGATCACGTCGGACAGCCGGGTCCTTCTGGTGCGCAACCTGCGCGATCGCATCGCCAAGGTCGCTCCCTTCCTCTACTCGGACTCGGACCCGTACCTCGTGGTGCTCGACGGCCGACTCGTGTGGCTGCAGGACCTGTACACCGTCACCGATCGCTATCCCTACTCGACACCCGCCGGCGACTCCCGCTCCACCGCGGTGGAGGGCTCCACCGCCACCGGGCGCCTCAGCCGCGCCAATGCCACCCTCCCTTCGGACTTCAACTACATCCGCAACTCGGTGAAGGCGACCGTCGACGCCTATGACGGAACCATCCGCCTCTATGTCATCGATGAGACCGATCCACTCATCCGCGCCTACCGTGAGATCTTCCCCAACCTGTTCCTCCCCGGCGCGGAGATGCCGGCCGGGCTCACTGCTCACCTTCGCTACCCCGAGGATCTGTTCCGGGTGCAGTCGGACGTGTACACCCGCTATCACGTCACCGACGCCCGCACCTTCTTCAACAACGGCGACCCCTGGCAGATCGCACGGGATCCGTCGAACACGCCGCGGGAGCAGCTCCGCGAGACCTTTGGAGACGAGAGCCGTCCCATGGTTCCGTACTACCTGCTCATGAGGCTCCCGGGCGAGGACGATCTCACCTACCTGGCATTGCAGCCGTTCACCGCCGCCACCAAGCCCAACATGGTCTCGTTCCTGGTGGCGAAGTCCGACTATGACGAATACGGGGCGATGATCGACTTCCAGGTGCCGCGCGACCAGCTCATCGATGGCCCCGGCCAGGTCGGCTCTCGGATCAACCAGAACCCGGAGATCTCCAGCGAATTCACCTTGCTGGACCAGCGGGGTTCGGAGGTCATTCAGGGGAACATGCTCGTGGTGCCGATCGACGAGTCGATCCTGTACGTGCAGCCGATCTACATCAGCGCTCGCAGCACAGGCACCGCCGACTCGGGGATTGCGGCGATCCCCGAGTTCAAGCGGGTCGTGGTGGTCTTCGGCGATCGCATCGTGATGCGGGACACCCTGGCCGAGGCGCTCACCGCGGTCTTCGGCGACGCCCCTGTGATCGACGACGGCGGAACCCCTGGCGACGAGCTGCCCGATGACGTCACCGAGGCGGTGGCCGAGTTGCTCACCCGGGCGGAAGAAGCATTTGCCCGAGCGGACGCCGCCCTGCGCTCCGCCGACCTGGCCACGTTCCAGGAGGAAGTGGCAACGGCGCAAGCGCTGATCGCCCAGGCGCGGGACCTGCTGGAAGAGGCGCTGGCGACGCCGTAGGCGTCGTCACCCCGTCGTCCCCTCCGTGTTCCTCGTCAGGCGCGTCGCCAGCACGATGGGGATGAAGGTCAGGGCGACCACGAACAGCGCCACCACATTGGTCATCGGGCGCTGCCGGGGACGCACCAGCGAGGTGAACATCCAGATCGGCAAGGTCTGCTGGTTCCCCGCGGTGAAGGTCGTCACGATGATCTCGTCGAAGGAGAGGGCGAAGGCGAGCATGCCCCCGGCGACGAGGGCGGGGCGGATCTGGGGGAGGAGCACGTGGCGGAAGGTCTGCCAGCCATTGGCGCCGAGATCGGCGGAGGCCTCCAGGAGCGATGGTGAGGTGCGGCGCATCCGCGCCGCCACGTTGTTGTAGGCGATGGCCACGGCAAAGGTGGCGTGGCCGATCACGATCGTCCAGAACGAGAAGGGGATGCCTCCGATCGAGATCGCCGAGCGCAGGGCGATCCCGGTGACGATCCCGGGCAGGGCGATGGGGAGCACGATGAACAGCGACACCGCTTCTCGGCCGAAGAACTTGCGGCGCCATACCGCGGCCGCAGCCATCGTTCCCAGGATGAGGGCGATCACCGTCGCGGTTGCAGCCACCCGCAGCGATAGCGAGAGGGCGTCGCGTACGTCGCCGTTGTTCCACGCCACCTCGAACCACTCGAGGGTCAGGCCGGGCGGAGGGAACGTGAATGCCGACGACTCGGTGGTGAAGGCGTACAGGGCCACGATGAAGATCGGGAAGTGGAGAAAGAGCAGCACCGCCCAGGTGGAGAGGCGCAGACCGAGGTGCTTGGCGCGGAGTCGCATCACAGCGCCTCGAAGGCTCCGGCACGGCGGGCCACGTACAGGTAGATGCCCATGATCACGATGGGGAAGAAGGTGAAGGCAGCGGCGAGCGGCAGGTTGCCTGCCACCCCCTGATATGAGTAGATGGCGAGGCCGACGAACGGGGACGAGTCGCCGATGATCGTGGGGATGATGTAGTCGCCCAGGGTCAGCGAGAACGTGAAGATCGAGCCGGCGGCGATGCCGGGGATGGCCAGCGGCCAGATCACGGTGCGGAACGTCTGCAACGGCTTGGCACCGAGGTCGGCGGACGCCTCCAGGTACGACTTCGGCACCCGCTCGAGGGCGGCATGGACCGGGAGGATCATGTACGGCAGCCAGATGTAGGTGAACACGATGAACTGTCCGAGTGCCGAGGCGGACAGCGACGGGCCACCGATGCCCGGAGCGGAGAGGGCGGCCTCGAGGAGGAAGTTGAGGTTCAGCTTGTCGACGAACCAGAAGAGAATGCCCTCACGCGCCAGGATGAGCTTCCATGAGTACACCCGCACCAGGTACGACGACCACAGCGGGATGAGGATGAGCACGAAGAACACGGCACGCAATCGGGGCCCGGCGTAGCGCACGGCGTAATAGGCGATGGGGAAGGCGATGATCGCCGAGCCGATGGTGACGGCGACGGCCATCGACGCCGTGCGGATCGCGATGGAGATGTTGGAGTCGGTGAAGAGATCGCCCCAGGTCTCGAGCGTCAGCGAGCGATCGATGGTCCCGGAGAAGTCGTCGAGACTGAAGAACGACTGCGACAGCAGGGCGATGAGCGACCCGCCATAGACCCCCACCAGCCAGAGCAGGGGTAGGCCGAGCAGCAGGGCGAGGCGCAGCCGCGGGTGGCGATGGAGCGCCCCGGAGATGCGGTCGAGCCGGCTGGCGGAGGTGGTCTCGGTCACCATGGGCGTGGTGAGCCGGGGGCCCGCAGGCCCCCGGCTCCTCCATTCGGCCTTACCGGCCGCCGATGACGGCGACCGAAGCGGTCACCCACTCGTGATACGGCACACACTCGCCGCCCATGCCGAAGCAATCGGCCTGGGGCGTCTTCCAGAAGTGGATCTGGTCGAAGTTGCCTTCGCCGTTGGTGGCGCAGCCGGTGTCGGTGAGCAGCTCGTTGCCCGTGCACGCCGCCAGGTTGGCCGGCACCGAACCGAACCATGCGGCCAGATCGCCCTGAACCTTGGGGTTCAGCGACCAGTCGAGCCACATGTAGGCGCAGTTCGGATGCTGGGCGTCGGCATGCATCATCGTGGTGTCCGCCCATCCGGTGGCTCCCTCTTCGGGGAGCACGCTGGCGACCGGGACCCCGGTGAACTGACCGTAGTTCACCTGGAACGGCCACGAGGTCGAAGCCACGACACCCTCGTTGGCGAAGTCGTCGAGCTGGATGAAGGCGTCGTGCCAGTAGCGGAACACCAGATCGCGCTGGGTGCGCATCAGGTCGAGCGAGGCGTTGAACTGATCACGGTTCAACGCGTAGGGATCGGTAATCCCCAGCTCGGGTTGGTGTGCCATCAGATACAGCGCGGCATCGGCGATGTAGATCGGGCCGTCGTAGGCCTCGATCCGTCCCGCGTTGCTCTCGCCGTCCGGGAGGGTCTGCTCCTCCCACACCACGCTCCACGAGGTGGGCGGGGTGTCACCGAACACGTCGGTGCGGTACATGAGCACGTTCGAGCCCCACTGGTAGGGCACGCCGTAGTGCTTGCCGTCCACGAAGTGCCACGGCGCCTCCTGGAGCCGGGGGTCGACCTGGTCCCACGAGGGGATGAGGTCGGTGTTCACTTCCTGCACGGTGCCGCCGGAGATCAACCGGAGGCTGGCGTCACCGGACGCCGTCACCAGGTCGTACTCGTTGGAGCCCTGCATGAGGGCCACCATCTCGTCGGACGTGGCGGCGGTCTTCACGGTCACCTCGCACCCGGTGGCCTCTTCGAAGCCCGTCACCCAGTCGTATGCCGGGTCCGTGGACCCGTCTTCGATGTAGCCGGCCCAGGCGATGATGGAGACGGCGCCTTCGCCGTCGCCGATCTCGGTCATGGGCCCACCGGTGGTGGCATCGTCGTCACCACAGGCCGCCGCTACGAGAGCGACGAGCATCACCAGCGCCAGAATGCGGCGCTTGGTCATAGTTCCCCTCCTTGGTTCTCTTCCGTTGAACCCTCGGAGAGGTAGCGACAGGCGTCGCGCCCCCACTGCAGGTGCACGGTGGCTCCGAGGAGTCCGCGTTCCCGGTGGGGTGCGTCCAGGTTCTGTCGAACCACTTCGAGGGTGGTGTCGTGGGCCACCTCGACGGCATATCTCGTGAACATGCCCAGGTAGACCACGTCGACCACTGTTCCGCCGACGTCACAGGTCGAAGCGTTCGGGGCGGGCGCTCCGGTGACGTGCAGCGAGATCTTCTCCGGGCGAACGGTGAACGCCTCGGCGCGCCCGGTGAGCGCCTCGGCGAGGATGGCGGGCACCACATTGGAGATGCCGACGAACCCGGCGACGAACTCCGTACGCGGGGTCTCGTAGACCTCCTGGGGCGGTCCCACCTGTTCGATCCTCCCGTGGTTGAACACGGCGAGGCGGTCGCTCATGTTGAGCGCCTCCTCCTGGTCGTGGGTGACGTAGATGAAGCTGATTCCCACGTCGCGCTGGATCGACTTCAGCTCGATCTGCATGGCGTGACGCAGCTTGAGGTCCAGCGCGCCCAGCGGTTCGTCGAGGAGGATCACCTTGGGCCGGTTGATGAGCGCCCGGGCCAAAGCCACCCGCTGACGCTGTCCGCCCGAGAGTTGCCCCGGCTTGCGTTCCCCGAACCCGCCGAGATGCACCATGTCGAGGGCCTCGGCGACCCGCTTCGCCCGTTCGGACTTGTCGACCCCGCGCACCATGAGGCCGTAGGCCACGTTCTCCTCGACGGTCATGTGGGGGAACAGGGCGTAGTCCTGGAAGACGGTGTTGACGTCGCGCTGGTACGGGGCGAGACCGGTGACGTCGTCGCCGTGGAGCAGCACCCAGCCTTCGGTAGGTGCCTCGAAGCCGGCGATCATGCGCAGACAGGTGGTCTTGCCCGACCCGGAGGGGCCGAGCAGCGAAAAGAACTCGCCGTCCAGCACGTCCAGGGTCACTCCGTCGACCGCGGTGACGTCGCCGAAGCGCTTGACCACGCCGACGAGCGAGACGGCCGGCGCCGTCAACGGGGGCCCCCGATCGCGGTGGGCGCGTGCCGAATCCTCGAACGCAGCATGTGGTCGATCCCCTCAACCCGGTGTGGGTTGCGCAACGCTAGCCGGTGGCTTCGGGCGATGTCGTCCCGACATTGCGCAGCCGGGGGGCCACCCGTACACTCACGGGACACGACGCGGGGTGGAGCAGCCTGGTAGCTCGTCGGGCTCATAACCCGAAGGTCGGAGGTTCAAATCCTCCCCCCGCTACAAAGGGAGTCCCAGTGTCTTCGCGCCAAGTCTCGGGTCCGCCTGTGGCGGACGGTCGGTCCTGGGGCGCCCTCTTCGAGCGCCCCAGTTCCCTCCAAGGTGGCCCTCCGGGCCGCTCCATGGTTGGTTCAAATCCTCCCCCCGCTACCAAGGGAGTCCCAGTTCGTTCGCGCCAAGCCGCGGGTCGCCAAGGACGTCTCCGGGTTGCAGGCGGGTACCCATCACGGAGTTCATTCGGCCAGCCCCTGAGGCGCCGAGCCCCGAATCCGGTTGAGGGCATCCCGGACTGGGTACCACTGCAGAGGAAGTGCCAGGAAGGCATCAAGGAAGGCAGTGCCCATGTACATCGGAGTAGGCGCAATCATCATCATCCTCTTGCTCGTCATCTTCGTGTTCTAGGCGAGAACCGACCGACGCGGAAGGTGGATCCACCCGGAGGGGTGGATCCACCGTCTTGGGACCGGCCCACCGACGGGAGGGCCGGCGAGCTGGTGCGTTGCGACTGCTCTCGGGGGCGGGCATCTCCGCTGAGCAGGGTTCCTCGGGAGTCGAGGCCATGACCCACGGCGACACGATCCGCCGCGAGGAGGGCCATCGGCGCATCCCTCGAACGAAGGTTTCCTCAGAACACCTCCCTCGCCCGGCGCATCAGCTCCCGAGCTGGAGGTCACCGCCGGGACCCATGGCCCAGGGATACGCCATCGATTCGGCGGTGGCGAGGTCGATCTCGAACTCGTCGCGCAGGCACTGCACCACCGCCTGATCGTCGAGGCCGCGCCCGCGAAGGTAGGTCACCGCCTGCTCTGCCAGCGCCCGGTCACGCCGGGGATCGGGGAGGTCGCCCACCCACGATGACGTGTTGAGAAACCCGTCCAGGACGCCACTTCGTTCGAGTTCCACTTCTCCGGACATGACGCCGCCTTCCTCGTGGTCCCAACCTCCAACGGATACCCCCAGCCTCGCCGTGGGAAACGTCGCGATTTCGCGCTCTGTGGGCTCGCCCTGGGCTATACCGAGTGGGGCGTCGGCGCCCGGGCTTCGTTCCGGTCCGCCAGATCGACGACGGTCCTCGCCATGAGCGAGAGCGCCGCCTGCGGGCCGAGAGCGCTGAGAAGGTGGGCGACCCCGTGGCACCAGCAGTCGATGGCGCGGTCGACGGATCGAGCTGTGGCCCGGTCGTCGATGGGGGAGGATGATTCGGCCTCCCGCTGGGGAGACCTCATCCGCTCAGCCGCGGTGTGGTGACGGCGAATGGCCCTGATCGCCGCTGCGGGTCTGAACATGTTCCACCTCCGTGATCCGTTGATACCCAGCGGAGCGGGGTTCCACACATTGGATTTCGCGGGCGGGGACAGAGGGCTTCCCCTCACGCCGCACCCGTCATCCGGGTGCGCAGGGCCTCCAGGGTCCGCTGCAGGAGTCGGGAGACCTGCATCTGCGAGATCCCGACCTTGGCCGCGATCTGGTCCTGGGTCATCTCGAGGGAGAACCTCAGCTCGAGGACCATCCTCTGGAGCGGTGACAACGCAACCAACATGGATCTGACGGCGTCGGCCTCGTCGAACAGCCCCATGGCGTCGGCGTCGTCGGGGGAAGGGCCTCGTGCTCCGGTGTCTCCCACGGCGGGCACATCCAGCGAGTCGGGTCGGTACGCATTGGCGAGACGCGCCACTTCGGCGATGTCGGCCACGGGGACTCCGATGTGCGCGGCGAGTTCCGCGGTGGTCGGGGTCCTCCCCAGCGCGCGGGTGAGGTCCTCTCCCACCCAACCGCAGGTGGCCTTGAGCTCCTTGAGGCGCCTCGGCACCCCCGTGCCCCAGAGGTTGTCGCGGAAGTAGCGCTTGAGCTCTCCGGCGATGGTCGGCACGGCGAAACTGGTGAAGCGGGTGCCGCGGCGGGGGTCGTACCGATCGATCGCCTTGAGGAGGCCGATGCCCGCCACCTGGCGGAGATCGGGGAGCTCGGCACCGCGGTTGGCATAGCGGGCGGCGACGTGCCACGACAGCGGCTGGTAGCCCTCGTAGAGGCGGGCGCGCGCCGAGACATCGGGGAGTCTCCCGAAGAGCTGTGTGGCCGCCGTGTCGTGCATCCTGGTGATCACCCCCCTGAGGGGCGCTACCAGGGTCTGGGGCAACGCGAGCCTTCGCTTGGCCCGGCTGGGCCGTGGTCATCGTACGCACGCCGCCCCCGACGCGCAACCGCCGCCCGGGCACCAGCACGGGAATCGCCCTCGGATGCACCAGATCGACGAGCACCGGTACCATGGCTCCACGACTCGTCGAGTCGGCCGCCCGGACCTCGCGGTTTGGTCTCACCGGAGGTGTGGTGGTGCCTGCGAGTGGCTCACGGAACCGGGTGGCCCGTGTTCGACCCGTGGCGTCGGCGTTGCGCACGTGGCGGGTATGAACCGCGCCGAGCGGATGTCGCGCGTGGCTGCGCTCTTTGCCGACGGCGCCGCCTCCGTGGCCCCCCGCAGCCTGTGCGGCACGAGCGTTGCCGCCCTCCTGGTGTCCTCCGCCGGCCTGACCTTGATGAGCGGCGACCACAGCAGCCCGGTGTGCGCGTCCGATACCCGCGCCGGTGACCTCGACGACCTCCAGTTCGCGCTCGGTGAAGGGCCCTGCCCCGACGCCCACCGGAGTCGGACACCGATCTTCGAGCCCGACCTCGAGGGCGCATCCACCGGGAGGTGGCCGCAGTTCGCGCCGGCGGCCGTCGACGTGGGGGTGCGGGGAGTCTTCGCGTTCCCGTTGAATGCCGGGGTGGACTGCATCGGGGTGCTGACGCTCTATCAGGACGCCGCCGGTGATCTGACCCCCGACCAGGCCGCCGACGGCCCCCTGGTGGCCGAGGCGCTCGTGCGGTCGATGCTGACCATCCAGTCGGGGAGCGGGCCCGACGTCCTCGCCCGTGAGTTGATAGACGTCGACGCCCACCGCGCCGAGGTGCACCAGGCCACCGGCATGGTGGCGGTGCAGCTCGGCATCGCCATAACCGACGCCGCGTTGCGGCTTCGTGCGTTTGCCTACGCCAGCGGCCGATCGGTGGCCGCCGTGGCTCGTGACATCGTGGATCGTCGTGTGCGACTGGCCGATGACGCCGATCGTGATGAGGCGGGGGGAGTACCATTCGAATGAACGACAGGATGAGCAGCGTGACGCGTGAAGACCTCCTCGTTCGGACCTTCGTCGAACTGACCGACTCCCTGGTCGACGACTTCGACATCATCGACCTGCTGACGGCACTGGCCGACGGATGTGTGGAGCTCGGGCTGGCGAGTGCCTCCGGGATCCTCCTGTCGGACGAGCACGGGAAGCTGCGCGTGATGGCGGCGTCCAGCGAGCGCACGCGCCTGCTGGAGTTGTTCCAGTTGCAGAACGACGAGGGGCCGTGCCTGGAGGCCTATGCCACCGGGGAGGCCGTCCTGGACGCCGACCTGTCGGCGGCATTCGATCGGTGGCCTCGATTCGCCCCGGAGGCCTTGGCCGCCGGCTTTCGATCGGTCGATGCGCTGCCGTTGCGCCTGAGAGCGGCGCCGATCGGCGCACTCAACCTGTTCAGTGCGTTGCCGGGAGGCATGTCCGAGGCCAATCGTCGCATCGCTCGCGCCATGGGCGACGTGGCGGCGATCGCCATCATCCAGAACCAGATGGTGCGAGAGTCGGAGGTCCGGGCGCGCCAACTGCAGCACGCCCTCGACAGCCGGGTCGCCATCGAGCAGGCCAAGGGCATGGTTGCGGAGCGGCTCGCCTGCGACATGGATCACGCCTTCGGGGTGATCCGCTCGTACGCCCGCAGTCACCGCCGCCATCTCACCGCGGTGGCCGCCGAGATCATCGCCGGCACCCTGTCGCTCGAGGCGGCGGTCGTCACCCCACCGGTCGATCGGCCCCGCCCTCCGGCCGGGTGACTTCCCCCCCGGGCCGCGGCCACCGGCCGGACCGCGGCTGATCCGCCGCCCACCCCGGGGTGGCGAATCGCCGCCCTGCGCCGCACCGGCTTCTACCCTCGGGCGATGCCCGCCGGCCCATCGTTTCGCAGGGGTGTCAGGGACTCGATCCTGATCTTCTTCGCCATCGGCGCCTTTGGGGTCGCCTTCGGGGTGGTGGCGGTCGATGCCGGGTTCGCCGGGTGGGTGGCGGTGCTCGCCTCGCTGCTGATCGTTTCGGGGGCGGCGCAGTTCGCCATGGCCGGTCTGGTCGCCACCGGAGCCGCGCCCGTGGTGTTCGCCGCCACCGGTCTCGGGTTGCGGCATCTCCCCATGTCGGCGACGTTGGCCCGCCTCATCGGACCCCAGCCGCTGCGCACGCGATTGCGGATGGCCTTCATCCTGGTGGACGAGACCTTCGGGCTCACGATCCGTGCCGCCGCCACCGGCGTGGACGATGTGGTGGCCTACAAGACGGGTGCCGATCTCACCCTGTACTCGGGTTGGGTGACGGGAACGGTGGTGGGCGCCTGGATCGGCGACACGGTGGATCCAGCGGCTGCGGGCCTCGGAGCCCTCTTCGGGCTCATGTTCCTCGGGCTGGCTGCCCCACTGGTGCGTCGTCGCCGCGACTGGGTCGTCGTGGTCGCGGCGGTGGGTGCCACCCTGGCCGCCACCGCGATCCTTCCCACGGCATGGCGTCTCACCG
>JACRIT010000055.1 GCA_016215655.1 Acidimicrobiia bacterium
GAGGTGGCCGGCGTCGATCCCGACGACATCGAGGTGACGGTCGAGGATCGCACCCTCACCATCTCGGGCAAGCGGCACTTCGAGGAAGCCGGAGACACCAACGGGTTCCATCGCCGCGAGATCTTCTCCGGCGAGTTCCGCCGGACCCTGGTGCTCCCGGAAGGCCTCGACGCCACCACCGTGGTGGCCAAGGCGGTCAACGGCATCCTCGAGGTGACGGTGCCCCGCCGTCCCGAGGTGCTCCCCCGCAAGGTGAAGGTGGAGATCACCGGTTGAACACACACTCGACCGAGTGAGCGAAATGCGGCCCCAGGTGGGCCGCATTTCCTCATTCCACCTCGATGTGCTGCGGCCCGCGTTCGTCGTCCTCGTCGTCCCGGCCCGGGCCTGCGGCATTGATCTCCTCGAGGAAGGCACCGAGACCGGCCACGACCTCGATCGCCGCCTTCATGAGATGCACCCCGGCACGCTGCAGTCCTCGCCGTGCCGCATCGCTCAGCTCGTGGAGATCCTGGGGCTCGTCCCCTTCGTCACTCATCGCGCACTCCGAATCGCACCCACAACTCTCCTTCCGTGAGCCGGGCTCCGATGACCTCGCGCCGTCGCAACGAGTCCGGCAGCACCAGCGAACGGCGATAAGGACCCACGGTCACGTAGACCTCGTCGTGGTGGCGCACCACGTCGACCTCGCCCCGCTCGGCGAGGGGAAGCCGCAACGCCAGTACGACCTCGTCGTCGAGATCGAACACCCGGAACGGTGCATTCACCGCAAGCCGGCTGGTCGGGTCGCGATCGCCGTACAGCTCTTCGCCCACCAGACGCAGCTTGTCGACCCCCACCATCTCCTCGTCGAACAGGCGGAGACGGAGCAGCGCGAGGTCGGCAAAGGCATCCTCCACCGTGGCGAGGTGTTCTGCTTGGAGCTCGCGCCACCGCTTGAAGTAGGGATCGGTGACGGCTTCGGGGATGATGCGATTCACGATGGCGGCGTCGACCGCGTACCCGAAGAGCCCCAGGTAGGTGTAGGTGCGACGCGCCTCGGCCACCACCATCTTCTCGAGGTTCATCACCAGCCGGGCGCTCGTGATCTCAGGAGAAGCGAGCACGCGGCGCACCCCCTCGATGCGCCCATAGAAGCCCTCGCCGGCCTGGAACACGTCGTCTCCGGGAAGTGGCATGGACATCACCCGCTTCAGCACCGGGCGCACCACGCGCGCCACCCGGCGCTCCAGCGGAAACAGCTTCTCCATGTACCACCCCAGGGCGTCGGGGAGGCTGAGCAGGCGCAGCGTCTCCGCGGTCGGTGCGCAATCCACGACGAGGGTGTCGAAGTCCCCCGAGGTGACGTGGTCCTGGACCTCGGCCAGGGCGAACAACTCGTCCATCCCCGGGAACACGACGAGCTCCTCGGCGGCGATGCCGGTGGCGCCACCCCAGTCGAAGAGCTCGGCCAGGTAGTCGCGCACCGTTCCCCAATGGCTCTCCAGCCGACGCTGGGCGTCGATCTGCTGACCGGCGAGGCCGGGGATCACCTCGGTGGGCTCGTCGCCGAGCGCCACCGCAAAGGCATCCGCCAGGCTGTGGGCGGGATCGGTGGACATCACCAGGGTGCGATGCCCCTGTTCGGCGGCGCGCAAGGCGGTGGCGGCGGCCACCGTCGTCTTGCCCACCCCGCCCTTGCCGGTGATGAGCAGGACCCTCATCGGCCCGCGACCTGCTCCTCGGCACGCCGCCGCAGACCGCGCAGGGCCGCCTGGACGATCTGCTTCTCCGCTTGGCGGCGGAGGAACCCGGGGACCACGAACGCGGGCTCGACGCGCAAGGCGTACACGATCTCCGTGCCCCCCTCGCGGGGGCGGAACTCGTAGTACCCCTCCATCTGCTTGATGTCGTCACCGGGCACCGCCTGCCACGAGATGCGGTGCGGCGGGTCGTACTCGTAGGCGAGTTCGTAGGAGATCCGTTTGATGAACCCATCGACCTCGAAGCGGGCGCGTGTCGCCCTCCCCATGTCGTCGGTCGCCAGGACCTCGACCCCGGCGACACCCGTGGCCCAGTCCGGGTAGGCGGCGAGGTCCGCCGCCACGGCGAAGACGGTCTCGGGCGGCGCATTCGCCTCGGAGGTGCGGACGGTTCCTTCCACGATCAGGAGGGTAGCGACGGTCGTGTCGCCGACACCCGCCGAAAGGCGATGGTGTACGCCACCGGTTCCGTGGGATCCGGATGGGCGGCGGCGAACGCGGCCAGGCCCGCCTCGATCTCGTCGGCCGCCACGAGATGCAGGGTGGATACGAACCCGGCGCGCACCGCCTCCACCCACGAACCCGCCGACCGGGTGACGTGCTCGACGTGATCCGACTGCATCGCATCGACGAGCCCGCTCGCCAGCATCGCCCTGGCCAGGACGTCCGGATCGGGGAACCGGGCCTCGTCGAGCGGAGCCACGGAGGGGAACCAGCGGGCCAGGAACGACGTGCGGTGATGGGCCGGAGCCAGGGTCCACACCCACACCAAGCCGCCGGGACGCGCCACCCGCGCCCCCTCGGAGATCCACAGGTCCGGCGGGCCGTGGTGAATGGACAGATGGAAGTACACCAGGTCGGCGCAGGCATCGCCGACGGGGAGCCCGGCGCCGTCACCCACGACCGCGAGAGTCCCGGTGCGACGCGCCGCCAGAGCCATGGCGGTCGAACGATCGACCACGAGCACCCGCGATCCGCTCGCGGCAAAGACGGCGGCGTGGGCACCGGTGCCGCCGCCGACATCGATTGCCAGACTGCCCCGGTGGAGTCGGGCCGCCGCGGCCGCCGCCGCGGCGCGAACGGCGGCGTCTTCCTCCACCCGGTGACCGTATGCCGCGGCCAGACGCCCCAGGTCGACTCCGCCGACGCGGCTCATGGCCGCGCCCCATGACGCACGGCGCGACCGGTAGCGCGGAAGTACCCGACATTGCGGCATTCGGTCGATCCCACCCGCCAGCGGTTCGCCTGGGGCTGATGGATGTCGCCGAAGTAGTGCCACCGCGGCCGTGAGGTGAGCAGGTACTCGAGGACGGCGTGGGAATGCTTGGGTCTTCCCCCGATGACGTCCGCGCTGAGCGCCGACACTGCCGGCGCCACGTGGGTGCAGAGCACGTCCACGGGTCCGAGGGCGGCGAGCTTCCGGCTCATCTCCTCCTCCGCCACCTCACCCGGAACGCCGAGCGCGGGCACGCCGCCACCGGCGAAGCCCACATGCCAGCCGTCGATCTCCACGACGACGCCATCGACGAACCTGCACCCCTCGGGGAGGTGGGCGGCGAGCCGCTCCGGGCGGTCGACGTTGCCGAACGTCACAAACGCCCGGGCCCCGCGCAGCGCCTCGCCCATCGCCCGGTACCCGATCTCGGTGAGGGCCTCGAGGCGTTCCTGGATCTCAGACCCCCGCTCGGCGTGCAGTGCCCGCCACACGGTGCGAGCCGCTTCGCGGTCCCCGCGGCTGCGGAGCTCGGCAAGCTGCGCCACCACCGGGCGTCCCACCACATCGGCGAGCATTCCCTCATGCGTGCGGTGATCCACGAAATTGAGCAGATCGCCGAGCACGAGGAGCGGCTCCCCCATCGCTGCCACCCGACCGAGCTCGTCGAAGGCGCCGTGCACATCGGCGACGAGTATCACCCGGCCAGGGTACCGGCGACTATGCCAGGGCGGCCACGGCTTCGGCAACGACATCGGGCTCGGGGTCGGTGCGCGTGACGACCCCGAGCACGGCGCGAGCCCTGGCATCGGCGACGCGCCCCAGCGCCCAGACGGCGTGACCCCGCAGCATCGGGTCGGGGTGCGCGGCGTAGCCCGCCAACACTCCCACCGCATCACCGCCACCGGTATTGCCCAGCACCACCAAGGCGTTGCGCCGCAGCCACCGCCCCTCGTGGCGGGGCACGAAGAAGTGCGGATACCCAGCCCGCAACGACCGATCATCGGCGGCGAGCAGCCGGTACACATCCACCCGTCCCTTGCCGGGCACCGCCGCGGCGAGCAGCCGATCCCCCGGCGGGCATGCCTCCAGGCAGTCGTCGCATCCATAGAGTCGATCCCCAACAGCGACACGCACCTCGGAGGGGATCCACCCGGGCGATTGCAGCACCGCCGACAAGCACCGCCGGGCGTCGAGCACTCCCGGCGCGATGATCGCCCCGGTGGGACATGCGGGCAGGCATGCGGTACAGGTCCCACAGGTGCGCCGCATCGCTTCGGTAGGCGCCAGCGCGGCATCGGTGACCACACTCCCCAGGAGCACCCACGGCCCGGCCCCGGGGACGAGCACGAGGGTGCTGCTTCCGGCCCAACCCACCCCGGCGCGCACCGCCGCGGCGCGATCCACGAGTCGGGCATCGTCGACGAGCACCTCGGCGCGATGACCTGCGGCGACCAGCAGCGCCGCCACCGCCCCGAGCGCGGCCCGCAGCGGCCGGTAGTGATCGCTGGTGGCGAATCGGGCGATGCGGGCGGTGCCCGGCGATGCGGGACCCGGTGACCCGGAATCGGGCACATAGGGCATCGCCGCCACCGCGAGGGAGGTCGCCCACGGGAAGGAGGCGCCCGGGTCGGTGGAGGTGGCGGGATCGCGGAACGTGAAGGGCAGGCCCGCGGAACGACCCGAAGCCACCGCATCGGCCAATCGAACCCGCACCTCCGGAAACGGCTCGGCAGTGGTGAAGCCGAATCCGACGCACCCCGCGTCGGTCAAGAGTTTCCCGATGCGTTCGCGCAGTTCCACGACCGGCGAGGGTATCGGTCTGGTCCAATCGCCGCGGCCTACTCGCCCACGGCGCGACGCACCAGGCGAAGCTGTGGGACCAGCCCGACATCGGCCAGTGCCTCCAGCGCTGCCGCCTGCTCCCGATCGACCTCGATCGGCCCCAGCGCATCGCGGAGCAGATGACCGACGACGCAGTCCAGACACGCCGCCGTGTGCTGCATCACACATTCATCGCAATCGATTCGCATGAGGGAAACGTATGAGGAGGGTGTGACAGGAAGCGGGGCGGCTGGCAAATTCGCAATTCGCAATTCGCAATCCGCAATTCGCAAGAAGCAAGGCAAACCAACGGGAAACGGGAAACGCCTACCGCCTCCGCCTCGACCACGCCACCAGCGCTTCGGACCACAGGGCCAGGGCTCCAGCACGGGTGGCGCGCTCGCGCACCTCCCGATCGTTCGAGATCACCACGGTTCCGGCAACGGCGGCAAGACGCACGATGACGTCATCGGCGCTCGTGCCGGGCGGGGCGAAGGTCACCACCACGCCCCCAATGCCCGACACCCGCGATCCCTCCCGACTCGAGTCGTAGACCACCGTGACGCTGCGCGGAGGACGGGCCACGGTGCGCATCCTGGCGAGCACCGGATCGAGCCTCGCCCGAACGTCGGCGGCCTTCCCCGCCGCCAGCGCCAGGCCGACGTTGTATCCGTCCACGACGATGTGCTTGGGTCCGCGATGCTCGAGAACCTTGTCGACCGCATCGGCGGAGTCGGGCCGCACCCCCGGAGGCAAGGTCGGTGCCACCGCACCCGGCACGGCCTCGGCCTCGGGAATCACCCGTGCCGCAGCCGCGGTCACCGAGTCGAGCGCCCGGGCGAGGCCGATGCCACCTTTGGCCCAGCCAGCCGCCGGGCGGCCCTCTTCGGCGAGCGCCAACGCCGCGGCGCGTTCGGCACGCGCCTTTTGCAGCGCCGCCGCCTGACGCTTCACCTCGGCCTGCAGTTCGGCGACGCGCCCCTCGAGCTCGGCGCGCTCGTGAAGCCGCTCCGCCTCGGTTTCGGCGAGGAGATCGCGATGGCGCGCCGCCCCGGCCTGTTCGAGGCGCCCCGGCTCCGCCGCCGCCCGCTCCAGGCGCTTCACCTCGCGGCGGAGCTCGTTCGCCTCCTTGGCCACCTCACGCAATCGATCCTTGGCCGCGGTTCGCTCCAGCCGCAGCACCTCCGCTTCCCGGGCGGCTCGCTCCCCCGCCACCGACCCTGCCGCCTGGCCGGCGTCCCACGACAGCCGGGCGAAGTCGGCCATCCAGCCTTCGGGCCGGAGGAGGAACAGGGCCGAGGCCCGATCCGGGCCATCGCCGGTCAGCGCCACCTCCGCTCCCTTCCATGATTCGGCGGCTTTGGCACGCAGCCAGTCCAGGCGGTCGAGCTCGCGCACGAGCTTCTCCTCGAGCGGTGGCGTGAACTCGGAGGCCCGCACCACTGGCCGCAAGGCGGCGGGTATCTGGGCCGGCTCGAGCCTCGCCAGAGCCTCACGAGCCGAGTCGAGGGCCCGGCGAAGAACGGCGGAGTGGCGAAACCTCACGAACCGACGCTATCACCCACGGACCGCTCACAACCCGATCGACGGTATCGTCGGACCACATGTCACGCCCCCTCGTTCTTCTCGTCGTGCTCGCGTTCGCGCTCGGCTCATGTGGCGACGGGTCGCAGGGAGGGTCCTGGATCACCACCGGACTCGGCACCACGACCGCTGCCACGACGGTCCCCCCGGACACCACCGCGACGACGACACCCGGGACTTCGGCACCCAGCACGCCGACCACCACTCCACCGACCACGGTTCCGTCGGCCTCCGGGGTCGGCGATCCCTACTTCCCCGGTCTCGGCAACCCCGGATACGACGTCGAGCACTACGCAATCGCCATCGAGGTCGACGACACCCTGCGGCAGTTCCCGGCGGCGTCGACCTCGATCGACGCCGTCGCCGTCGAGACCCTCGACGAGTTCTCGCTCGATTTCGCCGGGATGACCATCGATTCGGTCACCCTCGATGGCGCCGCGGCGTCGTTCGAACGCCAGGGCGAAGAGGTCCTGGTCACGCCTCCCGCCGCCATCCCTGCCGGCGAGGGCTTCACGGTGGTGGTCGAGTACCACGGCACACCGCTGAGGACGACGGTCCCGTCGCTCGGGTTCGAGGCGGGATGGATCACCGTGGGTTCCACCGCCTATGCCTTTGCCGAGCCCAACGGCGCCCACTCCTGGTTCCCCGGCAGCGACCACCCCTCGGACAAGGCAACCTTCACCATCGCCGCGGCCGTCCCCACGCACTTGGGGTTCACCGCCGTGTCCAACGGCACCCTCATCGCCGAGACCGCCGACGGGGTCAACACGACCTTCACCTGGGAGATGGACGATCCGATGGCCACCTACCTGGCGACCCTGGCCATCGGGCCCTACACGAGATACGAGTCGACCGAGCCGGGCGGCATCGAGCTGCGCGACTACGTCCCGTCATCGTACGAGGATGCACCGGCGGCATTCGGACGGGTCGCCGAGATGCTCGTGCTCTTCACCGACTGGTTCGGCCCGTATCCATTCGACGAGTACGGACACGTCATCGTCGCCGCGTTTCCGGGTGCGATGGAGACTCAGACGATGACGATGATGGGCGCCGATGCCGTCGACGATGGCGTGGTCGCCCACGAACTCGCCCACCAGTGGTTTGGTGACAGTGTCACCCCGACGACCTGGCGCGACATCTGGCTCAATGAGGGCTTTGCCACCTTTGCCGAGTTCCTGTGGGTCGAGGAGGCGTACGGTGAAGACGCCGCAGCGTCGTACATCACGAGCCTGCACTCGGCACTCCAGGGTCAGCTCATGGCTCCCATCTCCGATCCCGGCATCGCCGAACTGTTCGGCACCGGGGTGTACTGGCGCGGAGGGCTGACCCTTGCCGCACTGCGCACCGAGGTCGGTGATGAGACGATGAGGTCGATCCTCACCACCTATCACTCCCGGTTCCGCCACGGCAATGCAGCCACTGCCGACTTCATCGCCGTGGCCGAGGAGATCTCCGGGCGCGACCTCGGTGCATTCTTCGCCGACTGGCTCGACGAGCAGACACTGCCGCCCCTGCCGGCGTGATCGAGGTCCGACCGACCCGACCCGGCCACAACGAGATCGCCGTGTCCCGTCCGATCGCCTCCGACCGGTAGCCTGACCTCCCCGACCAGGAGTCGACGCCGTGCCCGCGGACATCGGTCTCATCGGCCTCGCCGTGATGGGCCAGAACCTCGCGCTCAACATCGCCGATCATGGCTACTCGGTCGTGGTGTACAACCGCAGCGCCGAACGCACCGAGCAGTTCCTCGCCGGCCCGGCAGCGGGCACCACCATCCAGGGTGTCGCCACCCTCGGCGAGCTGGTGGGGGCTCTCACCGTCCCGCGGCGAATCCTGCTCATGGTGAAGGCGGGCGAGCCGGTCGATGCCGTGCTCGCCGACCTCACCCCCCTGCTCGCCAAGGGCGATGTGATCATCGACGGGGGCAACAGCCACTTCGCCGACACCGCTCGTCGGGTCGGCGAACTCGGGGCTCACGGCATTCGGTTCGTCGGCGCCGGTATCTCGGGTGGCGAGGAGGGTGCCCGCCACGGCCCCTCGATCATGCCGGGGGGCGATCCCGAGGCGTGGCCGCTCATCGCGGAGGTGCTCCAGGCGATCGCGGCCAGCGTCACCGATGGCACCCCTTGCTGTTCGTGGGTCGGCCCCGGCGGCTCGGGGCACTTCGTGAAGATGGTGCACAACGGCATCGAGTACGGGGACATCCAGCTCATCGCCGAGACCTATCACGTCATGCATCGCGGCCTCGGGATGACCCACGAGGAGATGGCCGAGGTGTTCGATAGGTGGAATCGGGGCCGCCTCGAGTCCTACCTCATCGAGATCACCGCCGAC
>JACRIT010000007.1 GCA_016215655.1 Acidimicrobiia bacterium
CACACCACCACCGGGAAGGGCCGTGTCGTCGGCGGACTGCTGGCGATGCTGCTCGTGGCCGGAGAGTGCGGCGATGACAGGGGCGATCTCGTCCCCTCCCCCGATGCCGGCGTGGCCGAGGCAGTCGAATCCGACCTCGTGGCCGCGACGGTGGCCGTGGCGGAGACGACGGTCACCACCACGGCTCCGACCGCTCCGTCCGTGACGGTCGCCGTCACCACGACGGTGGCGCCGTTTCCCGACATCGATGAGGAACTGAGCGAGTTCGACGATCTCGAGAGCCTGCTCGATGAGATCGACGACCTGCTCGGCGACTCCCTGGAAGGAGAAGACTCATGATGCGACGCAGCATCGTCATTGCCGTCGTATTGGCGGTCAGCATCGTCCCCGCGGCGGCCATGGCCGCCGAGGACGGCGCACGCGATACGACCACCACGGCTCCCGAGCGGGTCCGCGACCACGCCCTCGAGGAACTCAAGGAACGGGCCGCGCAGATGATCGAGCGGCAGATGGACCTGCTCGGCCGGCTGCGCTCCTCCGTCGCCGCCAGCGAACACATCACCGAAGGCCACGCCGCCACCCTGTCCGGGGACATCGGCGCCGCCGCCGAAGCGCTCGAGAGCCTCGCCGCCCAGGCCGAGGCGGCGACGACGTTGGCCGAGGTGTGGGAAGTGATCCGGGCGGTCCCGGCGCTCCATATCGGCAACGTCCTGGCGCCGAAGACCCACCAGGTGATCGCCTCAGATGCGCTCGTTGCTTTCGGATCGAAGCTCGAGCGGTTTGCCGACAAGCTCGACGACCTCATCACGCGGGCCGAAGAGAAGGGTCATGACGTCGATGCGGCCTGGCGCATGCTCGAGGAGATGACCGACGGCATCGATGCAGGGGTGAGGCTCGCCGACCCCGTGGCCGAGTCGGTCATCGGCCTCGATGCCGGCGATTGGCCGGAACCGGCGCAGTCGACGCTGGCGGCGGGACGCCGCGATTTGCGGGCTGGCGGTGCGAGCCTGCGTGACGCCTATGCCACCGGCCGCGACATCGTGCAGTTCCTGCGGGACCTCGTTGCCGAAGACGCCTGACCCCTGACGCCACCGCGGGTCCCGGCATGCTCTCGGTGCCGGGACCCGGCGCGTCCCGAGACCCGTGACAGGATCCGCTGGACCAGAGGCTCAGCTCTTCGAGATCTTCCCCAGGATCAGGCCACCGAGCACGACGCCGCCGGCGATGAGGGCGATCCACCACAGCGCCCGCAGCAGCCAGCCGAGAACCGTGAAGGCGACCACCACGGCGAGCACGATCAGGATGATCTGGACGACTCGTTCACCCATACGGCGTCATCGTGCCACGGTCCCGCCTACAACTCCACCTGGAGCCCGACCTCCACGGCCCGGTCCGGAGGGATGGAGTAGTAGGCGACGGCACCCCGGGTGTTGCGCGACATCACCGCGAACAGCCGCTCTCGCCAATGTGCCATCCCGGGCCGTCCGGTCACGAGGATGGTGTCGCGGCCAAGGAAGTAGTAAGTGTCGAGCGGGTGGAAGCGCAGCTCGGCGGCATCGGCTTCCAGGGCCCTCGGGACGTTGGGCTGCTGCATGTAGCCCACGTGGAGGATCGCCTGGGAGATGCCGTGACCCAGGTGGTGGACCTCGAGGGCGCGGCGGGGATGCACCCGGGGGATCTCCTCCACCTCGACGCCGAGCAGCACCACCTGCTGGTGCAGCACCCCGTGCAGCCGGAGATTCGCCACCAGGATCGGCGGCGCCGAGAAGGGGCGCCGGTACAGGTAGACGGCGGTGCCGGGGACCCGACGCGGGGGATGGGCCTCGAGGCTGTCGACGAAGGCGCGCAGAGGGATGTCGCCCTCACGCAGGCGCTCACCGACGAGTTGCTTGCCGGTCTTCCACGTCGTCATCAGGGTAAAAACGACGGCCGCCATCGCCAGCGGGAACCAGCCTCCGGCCGGGATCTTGAACAGGTTGGCGCCGAGGAAGGCGACATCGATGGTGAGGAACACCGCGGTGAGCGCCGCCACCACCGGGCGCGGCCACAACCAGCGCTCGCGGGCGACCACGGCAAAGAGCACGGTCGTGACCGCCATGGTGGCGGTGACCGCCACGCCGTAGGCGGCCGCCAGGCTCGAGGAGGACCCGAACCCGAACACGAGCGAGAGGCAGGCGACCATGAGCGCCCAGTTGATCGCCGGTACGTACACCTGACCGCGTTCGAGGTCGGAGGTGTGGTCGATGCGGAGGCGAGGCAGGTAGCCGAGGAGCGAAGACTGCATCGCCAGGGAGAAGGCACCCGAGATGAGCGCCTGCGAGGCGATGACGGCGGCCATGGTGGCGAGCACGATCAGGGGGAGCCGCAGCGCCTCCGGGGCGAGGAGATAGAACGGGCTCTCCACCGCTGCCGGGTCGCGGAGAATGAGGGCACCCTGACCGAGATAGTTGACGAGGAGTGAGGGGAGCACCATCACGAACCAGGCGAGGCGGATCGGGTGCCGCCCAAAGTGGCCCATGTCGGCGTAGAGCGCCTCGCCACCCGTGACCACGAGGAACACCGCCCCGAGCACGAGGAACCCCTTGAACCCGTGATCGACGAAGAAGGTCACGGCGTGTGATGGATCGATCGCTCGCAGCACGTCGGGGTGGGCGATGATCGAGCGCAGACCGAGGATTCCCAGGGTGGCGAACCAGGTCACCATCACCGGCCCAAAGACGCGACCCACCGCCGCCGTGCCGCGCCGCTGGATCATGAACAGCGCCACCAGGATCGCGGCGGTGATGGGAAGCACGTAAGGCTCGAGGCTCGGGGCGCTCAACTCGAGGCCCTCGACGGCGCTCAGCACCGAGATCGCCGGAGTGATCATGCCGTCGCCGTAGAGCAGGGCGGTGCCGAACAGCCCGACGAGGATGAGGAAGCGGCGGCGTCGCCGCGGGTTCTGGGTGGAGATGAGCGACGTGAGCACGAGGATGCCGCCCTCACCCTGCTGGTCGGCCCGGATCACGAAGACCAGGTACTTGATCGAGATCACGATGATGAGCGACCACACGATCAGCGACAGCACACCGAGCACGGCGCCTTCGCTCACCGCGACGCCGAGCTCGGGGTGGAGCGACTCGCGGAGGGCGTAGAGCGGGCTGGTGCCGATGTCGCCGTACACGACACCGAGGGCGCCGAGCGACAGCAGGGCGAGGCGCTTGCCGTGGGGCCGGTGGTGGTGGGAGGTCGGCATCGTTGCGGGCAGGGCGGGCAGGGTACCGGGTATGGGGACGCCGAGGCCGATCCGTGGAAACTTCCGGAAACCGCCGACCCCCAGCCGGACATCTCACCTGGTACGGAAACGTAGAAAGGGTGACGACATGGACGTGATGGGGACCCCGGCGCGCCGCCGGGCATTGGGGCTCATGCTGGGGTTGGTGCTCGTGGCCGGACTCAGTGCCTGTGGAGACGACGACGCCGCGCCGGAGGCGGGGATGATCGTCGGCGGGGAGCCGATCGGGAGCGCAGCAGGCGACTGCCTGGCGTTCGACGAGGACACCCTGGCCGCCCAGGAATTCGCCTTCGACGGGACGCTCACCGCGGCCTCGGCTGACGGCGAGCAGGCCACCTTCGAAGTGCACCAGTGGTTCCGCGGGGGCGAGGGAACGACGGCGACCTATGGGGCCGGCGGACTGCTCTCCACCGAGGCCCAGGCCCTGGTCGGAACCTCCCTGGTGGTGGGGGAGCGGTACCTGATCTCCGGGTCGGATGGGTTCGTCTGGGCGTGCGGATACTCGCTGACCTATGACACCGCCGTCGCCGCCGAATGGGCCGAGGTGTTCGGCGCCTGAGGCGGGCGTTCCCCGGCGCAGAGGAGAACCTCTGCGCCGGGGAACCGTGGCACTCCCAGTAGCGTCCCACCCCTATGAACGAGGGGCACGGCGAGCGGGTCGAGCGCTTCCGCGTGCTGTACGACGCCGCCTACCCGCGCCTCATGGGCTATGCCCTGCGTCGCGCCCGCACGCGCGATGACGCCCACGATGTCGTCGCGGACACGATGCTCATCGCCTGGCGGCGGCTCGACGACATTCCCACCGACGAGCGGCGCATGGCCTGGATGTACGGCGTGGCCCGCAGGGTGCTCGCCAACCAGTACCGCTCCACCGACCGGCGCGATCGTCTCACCGACCGCCTCGAGCACCAGGCACCGGCGAAACCGGGCGACTTCGACGTGGTGCACGAGGCCCTCGACCGCCTTCGCGCCGACGATCGGGAGATCCTCACCCTGGCGGCGTGGGACGATCTCTCCAACGATGAGATCGCCGTGGTGCTCAGCATCACTCCCGGTGCGGTGGCGGTACGGCTGCATCGTGCCCGCACCAAGCTTGCCCGTGAACTCGCCCGGCTCGGCGTTGGCAGCCCTGCCGAGAAATCGATGAAATCCGAGAGTCGGTCCCGGACACCTGAGGGGGTGTACGGCATCCAACCGGGGCCGGGAGAGGTGGAACGGGAATGACAGGTTTCGATCCCATCGAAATGCTCCGTCGGGCCGATCCGCTCGATCCCCTGGAGGTGCCCAAGGACACGACCGGGGCCCACGCACGGGCCCTTTTCCAGGAGGTTACGAGCATGGACGTGAAGGAACAGGAGAAGGCGCCCCGGCGCCCCCAGCCGCTGCTGCGGCGGGTGGCGATGGGGGTGGGCCTGGCGGTGTTCGCTGCGGCGATCGCCGGCGGCGCATACGCCCTTCTCAAGGACGAGGCCGAAGAGGTGATCGTCGGCGGCGAGCCGATCGGCGGTGACTCGATGGGGATGTGCCTCCAGTACACCGAGGAGATGCTGGCGAACCAGGAGTTCGCCTTCGACGGGACGGTGGTGTCGATCGACGAGGCAGCCCCTCAGCCCGGCATCGACGTCCCCGGAGTCACGGTGACCTTCGAGGTGCATCGCTGGTTCCGCGGGGGCGAGGGATCGACGGCCACCTTCGATGCCAACGGCTTGGTCGGTGAGACCTCGCTGGCACTGACGGGCCCGGGTCTCGAGGTGGGGCAGCGCTACCTGATCTCGGGTACCGACAGCTTCGTGTGGGGCTGCGGTTACTCGCTCACCTACGACACGGCGGTGGCCGACCATTGGGCAGAGCTGTTCGCAGCCTGAAAGCCGAATCGGAACGCACAGCAGGGGCGGAGATCCGCCCCTGCTTCGCGTTCTGGCAGCGTTTCCCGATGTCTGCGATTCGCAATTCGTCAGATCACGGCGATGACATTGGGGCGCGTCTGGCGCACTGCGCATTGCGAATCGCGGGCTCAGCCTCCAAACACCGCCGATCGCTTGGTCCGCTCCAATTCTGCGATGCGGATGTCCTCGACGGTGATGAAGGCGTCGGGGCTGACCCGGTGCACGATCGCCAGCGCATCCTTCACCTTGCGGCGGGGCAGCACCATGAAGTTGAGCCGTACTTCGCCGTCGCGACCCTCGGCATTGAGCACCGTCACGGCGTATCCGGCGGCTCGCAGCGCCTCGGCGACCGGTGCCGACTCGATGGGTGTGATCACTCGCAGGAGCGCGGTGCCCATCGCCAGCCAGCGTTCGACGAAGCCGCCGATCATGGTGCCGGTGGCGAATCCGGCGGCGAAGGAGATGATCCGAATCGGGTGGTCCAGATTGGTGAACACGATGGCCGCGGCGCTCACCCAGAACAGCGACTCGAAGAAGCCGAGGAGCGCCGCCAGCCAGATCTTGCCCCGCATGAGGGTGACGATGCGGACGCTGGCGATGCCGACGTCGCCGATGCGGAGCACGAAGATGAGCAGCGAGCCGAGAAACAGTTCCATGGAACCGGCATTGTCGTCGCAGAACGGTTCAAGGGGGAATTGGGGGTGAGCGATCAGCCGTCGGCGGTTAGCCATTAGCCATTAGCCGTTGGTAAGTGCCATGCCATCAAGCCGGCAACCGCTAAGGGCAAAGGGCTGAGGGCAAAGGGCTGAGGGCCAAGGGCCAAGGGCTGACGGCTGAGGGCTCGTGGCTGCGCGCGTCGCGTGGCGTCCCGGGTAGTGTCCACACCTGGAAGGGGGTTTCGTGGCGCGTCGCATCGGGATACTCGGGTTCGGCTCCTACGTGCCGAAGCGAGTCATGACCAACGCCGACTGGTCGGAGTTGGTCGATACCGACGACGAGTGGATCCTCAGCCGCACCGGCATCCGCGAACGCCATTTCGCCGCCGACGACGAGTCCACCCTGGACCTTGCCGCCCATGCCGCCAATCGGGCCATCGCCGATGCCGGTCTCACTCCCGCCGACATCGACGAGATCATCGTTGCCAGCGACACCCCCGAGGTGTACACCCCCGACACCGCGGCCCACCTTCAGCACCGCATCGGCGCCGGCGAGGTGACGGCCTACGACCTCGGTGGGAGTGGGTGTGCCGGCTTCGTGCTCGCCCTCGACATCGCGCGCACCCGGGTGCACATGGCGTCGAAGAGGGTGCTCGTGGTCGGCGTCGAATTGATCTCGCGTCTCATGGACTGGACCGACCGCACCACGTGTGTGCTGTTTGGCGATGCTGCCGGCGCGGTGGTCGTGGGGGAGGGGGAGGCGGTGCGCGCCGAGATCCTCTCCGCCTCGGCGGGTACGGACGGGAGCGCCGCCGACATCCTCACCCTGGAGACGGGCGGCACCCGGCGTCCCTTCACCCTGGCGGAGGCGCGCAAGGGCGGGCAGCACGACATCGTGATGAACGGGCGCGAGGTGTACCGCCACGCCGTGAGGCGGATGTCGGAGGCCGCCGAGAAGGTGCTCGAACTGGCGGGACGCCTCAAGGCCGATGTCTCCCTCGTCATCCCGCACCAGGCCAACCTGCGCATCCTGGAAACGGTCCGCGAGAAGCTCGGTCTGCGCCCCGAGCAGGTGTATGTGAACGTCGATCGCTACGGCAACACCGGTTCGGCCACCGTCCCCCTCGCCCTCGCCGAAGCCTGCGAGGAGGGCCGCATCGCCCAGGGTGATCTGGTGGTGCTCACCGCCTTCGGCGCCGGCTTCCACTGGTCGGCCGCAGCGCTGCAGTTCTGAGGGAGAGTCCTCAGTCCTCAGTCTTCAGTCTTCAGCCCGATCCTCGGCCATCAGTCGTGAGTCAGACCGGAGCCGACTCCTGCTGATGACTGATGACTGAAGACTTCATCTTGTCCGGATCGTGATGCTCCCATCCGGATTCCGGATCACCGCCTCGACGCGACGGCCGGTGGTGTCCATGGCACGGTTGAAGCCGTCGAGGGGTCCGCTCACCGCCTCGATGGCGGTCTCGATCTTGGGGAGTCTCACCCCGGTAGCCGCGGCATTGTCGGCGACGGCGTCGGCGAACACGCTGAAGATGCTCGCCTCATGACGCACCTGCAGCCTGCCATCCTGCACCCGCACCAGGATCCGGTCGCCGGTGGGGAACTTCACCGCCACACCATCGGTGCGCGACTCGGTCGATCCGAGCAGGGGCGCCCACTTCCCGGTGAACCTGCCGGTCAGCGTCGCCTCGTTGCGGTCGCCACGAATGAGGCCGCCCAGGGCTTCGCCATCGGGGGGAGGCAGGGTGCCGGTGGCGGTCTTCCCGACCCAGTCGGCGTACGCCCCGGGGTCGGAGCCGTCGGGAATGCTCCCCTGGGGTGGGGTCTTGCGCGGCGGGACGGCGGTGTCCTCGATGACCTCGGCCACATCGGGCACGGGGACGCCGGGAACCGTGGGCTCGGGTTCCGCCGGAGGAGTCGTGTCGTCCGGTGGCGGCGGTGGTGGGGCGTCGTCGGCCGCGTCGCCGGCGGCGGCATCGATCCCGGCGCTCACTCCCGCGGACGGCGCCGGGGGTGCGGTGGTGACCCCGCTCCCGGCGACCCCCGATGCCGGCGCGGTCACCGGCGGGTTGTAGGCGGTGACATCGACGGAGATGGCGATCGAACCGTCCTCGGCTTCGACGATGCCGCCGATCCCGGTGACCCGTCCTCGGGTCCCCAGGTGACCGCTCCGCGCGGTGTTGCCCTCGGCGTCGGAGGCCGATATCTCCCATTGCTCGTCCTCGGGCAGGGCGAGGTCGACCTGTCCGCCCTCGGCATTGGCCCGGCGCCAGGCGTCGAGGGCGGCCCGGGCCTCATCGCCCTCGAGGGTGATCGTCGTGGTCCGCGTGGGGCCGTCGGGGATCGGGTCGCCGGTGATCGTCGGGCCCTCGCCGCTGGAGTCGGTCCAGGTCGCCGGATTCTGCGGGTGGGCGGCGAGCACCGCCCCGACACCGGCACCGATCATCCCGGCGACACCGCCGGCCAGGCCTGCCGCCGCCGACAGCGTTGCAGCTTTCATGCCGGGATCGAGCGGATGGTGATGGGCCTCGCCGCAGCAACCCTGGAACGCCCGGGCGATGCCTTCGCCCGCCACCCAGAAGGCGAGGCCGAGGAGTATGAACGCCGCCGTGGTACCCGCCTTCGATGGGGTGTTCATCAGCACGAAGTACGAGAGGGCGACGAGGGCCAGGGCGGCGATCACCTGGAACGCGGTCTCGGTCGCCTGGCTGGCCACGAGGAACCCGACGCCGGCTCCGACGACGCCGACGAGCTGGCCGCCGAGGCCGGGTGGGCGCGGCTTGTTCCTCGGGGCGAAGAAGCCGATGAGCCAAGTCCACACCCCGGTGATGAGCCTGCCGAGCATCCCGGTGACCGCGGTGGGGGCGAAGGCGAGGAAGCCCAGGCCGAAGACCGCCGACAGGGTGGGATCGAGGATGCCCGAGGTGAGGAGGGTGACGGCGCCACCCCAGAAGACGATCGACCACATCCGAACGCCGTGCTCGCGGAACATCCGGCCGACGGCGGCGGGCACGGCGAGGAACGAACGACGGAGATCCGACCAACCGGCCTCCATCCCGTACACGACGAGGCTGGAGACCGTCAGCGACATCACCGCGATGTAGATCGATCCGGAGAGCTCGGTGCCATCGGTGGCACCGCCGAGGAGATTGCCGAGCGACGCTCCCCAGGTGGTGATCACCACGAAGTTCACCACCCAGGACACGGCGAAGGCGATGGCACCGACGCGGAGACTGCGCTTGAGGTCGCTGCGCACCCAGGTGGAAGCGCCCTTGCGCAGTTCACCGAAGGTGAGCGTCGCCGCCACGGCCCCAACCCGAGGCGGTTCGATTCGCCGAGGGATGGGGGCGGGCGGCGAGTCCGGCGACGCCGGTGCGCATCCGCTCTGGGCTCGCCCACGCCTCGCTCCCGGGTGGTGGTGCCAGACCGGCAGGGTCCGTGCCCGCCCGGACTGCGGTGACGTAGCCCGCGACGGTGCGCAGGTAGGGGACCAGCGCCTCGATCACCTCGGGGCCGCCCGGCTCGCCGTGACCGGGGTGCACCCGCATCGGCGCCAGCCGGGCCATGCGCTCGAGGATCCCGGCCCAGTCACCGGGGTCACCATCCAGGGTGCGGGGGTGGATCCGGTTCCAGCAGAGGTCGCCGGCGATCATGACTCCGGCGTCGGGAATCCAGGCGAACACGTCGCTCTCGGTGTGTCCGCCCCCGTAGGTCATGAGTTCGACCCGCCGCCTGCCTTCGATGACCAGGTGGTCGTCGAACAAGAGGTCGGGGAGGGTGAGGCGGAATCCGGGTGCGGCCGCCTTGTAGGCCTCCACCCCGCGGACGCGGCGTGCCGCCGCGGCACGCACGGAGGCATCATCGGACTCGAGGCGGACGCGCAGGGCCGTGAGCTGGGCGTCGAGTTCCGCCTCGTAGGCGACGAGGTTGGCCGGGGCGTCGGCGATGATGAGCTCCAGGGTGCGCCGGGTGGAGGCGATGGGAATGTCGTCGAACACCTGGTTGCCCCAGGTGTGATCACCATGCCAGTGGGTGTTCACCAACAAGAACGCCGATCGGCCGGTGAGCCGCACCGCCTCGTTGCGGAGCTCGGCCGCCGCCTGGGCGGTCATGAACGAGTCGATCACCACGGTCTTGTCGCCGGTGTCGATGATGGCGGCATTGCCCACCGCCGGCCCGGCGATGTCGGAAACCGCCCCGTGCACCCCGGCCGCCAACTCGATCAGGTCGAAGGACTCGGACATGGGAGGGACGGTACCCGAGGCGCCATGCGCAATGCGCAATGCGCAATGCGCGAAGAGCTTGATGCCGTCTACGGGTAACGGGTAACGGTGCTGAAGCGGGAAGCGGGAAGCCGGCAGCTGGACGCTCTACAGCCGCCACGACCGATGCAGGGGCCGGACCCCGGCGTGCATCAAGTACTGCGGTCCTTCGTGTGGGTCGTCGATGGGGGCACCGGAACGGGTGAACCCGTAGCGCTCGAAGAACCCGAAGGCGGCGATGCGCACCGTCGCCCAGGCGACCACACCTTCGTGCTCGGCGGCATGCTCGAGAAGACGCTCGAGGAGGAGGGCGCCGACCCCGCGTCCGCGGTGTCCGTGTTCGACGGCGACATCGCGCACCCGCCACGCTCCCGTACGGGTGGCACCGGGCATGGGCTGCGGATGGATCGTGGCGATGCCGATGAGGAGGCCATCCTTGAACGCTCCGACGTGACGAGCCGCGGGATGGGTGTCACCGGGGTGATCGACCGCCTCGAGGGTCGATTCCGGATGGAGCAGCGCCCGCCGCAACGGCCTGGCTTCCGCCGGTTCGATCACCTCGATCTCGTAGTCGGACATGTGCGCCACGCTAGATGGGACGCGGCAGGAAGGGGCGATCCGCAATGCGCGATCCGCAATGCGCAATGCGCAATGCGCCAAGAGCCGTGCGGGACCGCCGGAGAGTCTGTGCGAATTGCGCCGAGAACCGCTCGCTGTCCGGGATTGAGGCCGCCTGGTCCCGGTCCGGCGAGAGGAGGGGGACCGGGCGCATTGCGGGAGGCGGCCGACAGGCCGCCGACGAAGAAGAGCCGGGAGACCTTTCGGCTTGCGCCGCCGCGTAGGACCAGTTCGCGGGTCTCCCGGCTCCGGTGGTCCGGGTGGATTCGCCGCGGATGCGGCCAAACCCTTGTGTGGTCGGCACCGCTAGCGCCGAACCACCTCCGGAGTCCTCGAGAGTCTGAAATCTACGATCGGACCACCTCCTTTCTCCGTGCCGCCATCTTGCCAGATTCGAGGCCCCATGGGGGGGCTTGTGACTTTGAACTAAGTCGGAATCCATGGCATCGTTAGGGCTGTGAGCGACCACGCCATCTCGAAGTTGTCGGGGGGACGGCCCCGCAAAACCTATGACACCGGCCGGAACTGCGCCTACGAGGGGTGCACCACCCGCCTGTCGTCCTACAACAAGAACGAGTTCTGCTGGACCCACTTCCAGCCCGTTCCCAAACCCGCCCGCATCCCGGCCGACAACTAGCGGTCGGCGGACGGGGTCGCCCGGTTCGCAAGCGCCGTCGATGGGCGTCGTTCGGCGTTGCCCGTTGCCCGCATTGCGCCTCAGTCCCTCGCCAGCTCCCCGTCCGCGATCGTCACTCGCTCGCCGGTGCGGAGCGAGCGGTAGGTCGCCTCGTCGGCGACAACGACGGGGTGGACCAGGCCGTACAGCTCGCGGGCGACCAGGGCGCCGAGGAGGATGATGTCGTCTGGCTCGGCGAGCACGATCGCCATCGGCGCGGTCCCCAGTCGGATCGCCTCGGCGAGCACGCTCGCCGAGGATGACGACCCCCGGCCCGAGGGGAGCACCAGGATGCATCCATCGAGCCGCGCTCCCGACTGGGGATGGCGGCGGTCGATGAGCTCTCCCGTCTCCGGGTCGAGTCCGCCCCACATCGAGAGCGGCTCGTCGAGCACCAGCACCGATCCGGTGGCGGTGCCGGCAAGGAGGGGGCGCACGGTCATCGCCACCCCGCCGCGTCGAAGGTGATCTGCCCGGACACCGCCGAGGCGACGCAGTCGGCGAGGCTGCCGAAGGCCACTCCGACACCGAGGTTGCCCGGGGCGTAGTAGGCCATTTTTCCGGAGTTGGTCATCACCACACCCTCGTGGTCTCGCATGATCGGTGTGATGTAGGTGCAGGTGTCGGTGACGATCTCGATGCCGGCGGCGCGCAAGGGGAGGACCAGGCCCTCGGCGGCGGCCCCGGCGAGGACCTCGCGCGAGGTGTTCACGTAGAACTCGATCCCGGCGGCGACATGGCGCTCGGCGATGAGGTCCACCAGGGTGCGGAACTCGGCGAGCGAGAAGTGCGGCGTGCCCACGCTGACCGCGGAGAGCGCCCCCTCGGTCCGGGTGGACAACTCGGCACGCCCCGCATCCAGCGTGGCCTGGCCGACCACGATCTCCCGCTCCGGGGCGAGCCCGCCGAGAGCCTCCTCGAGAGTGGATGCTTCGGGGGTGCGGCCCACGGCGTGGAACATCGCCACGCCCCCCGACGACGCCGCCGCGGCGCCGAGAGCCTTCAGTGCGTCCTCGGAGGCGTCGGTGGGCAGTCCCACGATGGCGGGCACCCGGGTGCCGGTGCGTCTGCCGACGAGGTGCCCCACCACCGGGAACAGGATCTCGGATCCGAGCACCGCGTCGGAGATCCCCTCCAGCCGGAACACGACACGAGCCCGGCGATGCTCGTCACGGTGCAGGCCGGCATCCGGAACCCGCCCCGTGATGGCGGCGCAGATGTCGATGAAGTCGCCGTAGCGATCGGTGCGGGCGCCGAGCACCGAGTTGGCGAAGACGATGGCATTCGACTCGGCCCAGGCGATGTGCTCCCCAAAGGCGGGACGAGTCGCAGCCTGGTACGGCGCGCAGGTCCACGTCGGTGTGCCGCCCATGGCGACGTAGGCCGCCATGAGGCGGCGTCCCCGTTCCCGGAGCCGGGCATCGCCGCGGAACAGCCCGGGGTGGAGCAGGTCGAGGCTCGAAACGTTGAGGGTGGTCGGCACCATCACCCGCCCGCCGTCGCCGGCGAGGCGTTCGGCAAAGTCGAGTCCGGCATCACCGTGATAGAGACACGAGTCGATGTGGGCCGAGGTCACATCGATGAGACGAGTGGCTCCATTGGCCTCGGCGATCGCGGTGATGATTCGCATCGCCATCGCCGCCGCCGGTCCCAGATCACCCGATGCGAGAGCCCGGTCGTGATCGGTGAACTGCAGCACGGGGCAAGTGTGGCAGGGATGACGATTGGCAATCGGCGATTGGCCCGAAACGACTCTGCGCGCATTGCGCATTGCGCATTGCGAGAACTGGTGACTGGGGACTGGTGACTGGGGACGGGTGACGCAGGACTTCTTGGCTAAACTACACTCGTGTAATCCACGGAGGGGCTCATGGTTCTGGCACCGACCATCACGCGGGGGACGCACGAACTCGCCGCGACCACGGCGGCGTCGATCCATCTCCATTACGAGGGTGCCGTCGTCGAAACCCCGCTGGCCGCCTTCACCGGAGCGTCGCATCTCGCCGGCGTCGCGGTGCTCGCTCCCGAGCAGGGACTCGTGGAGTGGTTCCCCGATGCCGGACAGCCGTTGTCGCCACTGGCCCCGTTCGCCGGAGAGGCCATCGGGGCCGGGTGGCGGGTGGCGGTACTGGTCCCCGCGGCGCGCATGGGTGAAGCCCATCGGGCACTGCGAGGCATGGATCTCACCCTGCAGCCGTGGTGGGCCGACGGGGAGACCGTGAGGTTCGGGGGACCCGAAGTACCCTGAGCCGGGCCATGCCGGTTCCGCTGTACACCCAGACGGTCATCGCCTTTCTCTGGGATTTCGATCGCACGCTCATCCCCGGCAACCAACAGGAGTCGCTGTTCGCCGCCTACGGGGTGGACGAGTCCGTGTTCTGGCGCGAGGTGGACGGTCTCGTCGACCACTACGCCGCCCGTGGCGTCATCGTCGCCCGCGATGTCGTCTACCTGCTCCACATCATCTCCTACGTCCAGGCGGGCAAGTTCGCCGGCCTGACCAATGCCCGCCTGCGCGAACTCGGAGCCTCCATCGAGACCGCACCCGGGATCCCCGACTTCCTCGCCGCCAGCCGGGATCGGGTCGCCTCGGATCCCCGTTACTCAGCCGAAGGGATCACCGTCGAGCACTACGTGGTCTCCAGCGGCATCCGACCGATGATCGAGGGCTCGAAGGTGGCGCCCCATCTCGACGGCATCTGGGCGAACACCTTCATCGGCCAGCTCGCCCCGCCCGGCTATCGCGATCGTCTCGACGTGGACCGTACCGAGTACCCGATCAGCCACGTCGGGTACATGATCGACAACACCGCCAAGACGCGCGCCATCTTCGAGATCAGCAAGGGGATCAACATGAACCCGGCCCTCGATGTGAATGCCCGCATGAGCAGTGATCAGCGCCGGGTGCCGATCCGCAACATGGTCTACATCGGCGACGGACCGAGCGACATCCCGTGCTTCTCGATCATCAACGAGCGCGGTGGCAAGACCCTCGGGGTGTACACCACCGCGCCGCGCAACAACTTCCGCGGGGTGCGCGACCTCCAGGAGCAGGGCCGGGTGCAGGGGATGGCCGAGGCGGACTTCCGTCCGGGAGAGGCGGCCTACCTGTGGCTCATGGACTCGCTCGAGCAGATCGCCGAAGGCATCCTCGCCGATCGGATCCGCGCCTTCGCCGACATCCCCCGTCCGCCGGGACACGTATAGCGATTCGCCGCCGCGGCTCGAACCGGATGGGTAGCGTTCCGTCATGGCCGAGACGCTGTATGCCTGCGCCGACTGCGGACTGCACTACACCGATGCTCAGACCGCCGACGCCTGCTACCGGTACTGCGTCACGCATCACGCCTGCAGCATGGAGATCACCCGCCACTCCGTGGAACGCCGGCGGCCACCGCAAGCCATGACCCCGGAGCCACGCTGACCCACCAGGAAGCGGTGGCGACTCAGTTCGCTTCGAGGCGTAGGGCGCGAAGAAGGCCCGACAGGCCTTCGGGATCACCGGGCCAGTGTTCGAACACCTTGGTAGGGCCGGCGCGGCGGATCAGTCGACGCAGCACGAAGGCGACCAGGATCGCATCATCGGCGTATCCGATGACAGGGATGAAGTCCGGTACCAGGTCGATGGGGGTCGCCAGGTACGCCAGCAATCCCCACACCGGGAGGCGAGCGGACCGGGGGATGGTCCGGTCGGTGGCGAGACGGTGCACCAGCCGAATCGTGTCGGGCAGCAGCCGCGACATCTGGCGCAGGGTGTCGCTCTTGGGGCGAGCGATCACCATGAAGGCCAGCAACGCCAGCCACAGGGCCACCAGGACACCGAGGCCGATGAGGACCGCTCGCCACACGACGGCAGTGAAGCAGTCCGGCGAGTGCCCCACAGACCACCGACCCGATCGGCACCCGGATCGGGGCGCATTCCGCCCTTGATACCCTCCGGCGTGTGATCGAGGCGCGCTCAGGAGGAGCACCATGCAGGTCAAGGGTTCCAAGGCACTGATCACCGGGGGAGGCAGTGGACTCGGTGAGGCCACGGCACGTCGCTTCGCCTCCGCCGGCGCCAAGGTGACGATCCTCGATCTGGCATCGTCGCACGGGGCCGAGGTGGCCGAGCAGATCGGCGGGCACTTCGTCGCCGGTGACGTCACCGTCACCGTCGATGTCGCCGCCGCGGTCGAAGCCGCCGCCGGGGCCATGGGCGGGATCCACCTCTGTCTCAATGCCGCCGGCATCGCCCCAGCCCATCGCGTGGTGAGTCGCAGCGGGGATCTCTTCCCGCTCGATCTCTACGAGAAGGTGCTGCGGGTCAATCTCATCGGCACCTTCGACGTCACCCGCCACGTCGCCAAGCGCATGGCGGAGAACAAGCCCAATGACGACGGCGAGCGAGGCGTGATCGTCAACGTCGCCTCCATCGCCGCCACCGAGGGTCAGATCGGCCAGGCCGCCTACTCCGCCTCGAAGGGTGGAGTGGCGGCGATGACGCTGCCCCTGGCGCGGGATCTGGCCTCCTACGGGATCCGGGTGAACACCATCGCCCCCGGGATCATGGAGACGCCGATGATCGCCGGGATGACCGACGAGGTGCGTGAGTCGCTCACCCAGGTGCACGTGTTCCCCAAGCGTCTCGGCCGAGCCTCCGAGTTCGCCGCCCTCGTGCAGCACCTCTTCGAGAACACCCTGATCAACGGCGAGACCGTGCGCCTCGATGCCGCGGCGAGGATGGGGCCGAGGTAGCGGGCTCCGGGCGAGGGGATTCACATGCAGGGTCACGAGCTTCTGCGGGACCTCGCCGCAGCGACGAACGCCAAGCGCTGCCTGATCGTGACCTCCGAAGACACGGGCAACCCCTTCCTGGCGAACCTGCGGATCGCACGATTCGAAACCTTGGTCTCCCTCCAGTACGGCGATCTCGCTCAGGATGGGAGCGCGAGCCGGTATCGGCCGATCGGGCAGGTGGCCCGTGAGGCCAGGCGTCTCGGTCAGTTCGACGTGGCCTTTCTCGATCCCTTTCACACCTACCGATCGTCGCTGGCGGCGCTCCGGCGTATCGGCAGAAGCACCCGGAGACACGGGTGGATGGTGGTCCACGACTGCTATCCGCCGTACGACTATTCCTCGGACACCTTTCGGCCGGGTCCGTGGTGCGGGTCCACATATGCCGCCTTTCGCGATGTCGCGATGCCGAGTGACCGCGCCTGGTTCGTGGTGGATGACGACTACGGCCTCGGGGTGCTGGGTCCCCTGAAGACGGGGCATCTCATCCGACATGTGCTCCCCGCCGAGCTGGCACGGCGGTGGGCCCGGGCCGATATCGATGGCAAACGTGACCTGCTCCGCGACCATGGGCCCCAGCTGATGCGGTTGGTGGAGCCCGCCAGGGTGGGGGGCCTGCTCGCGAGTGTGATGGCCGGGACGGCGGTGGAATTGGCAGGAGCCGGCGGCTGACAGCCGACAGCCAGAACGAGTGTGCTTGTGCAGTGGGGCACGAGCGATTCCGACACAGCTGTCGGACAACAGGTACGCTCCCGCCCCTATGAATCCCCGTTCCACCCTTCGCGTCCTGTTCGCCGTCGCCCTGGTGTCCCTCGTCGTGGCCATTCCCGGGCTCGCCGCGGCCGACAACCACTGCACCTTCAACGCTCAGCCCAATCCCGCATCACCGGGTGGGTCCGTCAAGTTCGAGGGGTTCAACCTTCAGGCAGGAGTGCAGTACTCACTGAAGGTGGACGGAAACGAGATCAAGAACGGGTTCGCCAATGGAAGCGGCTACTTCTCGTACACCTGGGCGGTGCCGGGTGGCTTCTCGTTGGGAGCACATGGCTGGTTCGTCAACCCCTACAACGGCTGCATGATGTCTAGTGAGCGGACACTGACCATTACCGCCCCCACCACGACCACCACCACGACGACCACCACGACCACCACGACATTGCCTCCCACCACCACGACGACGGTGGCGGCGACCACCACCACGGCGGCAGCGACCACCACCACGGCGGCCGCCGACACCACGACGACGGTGGCGGGGGACACCACGACCACCACGGTCGCCGACGAGGGTGATGAGAATGGTGGCGGCGGCATCCCGATTGTCGTCTGGGTGGTGATCGCCGTGCTCGGGGGCGCCGTCGTGTTCCTGCTCGGCAAGATGTCGAGCCGCGGCAAGTAGGTTGCTGGACGGCTCAGGGCCAGGGCTCAGGGCCCAGGGCACTACCCGCGCCGTCGACCGCGGGCCACGGGTACCCTCCTTCCATGGGTCTTCATGCCGTCGACCGGCCAGGCGAGAGTCCGTGGCCTCGCGGTGAGGCGCGACGGATCTGCTTTCTCGCCGACGCCTCGGGTGCGCTCGAACAGCGCCTCGTCGAGGGGTGGATCGCCCGCAACCGTCCCGCCGGCTCCGAGTGCGACGTGGTGTGGCTGCCGCCGTCGCGACGACGCGCCGTGCAGCGCCGCTCCCTGACCAGTCTGCAGACGGCACTCGCCACCGGCGACGATGTGCTGCTGGTGCCGGTGCGGGTGGCGTGGGGTCTGCGCCGCGGCCGGAAGAAGCGGGTGCCGAGCTTCCTCGATCTGATCACCCTCGGCGACCCGCGTGACCCGAACCGCCTCCTCCAGGAGATCATCGTGCGCTTCCGCCCCGAGCAGGTGGCGGTGCTCACCGGCGAGTCCGCCACGGTGGGGGAGGTGCATCGACGCTGGGTGGCGGACCGGGTGCACCGCCCCGATGCCCCCACCGGGTTCGCCGAGTACGTCGCCCTGCAGGGCGCGCTCACCCTCGAGGTCGCCGAGCGGCGCATGCGGGGCAACCGCTACAAGGTGTCACGCTTCGTCGCCGAGGACCTGGTCGGGTCGGCCTCGTTCCAGGCCGGGCTGTCCGAGGTGGCCCGCCGCACCGGCGAGGACGAAGCCGAGGTCTCGATCCGGGCGGCCAAGTACCTCAAGGAGATCGCGGCGTCGCCGAGCACGTTCATCATCGACCTGGTCGCAGCGCTGGTGCGGGCCATCTACACGATGGGCTACGAGCACCGCATCCGCTACGACCGCGATGCCCTCGACCGCATCGCCGCCCTCGGTCAGCAGCACTCGCTCGCCTTCCTCCCCGGGCACAAGTCGAATATGGATCACCTCGCCCTCACCGCGGTGCTCTACGAGAACGGCATGCCGCCCAACCACACCGCAGGTGGCATCAACATGAACTTCTTCCCCGTCGGCCCGCTGCTGCGCCGCCACGGGATCTTCTTCATCCGCCGCACCTTCAAGGACAACGAGGCCTACAAGTTCGTTCTCAAGCGCTACGTCGACTACCTCCTCGCCCGGCGGTTCCCCCTCGAGTGGTATCTGGAGGGTGGGCGCAGCCGCACCGGCAAGCTGCGCGAGCCGCGTTTCGGCATGCTCTCCTACGTTGCCGACTCGTGGCGCCGCGGATCGTGCGACGACGTCGTACTCGTGCCCATCTCCATCGCCTACGACCAGATCCAGGACGTCGGCGCCCACGCCGCGGAGCAGCGCGGCGCCAAGAAGGAGCGGGAGTCGTTCACCTGGATGCTGAAGGTGCTGCGCAGCCTGCGCCGTCGGTACGGGCGCATCCACGTCACCTTCGGTGAACCCCTCAACCTGTCCGAGGTGCTGGAGCGCTACCCGGCCGGTCAGGAGCCCGACCCCGAGGCATCGAACCTGGAGATCGCCAAGCTGGCGTTCGAGGTGTCGGTCCGGATCAACCGTGCCACCCCGATCACCCCGATCTCGCTGGTGACCATGGCCCTCCTCGGCACCGGCGAGCGGGCGGTCACCGCCGAGGAGACCCACGCGGCGCTGCGCGACTTCATCACCTTTGTCGAGGCGCGCGGCCTGCCCGTGACCGAGGCGCTGGAGTTGGACGATCCGGCGGCGGTGCGCGCCGCCCTCGATGCGCTGGTGGACCACAAGGTGGTGACGCGTTGGGACGGCGGCACCGAGACCGTCTACGAGGTCGGTCCCGATCAGCATCTGGCGGCGGCGTACTACCGCAACACGATCGTCCACTTCTTCACCACCGGAGCCATCGCCGAGGTGGCCCTGCTCGGGTGCGCCGATGCCGAGGACCCGGCGGAGGCGTTCTGGCCAGAGGTCGCCGAGTTGCGCGACTTCCTCAAGTTCGAGTTCTTCTTCGCGGAGAAGGACGAGTTCCGCGCCGAGATGTCGGCCGAAGTCGCATACCACGATCCCGATTGGGAGCAGCACCTCGGCCGCGGTGATGCGGTCGCCGTGCTGCGCCGTTTCCGTCCCTTCACCTCACATCGCATCCTCCGCCCCATCTTCGAGGCGTATCTTCTCGTCGCCGATGCCCTGGTGGCGCGCGACTTCCGCATGGATGTGGACCCGAAGCGCCTCTCCGCCGACACGCTGGCCCTGGGCGGTCAGTACCGCGCCCAACGGCGGATCAAGAGCCCGGAGGCGGTGTCGACCGCCCTCTTCGACAGCGCCATCCGCCTCGCCAACAACCGGGGGCTCCTCAAAGGCGGCGACGTGGAGCGCCTGCGCGAACGCGAGGCCTTCGCCGCCGAGATGCGAGCGATCGTGGCGCGCATCGACCGCATCGAGGAGATGGCAGGGGAGCGGGGGTAGCGGGGCGGGCAACACCAACCTCAAACCTGTCGCGGAGCTGCGGCGCACATCGGCGCAGGCAACTGTTTGGCCGAGCCGCGAACCGGGTACATACCTTCGGAAGACGATCTCCCAGGAGGTAGGAATGACCGATACCGCACAGACGACTCCCGCGCCGGCGGCCCCGCCGTCGCCACCAGCCCAGGCGGCGCCCGCTCCGGCCGACCGGCGTTCACTGCTGTGGGCCGCCCTGCCGATGATCGCTGCGCTCGGGCTGGGGGCGAGTGTGTTCTTCCCCTGGCTGGAGGCGTTCGGGGTCTCGATCAATGCCATGGATGTGAGGCTCGACTCACTGTGGATCGACCTGGTCGACTTCGAACTCGACGGGGCCTGGTTGGGACCGGTGGTGATCGCCCTGGCGGCGCTTGGAGTGGTGATGATCCTCCTGCGCTCCGTACCGGCGTTCTTCTATCGCGTGGTCGGGATCGTGGCCATCGCCGTGGTGGCGATGTTCTTCCGGGCCGCGATCGCCGGAGACGGATTCGAGTTCGTCCAGTACGGCGCCTACGCGGCGGCGGGGTTCTCGCTGCTGATGCTGATCCCGCGGAACTGACCGCCTCGACCTGATGCCGTCGTGAACCCCTACTTCTTGGCACTCTCGAAGTAGGGGTTCTCGCCGGAGGCGTGATCCGTGACGTCGACCACGTTGAGGATCTCGGGGATGGCCTCCTTGATGG
>JACRIT010000056.1 GCA_016215655.1 Acidimicrobiia bacterium
CGGCGGCTGAGTAGACCTGGTGGTCGAAGGCCTCGGCATGGAGGGCGTTCACCTCGTCATTGGCGAACTCGCCCCGCCAGGTGAAGTCGATCGTCACTATCGATGCCCGAGAGCTCGGCTCTTGCTGACGGCTGGTGGCTGTGGGCGCACCGTCAGTTCAGGCCCCGGTCGTCCTGCTTCAGGGCGGTGTCCACACCGACAGCCGAAGCGAAAGCGAGCAGGCGCAGCGTGCCGCGAGCGTTCGATGAGATGTCCAGCAGGTAGTTGTCGGCGGTGGTGAACAGGGTCTTGGCGAAACCCTCCCAGGTCTTCGTGATCCGGCCCACCTCCATCCCGGAGGCGTCGACGATGGCGAAGTCCCAGGCCCGCCAGTTCTCCGCCTGGATCTGACCGATCTCGACTCCGGCGGCGTCGAGGAGACCGAAGCGGATCTTCCCGAAGACGTTCTGCTGGCGGATCGAGCCGATGTCGGCGCCGACGCCATCCTTGACCAGCAGCGACGACTTGACGATCTTGCGCGGCCGGGTCAGCTCCAGCACCTTGGCGCCGGACGTGTCGTAGACGGCGAGGGTGTGCGTCATGAACTGATCGAGGGACGACACGAACCGCGCCACCTTCTTCAGTGTGGTCTGGCCCTCCTGGCGGATGGCACCGATCTCGTTTCCCTCCGGGTCCCGGATGGCGTACTCGTTGGTCAGCTCGATGACCTTGACCTTCTGACTGATCACGACTTGGGAGTGGTCGAGGAGGTTCATGGAGGAAGCGTAGGCCGAGACGGCCGCCTGGCGGCGGCCTCCCGCAATGCGCCAGAGTCGCCGGCCTGCGGCCGGCTCGCAATTCGTCAGTCCCGGTCCTCTCGTCGGAGTTCGTTGCATGGTTTGGCTCGGGGGCGGAGAGCGGTTCTCGGCGCAATTCGCCAGAACGCGCTCGAGGTCTCTCGCGCGTTTGACGAATTGCGAATTGCGAGTTGCGAGCGGTGTGGCGCCACCGTTGGCGCGTCCCGTACACTTCTCTGCGTCTGGTACCCCTCGAGGACTGGAACAGGATGGATCTCTCCCTCGTCGGCCCCGGGCGGGCCGGTCTCGCCGTCACCCTGGCCGCCCGGCGCGCCGGTCATCGGATCAGCGGGGTGCTCGGCCGCGACCAGGCAGCCGTTGCCGCGGCCGCGGAGCGCCTCGCCGCCCCGGTGCTCTCGTGGACCGAACCGCTGCCGCCGTGCGACCTCGTGCTGGTGGCGGTGCGTGACGACGCCATCGCCGCGGTGGCGGAGCGACTGAGCGGATTGGCGGGTGAGGCAGCCGGGGCGGCGCATCTCTCGGGGCTCACGTCGATCGGCGCACTCGCTCCCCTGGGGATTCCGGGAGGGTCATTCCACCCGCTGCAGACGCTGCCCACCGCCGACAGCGGTGCCGATCGTCTCGCCGGCGCCTGGGTGGCGGTGACCTCCGACGACGACCTTCTCGGTGACCGGCTCTTCGCCCTGGCCGCCTCCCTGGGCTGCCACCCGTTCGAACGGGCCGACGAGCAGAAGCCGCTCTATCACGCCGCCGCGGCGGCTGCCGCCAACTTCACCCTCGCCGCGCTCGCCATGTCACGCCGCTTGTTCGACGCTGCCGGGGTCGATTTCGCTGCCGCCACGCCACTCATCGATGCCATCGTCGCCAATGCCGCGGCGATGGGTCCGGAAGGGGCGCTGACCGGCCCCGTGGCCAGGGGGGATGCCGGCACGGTGCGGGCCCAGGTGGCCGCGGTGCGTGCTGCGGTGCCGGAGCTCGCCGAGCACTTCATCGCCATGGCTCGGGCGACTGCAGCCATCGCCGGCACCTCCGATCGGATCGAGGAGGCCCTGCGATGATCGTGGTCGACTCCTTCACCGGGGCGCGCCAGGCCATGGTCGGCAGGTCGGGGTTGGTCCCGACCATGGGGTCTCTCCATGAGGGTCACCTGGCGTGCGTCGCCGCCCTGCGGTCCGATTCCGATTGCGTGGTCATGAGCATCTTCGTGAACCCGCTCCAGTTCGACGACCCGGGCGACCTGGCGCGCTACCCGCGTTCGATGGAGCGCGACCTCGAGCTCGCCGGGGCCGCCGGGGTAGATGTCGTCTTCGCCCCGCCGGTCGAGGCGATGTATCCGGAGCCCCCTCTCACCCGGGTGGTGGTGTCGGCGGTGTCGGCGGAGATGGAAGGCGTTCATCGTCCTGGCCACTTCGATGGCGTGGCGACGGTGGTCGCCAAGCTGTTCGCCGGTCTACGGCCGGACCGCGCCGCCTTCGGTCGCAAGGACGCCCAGCAGCTGGCCGTGGTGAAGCGGCTCGCCGCCGACTTGAGCTTCGGGGTGCAGATCGTCGAGGTTCCCACGGTGCGAGAGCACGACGGACTGGCGCTGTCCAGCCGCAACGTCTTCATCGAAGATCGCAAGGCCGCCCTCGGTCTCTCCCGGGGCCTGTTCCTCGCCGCCGATTCCGCTCGCGCCGGGGAGCGCTCGGCGATCACCCTCGAGGAGATCGCGGGACGAACCGCGTCGAAGGCGGGTGCCATGGTGGAGTACGCCACCCTCGCCGACGTCCGCACCGCGCGACGCATCCCGGCCCTCGATCGGACCGCCTTCCTGGCGATCGCCGCCCGTGTCGGTTCGATTCGGTTGATCGACAACGTCGTCCTCGAGCCGGACGGCACCGCCGACCGGGGGACCAGGCTCGATGGTCCCTCGATCCTGGGAGGGTCGTGATGCTGATCGCCATCGACGTGGGCAACACTCAGACCGTGATGGGTCTCTACGACGGGCAGGAGCTCGTCGACTCGTGGCGGCTTTCGACCGTCCGTGAGCGCACCGCCGACGAGTACCGCTTGTTCCTGGCCGGCCTGCTCCGTCAGGACGGCTTCCGCCTCGAAGAGGTGCACGGTGTGGCGCTGTCGAGCGTCGTTCCCACGGTGAAGGCGGCGATGATCCAGGTGGCCGAGGAGATGATCGCCGGCGAACTGGTGGTGGTCGGACCGGGCGTGAAGACGGGGATGCCGATCAACATCGACAATCCCCGCGAGGTCGGTGCCGACCGCGTCGTCAACTCCGTCGCCGCCGCCGCCCGGTATGGGACCCCGGTCGTCTCGGTGGACTTCGGCACCTCGACGAACCTGGATGCGGTCGACGCCTCGGGCGCGTACGTCGGCGGCGCCATCGCCCCCGGTCTGGAGGTCTCGCTCAACGCGCTCATCTCCGCCACTGCGGCGCTGCGGCGCGTCGATCTCACGCCGCCGCGGGCTGCCATCGGCCGCAACACGGTGGAGGCGATTCAGAGCGGCCTGCTCTACGGTCACGCCGGGCTGGTCGATGGACTGGTGGATCGCCTCGTCGCCGAGCTCGAGGGGAGCCCGACGGTCGTGGCCACGGGCGGCCTGGCACCTACCATCGTCCCCCACTGCCGGTCGGTCGAGATCGTGGATGCCAATCTCACGCTCGACGGGCTGCGGATCATCTACGAAATGAACGTGGAGCATGGCTGACGAGGAGCAACTCGAAGAGCACCGCCTCACCGCCACCCGGCTGGCCAAGGTCGAGGCGATGCGTGCCGCCGGCGACGAGCCGTATCCGGTTCGCTTCGAGCGCACCGCCACCGCGGCGGAGATGCGGGCGCGCTTCGGGGAGCTCGCCCCCGGTTCCGCCACCGGAGTCCGCGAGACGCTGGCCGGGCGTCTCATCAACGTCCGTCATGTGGGAGGACTCGCCTTCGGGGTGCTGCGCGACCACACCGGCGACCTCCAGCTCTTCGTGGAGAAGGCGACACTCGGCGACCGCTTCGACTCCTTCAACGACCTCGATGGTGGCGACTGGGTCGGCGCCTCCGGGGAGGTGATCACCACCAAGCGCGGCGAGCTCAGCCTGCGCGTCGAGGCGTTCACGCTGCTCGCCAAGGGATTGCGGCCTCTTCCCGACAAGTGGCACGGCCTGGTCGACATCGAGAAGCGTCACCGCCAGCGCTACGTGGATCTCATCGTGAACGAGCAGGCGCGGATGGTGATGGAGCGGCGTATCGCGATCGTGCAGTCGATCCGTGAGTCGCTCCTGGCCCGGGGATTCCTCGAGGTCGAGACCCCGGTGCTCCACCACGTACCCTCCGGGGGCCTGGCCACGCCCTTCGTGACCCACCACGATGCGCTCGACATCGACATGTTTCTGCGCATCGCTCTGGAGTTGCATCTCAAGCGTCTCATCGTGGGCGGGGTCGACCGCGTGTTCGAGATCGGCCGGGTGTTTCGCAACGAGGGGGTGTCGCCGCGCCACAACCCCGAGTTCACCATGCTCGAGGTGTACCAGGCGTTGGCGGATTACGGTGACATGGCCACCCTCACCGAGGGGCTCGTCGTGGAGGCCGCCGAGCGGGTGCTCGGCACCACCGAGATCGTCTACGACGGGAGGCCGATGTCGCTGCGCACTCCATGGCGTCGGCTCGACTACGTGGGAGCGGTGGCCGAGGCGACCGGGACCGACTGGGACCCGGTGATGCCGGTGGCTGCCGCCCGAGACCGCGCCGCCGCAGCCGGGATCGCCGTGGATGAAGCCTGGGGGACCGGGCGGATCATCGCCGAGGTGTTCGAGGCGCTGGTGGAACCGACGATCTGGGAGCCCACGGTGGTCCTCGACTTCCCGGAGGAGATCTCGCCACTGGCTCGAGCGCATCGTTCCCGGCCCGGGCTCACCGAACGATTCGAAGTGAGCGTCGCCGGGCGCGAGTTGGCCAACGCGTTCTCCGAGCTGAACGACCCCGTGGAGCAGCGGCGTCGTTTCGAGGTGCAGGCGGCGGCGCGCGATGCCGGCGACCACGAGGCACACCCGATGGACGAGGACTTCCTTCGCGCCCTCGAGTACGGCATGCCGCCCACCGGAGGGATGGGGATGGGCATCGACCGGCTGGTCATGCTCCTCACGGACCAGATCTCGATTCGCGAGGTCGTCCTGTTCCCGCACCTACGCCCGGAGGCGTAGGGCTCAGCCCCGCCGCGCCACCGCCACGCGCTCCACGAGGTACTCACCGAGACGGGTGAACACCTGAGTGACCTCGCTCTGGGGCAATGCTGCCGCGGCCGCCGTCGCCGCGGCGATACGGTGGTCGGCTTCGGCGAGAGCGGAGGCGATGTGGCCACCCGAGCGCAGCAGGCCGATCACGCGCTCCACGGCCGCCTCCGGGTAGGGCTTGCCGCCCTCGAGGAGGGTACGAATCTCGGGACCGTCGGCAGAGGCCAGCGCCGAGATCACCGGCAGGGTGAACGTGCCCTCACGGATGTCGGAGCCGGCCGGCTTGCCGAGGAAGTCCTCGGTGGCGATGAGGTCCAGCACGTCGTCGGTCAACTGGAACACCATGCCGACCTCATGACCCCACCGGGTTGCCGCCTCCACCGCAGTGCGGTCGGCCCCGCCGGCGATGGCTCCGAGGCGGGCCGAGGTGCGGATCAGGCTTGCGGTCTTCTTCTCGATGACGGCGAAGTAGCCCTCGGGTCCCTGGTCGAGCCTGCCGCTGAGCTGCAGCTCGAGGACCTGGCCCTCACACAGGGACGCGTACGTCCGGGCGAGGAGCGCCACCGCCTCGGTGCCCAGCGGTGCCGCCACCTCGGAGGCCCGGGCGAGAAGGAAGTCCCCGGCGAGGATGGCGATCGTGTTCGACCAGTTGGCGTTGACCGAGGCGGTGCCGCGGCGGCTGTCGGCCTCGTCGATGACGTCGTCGTGGTACAGGCTGCCCAGATGGATGAGCTCGACGGCGACTCCGGCCTCGACCGGGTGATCCCCATCACCGCCGCCGATCTCGGCGGCGACCTGGGCGAGCATGGGCCGGTAGCGCTTGCCACCGGCCAGGAGGTGCTGGGCGATCCCGGTGAGGAACGGGTCGTCCGAGGTGGTCACCTCGCGGAGCCGCTGCTCCACCGTTTCGAGCCGCGACCACACCCGATCGATGGGCACGAGCTCGCGCAGCGGAGGGAGGTCCATGCCGGGCATCGTAGGGAATCGACCGGAGGAGACCAGTCGGTGTGTCGGTGGATGGTTTGGTGCTCCCATCCATCGCTTCACCCGGGGAACACCCATGCCGAAACACGCGTTATCAGGGCTGCGGGTTTGAAAACGACCCGGCGCTATAGTCGCGGGGGCGCCTCCGGGGAAGACTTCCGGAAGCGCCATTGCCATCTGAGGGAGACGTCCGTGTTCGAGCGCTTCACCGACCGGGCCAGACGAGTCGTCGTCCTGGCGCAGGAGGAAGCCCGGCTTCTGAACCACAACTACATCGGGACCGAGCACATCCTGCTCGGTCTGATCCATGAGGGCGAAGGCGTCGCCGCCAAGGCCCTCGAGTCGATGGGGACTTCCCTCGAATCGGTGCGGAGCCAGGTGGTCGAGATCATCGGCCAGGGGGCGCAGGCACCGAGCGGGCACATCCCCTTCACCCCGCGCGCCAAGAAGGTCCTCGAACTCTCGCTCCGCGAGGCGCTCCAGCTCGGGCACAACTACATCGGCACCGAGCACATCCTCCTCGGCCTGATCCGCGAGGGCGAGGGTGTCGCCGCCCAGGTCCTGCAGAAGCTGGGCGCCGAACTCCACAAGGTCCGTCAGACCGTCATCCAGTTGCTGTCAGGTGTTCAGGGCGACGACGCCCCCGGCGAGCCGGCCTCCGGCACCCGCCGGTCATCCTCCGGCTCCGGCGGGCAGACCACGAGCGGTGAGCCGTCGGGTTCGACGGTGCTCGATCAGTTCGGCCGCAACCTGACCCAGTACGCCAGGGAGCGCAAGCTCGACCCGGTGATCGGCCGCCAGCGCGAGATCGAACGGGTGATGCAGATCCTCAGCCGGCGCACGAAGAACAACCCCGTGCTCATCGGCGAGCCGGGCGTGGGCAAGACCGCCATCGTCGAGGGTTTGGCCACCCGGATCGTGGACAACGACGTCCCTGAGACGCTCAAGGGCAAGCATCTCTACACCCTCGACCTCGGAGCCCTCGTCGCCGGCTCGCGTTATCGCGGTGACTTCGAGGAGCGCCTCAAGAAGGTCCTGAAGGAGATCCGCACCCGCGGCGACATCATCCTGTTCATCGACGAGATCCACACCCTCGTCGGCGCCGGGGCGGCGGAGGGCGCCATCGATGCCGCCAGCATCCTCAAGCCGATGCTGGCGCGCGGCGAGTTGCAGACCATCGGGGCCACCACGATGGAGGAGTACCGCAAGTACCTGGAGAAGGACTCGGCGCTCGAGCGGCGATTCCAGCCGATCAAGGTCGAGGAGCCGACGGTGGCGGAGACGATTCAGATCCTCAACGGGCTGCGCGAGAAGTACGAGGCCCATCACCGGGCGTCGTACACCGACTCCGCCCTGGTCTCGGCTGCCAACCTGGCAGACCGCTACATCGCCGATCGCCACCTCCCAGACAAGGCCATCGACCTCATCGACGAGGCGGGCAGCCGCATGCGGATTCACCGCAAGGCGCCCACGCCGGAGCTCGAAGACATCGAGAAGCAGCTCACCTCGGTCCGCAAGGACAAGGAAGCCGCGGTGCAGTCCCAGCAGTTCGAGCGTGCCGCCCAGTTGCGCGATCGCGAGCGCAGCCTGATCGCCGAGCGCACCGACTACGAGACCCGCGTCGGCGAGACCGAGAGCCTCCAGGCGTCGATCATCGACGAGGAGCAGATCGCCGAGGTGCTGGCGCAGTGGACCGGGATCCCGGTGCAGAGCCTCACCGAAGAGGAGACGGCGAAGCTGCTGCGCATGGAGGACGAACTCCATAAGCGCATCGTCGGCCAGCACGAGGCGATCCAGGCGGTGAGCCGTTCCATCCGCCGCACCCGGGCCGGCCTCAAGGACCCCAAGCGGCCGGCGGGTTCGTTCATCTTCCTCGGACCCTCGGGCGTGGGCAAGACCGAGACCGCCAAGACCCTCGCCGACTTCCTGTTCGGCAACGAGAGTGCGCTCATCCAACTGGACATGTCCGAGTACATGGAGAAGCACACCGTGAGCCGGCTCGTCGGCTCACCCCCGGGCTATGTCGGCTACGACGAGGGGGGCCAGCTCACCGAGGCGGTGCGGCGCAAGCCCTTCTCGGTGGTCCTGTTCGACGAGATCGAGAAGGCCCACCCGGACGTGTTCAACACCCTCCTCCAGATCCTCGAGGACGGGCGGCTCACCGACGCCCAGGGCCGCACGGTGGACTTCAAGAACACCGTGATCATCATGACGTCGAACCTCGGCACCCAGGATCTCAAGCGCAAGGCGATCGGGTTCGCCAGCGAGACCGACGAACTGTCCTACGAGCGCATCAAGGAGAAGGTCACCGAAGCGCTGAAGAAGCAGTTCCGGCCGGAGTTCCTCAATCGCATCGACGAGGTCATCGTGTTCCACGAGCTGACCCTCGCCGAGGTGAAGTCGATCGTCGACCTCATGC
>JACRIT010000057.1 GCA_016215655.1 Acidimicrobiia bacterium
CCGATACCTGATTCCGGGGTGAGCCTATCTGTGAGCGCTCTACTGGTGATGGTACGGTCGGAGTGGCATCGACAGAACGGGGAGATGGACCCATGGACCTGAAGCAACGTGCCCTTGCGGCCTTCGAGGGGGTCGAGGCCGAGCTGAAGTCGATCAGCCATTGGATGTACGAGCATCCGGAGCCCGCCTTCGCCGAGTTCGCCTCGTCGCGGCGACTCGTCGAGTTCCTCAGCGGGCAAGGGTTCGCCGTGGAGTACCCCGCCTACGGGCTGGACACGGCCTTCGCCGCCCGGATCGGGACGTCCGGACCGGAGATGATCGTCTGCGCCGAGTACGACGCCCTTCCCGGTGTCGGCCACGCCTGCGGTCACAACATCATCGCCACCGCCGCCCTCGGCGCCGGTGTGGCGGTGGCGGGTCTCGCCGACGAGCTCGGGTTCCGCATCACCGTGCTCGGTACCCCGGCCGAGGAGGCCCGTGGCGGCAAGGTGGACCTCATCGACGCCGGCGCCTTCGCCGGAGCCGCGGCATCCATGATGATCCACCCTTCTCCGGAGAGCGTGGTCGATCCGGTGGCGCTCGCCATCAAGCATCTCGCCGTCACCTTCCGCGGCAAGGATGCCCACGCCGCGGCGGCCCCCTGGGAGGGGATCAATGCCCTCGACGCCTTCGTCCAGCTCTACATGAACGTGTCGACCTTTCGCCAGCAGATGCTGCCGACCGACAAGCTGCACGGGATCGTGACGCACGGGGGAGATGCTCCCAACATCATTCCGTCGCGCATCGAGAGCGAGTGGTACGTGCGGGCTCTGACCAAGGATCGCCTCGCCTACATGCTCGATCGCTTCACCGCCATGGCGGAGGCCGCAGCGCGATCGACCGGGTGCACGGTGGAGTTCGCCCAGTCCGGCCATGAGTACGAGGACATCCTCACTGAACCCCTCATGGCCGAGTTGTTCGCCGCCAACTGCGCTGCCCTCGGTCGCACCATGGGTCGGGCGAAGGATCGGCCGGCGTCGACCGCAGGCAGCACCGACATGGGCAACGTGAGCCACGTCGTCCCGGCGATCCATCCCATGATCGGGATGGACACCAAGGGAGCGGTCAACCACCAACCCGAGTTCGCCGCCCACACCATCACTCCCGATGGGGATCAGGCGATGCGTGATGGCGCCCTCGCCATGGCCTGGACGATCCTCGACGTGGCCGAGGGAAAGCGGTGGGGAGAGTTGCAGCGACCGTAGGGGCTGCCGTGCTTCTGGCTTCCAGCTTCCAGCCAGAATCGTTGCCCGATGCCCGATGCCGACTTGAGTCTTCTCACGGTCGGTGGAATCCGGGATGAATCGCGTCGTTGGGTGACTACCGGAGACTCCGAGTGTGGGTATCGGCTCGTGTCCTGACCAAGCGGGTCTGCGAGGTGACGGGGTCGTTTCCCAGCCGCGAGCAATTCGCGCTGACTTCGCAGCGGCGAGCGGCCGCCACATCGATCGGCGTGAACATCGCCGAGGGTGTTGGTCGGTCGTCAGCCCGAGACGCGGCCCGCTTCATCGACATCGCGATCGGATCGATGAACGAGGTCGAACAGCACCTCATCACCGCTCAAGATATGGGCTACTTGAGCGGCGCCGATGCCACGTCCCTGGCTCGAATGGTTTCCGATGTCCGAAAGATGCTCACCGGGCTACACCGGACGATCCAAGGGCGCCGTTCTTGACCAGACATCGCGGGGGTATCTGGGATCGGGCATCGGGCATCGAGCCTCGACCTCCCTAGTGTGCGATCCATGGCCTTCGACGTGGTGATCGTGGGGGGAGGGATCATGGGCTCCTCCGCCGCCTATCACCTGCTCGCCACCGACCCCACGCTGTCGGTTGCCGTTCTCGAGCGTGACCCCACCTACCGGTTCGCCTCGACGGCGCTGACCGATGGGAATGTGCGGATCCAGTTCAATCTCGAGGAGAACATCCGCATCTCCCGGTACACGATGCAGGTGCTCGAGACGTTTGCCGACGAGATGGAGACACCGGCGTTTCGGCCGGAGCCGGCACCGCGACACGAGGGGAACCTCTTCCTCGTCGACGAGGCCGGTCGTGAGGCGGCCATGTCCGGACTCGCCACCCAGCGGTCTCTGGGCTGTCGGGTCGAGTGGCTCGACGCCGACGCCATCGCCGCGGCATTCCCGGCGCTCACCACGGCCGGCCTGGTGGGCGGGACCTTCGGACCCGACGACGGCCGGGTGGACGCCAACGCCATGCTGCGCGGCTATCGGCTCAAGGCCATCTCGCTCGGTGCGGAGTATCTCGCCCTCGAGGCCACCGGAATCATCACGGCATCGGGCCGGGTCACCGGGGTCACCACCCCGACCGACACGATCGGAGCGGGCGCGGTGCTGGTCGCCGCCGGAGCGTGGACTCCGGGATTGCTGACTCCGCTCGGCATCGACCTGCCGGTCATCCCGGTGATGCGTACGGTGTACGTGGTGGGGAGCACCGTCGCCACGGCAGGCCTTCCCTCATGGTTCCTCCCCTCCGGCGCCTATGCCCTTCCCGAAGGAGCGCGCACCTGGGCGATGGCCTGGTCTCGCGACACCGATCCGATCGGGTTCGACTTCACACCTGCCGGGCACCATCGATTCGAAGACGTGCTGTGGCCTGAACTTGCGGATCACGTCCCGGCCTTCGACGCGCTGCGGGTCGAGTCGTCGTGGGCCGGGCTCTATGACGTCAACACGCTGGACGGCAATGCCATCGTGGGGGAGTGGCCGGGAATCGCGGGCTTGCACGTCGCCGTCGGCTTCTCCGGCCACGGCTTCCAGCAGGGACCGGCGGTGGGGCGGTACCTCGCCGAGGAGATCCGTGGCGCATCCCACGCTCTCGACCTGTCACGATTCGGCCCGCAGCGTGTGATCGATGGCGTGCCTGTGCTCGAGCACGCCGGAAGGATCATCTAGATCTCCAGATTCCAGACGCCAGATTCCCGACGGTCTGGCTTCTGGCTTCTGGCTTCTGGTATCTGGTATCTGACCTTCCTGCCATCATCTCGTGATGCGCATCCGTCCCACCATCGGCGACCTCTCCGGTGCGGTGGGCGATCTCGGGGTGATGGTGCCGTTGGTGGCGGCCCTCGTGCTCGTCAACGGACTCGATCCCGGTGCGGTGCTGATCGCCGCCGGAGCGCTGGTGATCGCTGCCGGCGTGGTGTTTCGGATTCCCTTCCCCGTTCAGCCCCTCAAGGCGCTGACGGCGCTCGCCGTGGCCCAGAGCCTGTCTCCCGACGTGATCCACTCCGCAGGTCTGCAGGTCGGGCTGATCCTGGTACTCCTGGCGGCCACCGGACTCGCCGGGTGGTTGGCGCGCCTGTTCACCCGCGCCGTGATCCGGTCGCTGCAGTTCGCCGTCGGGGTGCTGCTCGTGGTCACCGCAGTGCGCTTGGCCCTGGATTCGCCGGCGATCTTCGAGAACCCTCCGACCCGATTCTGGAACCTGGCGCTCACCGCAGCCACCCTGGCGCTGGTGGCGGTTGCCGCCTCGACGGGGCGCTACCTCGTCATCGGACTGGTGTTCGCTGGGGGTGTGATCGTCGGCATCGGGGCGGCGGATGTCGACTTCGGAGCGGTCACGCTCCATGCCCCCAGCATCGGACTGCCCCCATGGTCGGTGGCGTGGTCTGCCTTCGTGCTGTTGGTGGTGCCGCAAATCCCCTTGACCTATGGAAACGCCGTGGTCGGGGTGAGCGATCTGGCGCGCGAGCACTTTGGTGACGCCGCGCGCCGGGTGACTCCCGGCCGTGTGGCGCTGTCCTGCGGTGTGGGAAACCTGGTCTCCGCCGCCATTGGCGGGATGCCCATGTGCCACGGCTCGAGTGGCTTCACCGCTCACGTTCGCCTCGGGGCGCGCACCTCGGCCATGAACCTGGTTCTCGGCAGCATCTTCCTTGCGCTCGGCTTGGTGTTCTCGAACCAGGTGCTGGTGCTCTTCGGTCTGCTCCCGGTGTGGGCACTCGGCGGCTTCCTTGCCTACGCCGGGGTTCGGCACGCCATGCTGATCATGGACCTGCGTCGGGTCAGACTGGCGGTCGCCCTCATCGCCGGACTGGTGGGCATCGTCTTCGGCAATCTGGCGATCACGACCGGCGTGGCGATCCTCGCCGAACATGGTCCGGCGATGACGCGACGGATGACGCGGCGGAAGACGCCGGCCGATTGAGCCGGTCAGTGCACCGGCTGGCGGATCACCGTCTTCATACGCTCGGGCGCCGTGGTGCGGGGATCGCTGAGGTAGATCTCGTGGTGCTTCCCACGGAAGCTGAGGCCGTTGTCGGTCATGTAGTCGTGGAGTTGCCGGATCGTCGGAGTCTCGGCGTCGTACGGTCCGATGTGCATGATCTGCACGCACCGTCCCTCATCCAGGGTCTCCAGACGGATTCGATCGAGGAGCGCGGCAGGCTTGCCCTTGCCCCGCACCTTGTCGACGGCAGCGGCGAGGTCGTCCTGGGTCACGAAGTCGGGGACGACGATCATCGCGATCCACTTCCACCCTTCGCGGCGCGCGACGTTGAAGCCTCCTGGGGTGTCGTCCCACCACAACGACTCCAACGGTCCGATCGCGAAGTCGCGTTCGGGTTTGAGGGCGAACTTGAGGGTGTAGACGACGGGGTACAGCGTGGCGATCGCGTCGGGGTACTCCTGGCCCTCGGGGGCCCCTCGACCCTCCACCATCAGGAACTGGAATGGCGGGACGTCCACTTCGACCACCTGCTTGGCCGGAGGATTGAAGAAGGCTTTGAAGTCCTTCTTGAAGTCGA
>JACRIT010000058.1 GCA_016215655.1 Acidimicrobiia bacterium
CGCGGTGTCCCCGCAACTGCCCATCACCGAACAGCCCTACCGGCGCCGGGGCCGCCAGGTGAGGTAGGGCGTGACGAAGTCCTGAGCGGCCGCGGTGTCGGTGCGGAACTGGTAGTCGTTGCCGTTGCACAGCGGGGCGATCCCAAAGGAGTTCACTCCGACGATCACGTTGGTGGGCACCCCGCTCGCCGGGTCGACCCAGAAGGCCGGACCGCCGGAGTCACCCGAGCAGGTGCCGCCCACCCCGTTGCCGTAGCCCGGGTTGTTGGTGTACATGAAGTTCTGATCGCCGACATTGGCCGAGTCGCCGGTGTTGATGATCGTGGAGTATCCGAACTGGCGTTCCCACACCTGGTAGTCGGCGAACGCCGGGATCTTCCCCACCAGGCCGTATCCGACGATCTGCACCATGCGCTCCGACGGCGATGCCTTGGCCGTGTCGAGGTAGTCGAACTGGCCGAGGCCCGGCAGCACTCCGTAGACCGGTACGTCGATCGGCGTCGACAGGAGCACCAGCCCGATGTCGAAGGTGTCCGGGAACGCGGCGAAGTCGGCGTAGCTGGGATGAGGCACCGCCTGCCCCGAAACCCACGTCTTGTCCAACCAGGCCTTCAGGGACTTGTAGGAGGGACGCTCGGCGGCGTACACCGCGTTGATGTCGGGGGCATTGCGCACATAGGTGACGCCGTCGTTGGGATGCTGCACCCCGTTGGCGTCGATCCACCCGGTGCAGTGACCGGCGGTCAGCACCACGTACGGGCTCAGCAGCGTGCCGGAGCAACCGTAGTACCCGTCGCCGTTCTGCACGAAGAGCAACTGAACGACATGAGGATGCCCCTCACCGTCGGGCTCACCCCATGTGATCGCCGCGGCCACCCCGGCGCTGATCACCGTGAGTACCGTGGCCAGCGCAGTCACCAGAAGCCTGCGTCTCATCGTCGCCTCCTCGCTCGAGGGATACTTTGCGGTGCCATGCCGCGACCGGTCGGGAATACCCCGCGTCGGCCCGGCGGCGAGACTACTCAGCGACCCGAGACTGTGCCGCGCCGATCACACGGCTCTTCGCCCACCCGTCATCTCGACCGTCAGCCTACGGAGTCGAACCCACCCGCCTCGATCAGATCCGCGATGGCCATGATCGCCGGCCCCGGTGGGCGATCGTGCTCCAGGGGCGGGACGATGCGGCGCACGGCCTCGTAGGCCGCGGCCGTCCCCGTCCCGGGACGCAGCGGCGCCCGCTTGTCGATGCCCTCGGCGGCGCACAGCAGTTCCACCGCCAGCACCCGCGTCACATTGTCCAGGATCGTGCCGAGCTTGCGGCCGGCGCCCCATCCCATGGAGACGTGATCCTCCTGGAGACCCGAGGTGGGGATGGAATCCACCGACGCCGGATGACACAGCACCCGGTTCTCGGCGACGAGAGCGGCCGCGGTGTACTGGGCGATCATGTAGCCCGAGTCGAGGCCCGGCCGAGTGGCGAGGAAGGGAGGAAGACCTGCGGAGCGCACCGGGTCGAGAATGCGATCGGTGCGTCGCTCCGATATCGAGGCGAGCTCGGCGGCGGCGATGGCGATGAAGTCGAGCGCAAAGGCCAGCGGTTCGCCATGGAAGTTGCCCGCCGACACCACTTCGCCCGTGTCTGGGAACACGATCGGGTTGTCGACCACCGCGCCGAGTTCCCGCGCGGCGACGCCGTCGGCAAATGCCATGACATCGGCGGCGGCGCCATGGACCTGGGGAGCGCAGCGCAACGAGTAGGCGTCCTGCACGGCGTGGTTGAAGTCATCGCGATGGCTGGCGACGATCTCACTGCCGCGGAGCGCATCACGGATGCGCCCCGCCGAGGCGATCTGACCGGGATGCGGCCGCAGGGCATGAATCTCGGCGGCAAAGGGGCGCTCACTGCCGAGCAGGGCCTCGACGGACATGGCCGCTGCCAGATCGGCAACCCGCAGCAGGCAATGAGCCCGATCGAGACCGAGCACCAACATCGCAAGCATCCCCTCGGTACCGTTGAGGAGGCTCAGTCCTTCCTTGGGTTGGAGCACGAGTGGCTCGAGACCGGCGGCGCGCAGCGCCGCGGCAGCAGTCATCTCCACACCACCGATCCGGACCATTCCTTCACCGATCACCGGGAGAGCAAGGTGGGCAAAGGGAGCCAGGTCCCCCGACGCTCCGACCGACCCTTGCGCCGGCACGACCGGCAGGATGTCGCTGCGAACGAGGTCGACAAGACGCTGCACCACCTCGACCCGCACCCCGGAGTGCCCATGAGCCAGGGTGCGCGCCCGGAGCAGGAGCATGGCGCGCACCAACTCATCATCCAGGGCCGGTCCGACGCCGGCGGCGTGGGAACGCAAGAGCGCGGCCTGCATCGCCGCCGCCATCTCGGGCTCGACCCGGGTGGAGGCGAGGGCGCCGAATCCGGTCGTGACCCCGTAGACGACATCGCCGCGCTCCACGGCTCCTGCCACGATGCGCCGTGCCGGTTCCATGCGCGCCGCGACGTCTCTGCCGAGCTCGACGGTGGCGAGGCGGCGTGCCACCGCCACCACGTCGGCGGCGTCGAGCCGATCCCCGGTGATGACGACCGTGCTCACGCCGCCTCCCGTTCCACGAGACCCGAGACGAAAGCGAGGAACGCCGATGCCGTGTTCATCGCGGTCAGGCCGTCTCGATCCCGTCCCGGATCCACCTCGACGAAGTCGGCGGCACGCACCGCCGGATGCCGGCCGATGGCGCGACAGGCTGCCGCCAATTGGCGGGGAGTCATGCCACCGGGCCGGGCCCCCGGACACCCCGGGGCGAAGGCGAGGTCGAGCACGTCGACGTCGATGTCGGCGTAGATCCATGAGCAGCGCCTCGCCAGATCGTTGAGGGCGCTCGCCACCACCCATCCGGCGCCGACCTCATCGACGGTCGCCATGGTGATCACCTCGATGCCGTGATCGTCGCAGTACTCGCGGTACTCGGCGGAGTTGGCGAACGAGTGGATCCCCACCTGCACCACCCGTCCAGCGGGGAGTCCGTCCTCGATGAGCCCGCGAATCGGGCTGCCGTTGGTCGGGCCGGCGTCGGTGAGGCGCACGTCATGGTGGGCGTCGAGCGTGAGAACCCCGACACTGCTCAGATCGCCTCCAGCGAGACCACCGACGAGGGGACGCGTAATGGCGTTGTCACCGCCGATGAACGCCTTCACCGGCACCGGATCCAGCGCCGCCGCCAGCAGCCTCACCTCGACCGGCATCGTGTGCATGTCGAGGCCGTCGACCGGCCAATCGCCGAGATCGGATACCGCGATCGCCCGGAGATCGACGCCCGACTCGCCATCGAACACCGAGAAGCGGGGCAACACCGCGCGCAGCGCCCCGGGGAAGCGCCAGGCATCGGAGGGGCTCAACGATGCCGACGATGACGGCACCCCGGCCACGAGCAGACCGGGATTGGCCGACGCCGAGGCGAGCCAGGCATCGGCGCGCGGCCAGAGCGGATCGATGATGGCCATTGGCAGCAGGCTACCCGGCGAACCAGTGACGAGTCACCAGAGATGGTCGCGCAGTTCGACGGTGTGCCGTACGCTCGGATTCGATGCAACTTCCGCTCACCGCACCGATCCGTGTCGCCGAGCACCTCACCGTGCCGGGAGACGAGTTGCGCTGGCGTTTCGACACGAGTGGCGGACCGGGGGGACAGCATGCCAACCGGTCATCCACACGGGTGGAGCTCTCCTGGGACCTGGGATCCACGGCAGCCGTGACGGAGCCGACCCGACGCCGATTGCTCGAACGACTCGGCAAGAAGGCCCCGGGCGGCATCGTCACCGTGATCGCCGCCGATACCCGGTCGCAATGGCGTAACCGATCGATCGCCCGTCACCGGATGCACGAGGTCCTCACCGAGGCACTCCGCGAGGACCCCGATCGGGTGCCAACCCGGGTTCCACATGCCGCCCGGCGGCGCCGTCTCGAGGGCAAACGAAGGCGAGCAGACCTGAAGCGATCGCGACGGATGCCGGAGCAAGACGAGTAGTCATCAGCCATCAGCCAGAGCGGCCTCGACGACCCTCCGACTGAAGACTGCCGGCTCCTACCCCGCCGCCGAGTGATCCTTGCGCTGCAGGTGTTCCCGGGCATGGGCGATGGCCTCCTCGGAGGTCTCGAAGAGGTGGTCGCGATTGCGGCTGATGAGATCCAGCACTCCCGTGCGCTCCAGCATCTCGCGGGGTTGGGGCTGCAGGCCCGAGACCATCACCACGATGTGCTGGCGCTCCAGGGCTTCCACCAGACCGCGCAGCGCGGTGAGCCCGGTGGCGTCCATCACCGGCACGCGGCGCATTCGCAGGATCACCACCTTGATGCCCGTCGTCTCCTTGAGCACCTGATCGAAGAACTGGGCGGCGGCCCCAAAGAACACGGGCCCATCGATGCGGAAGGCCAGGATGTTCTCGTGGCCGAGTCGGGTCTCCTCACGAACCTCGGCAGCGGTGTCGTGGTGTCCTGAGGTGGGACCGGAAAGCACCTCGGGATCGATGCTGAACATCTTGCTCATGCGCACCACGAAGAGGAACCCGGCGGCGATCATCCCGACTTCGACGGCGAGGATCAGATCGAACACGATGGTCACCCCCATCGTGAGCAGGAGGACGAACGCGTCGGAGCGGGTGGAGCGCAGGATGGTGCGAGCCGCGTGAGACTCCACCATCCGGATGGCCACCACCATGAGGATCCCGCCGAGAACCGCCAGCGGGATCTTCGTGGCCAGCGGCGCCAGGAAGAGCAGGATGCCGAGGAGCACGACCCCGTGGAACACCGCGGCGAGACGGGTTCTGGCGCCGGAGCGAACGTTGACCGCGGTTCGGGCGAGAGCGCCGGTGGCGGGCATCCCGCCGAAGAAGCCCACCGCGACATTCGCCAGTCCCTGGCCGAGGAGTTCCCGGTCCGGATCGTGCCGCTCTTCGATGGTCTGCCCGTCGGCCACCACCGCCGACAGCAGGCTCTCGAGTGCGGCGAGGATCGCCACGACCAGGGCCACTCGGGCGATGTCGACCACCGCACCGGCCGAGAACGTCGGCAAGCTCGGTGTGGGGACGGCGCGTGGCACCCCGGTCACGCGAGCGACGCCGTCGAACCAATCGAGCAGCGACACCCCGGTCGCGACGAGGAGCGCCACCATGCTCGCCGGGATGGACCGCAGTCGCGGCACCCTGAGCCAGAGCGCCATCACCCCGGCGGCGACGGCGGCGAGGACGAGTGCCGGGCCTGCCGGAGACGCGACGAAGCCGCGGACTGTGCGGGTGGCAACCACCAGCGTCGACTCGGCGGGCTCGGGGGTGATGCCGAGCACGAGGGGAAGTTGCTGCAAGAAGATGATGACGGCGATGCCGTTGGTGAATCCGGTGATCACCGGCCAGGGGACGAAGCCGACATACCTGCCCACCCCCGCGACCGCCATTGCCACCAGGAGCAGGCCGGCGATGATCGCCACCAGGGGGAGCGCCTCGGGGCCGCGCGAGGCCGCGATCGGGATCAACACCACCGTCATCGCCCCGGTGGGCCCGCTCACCTGGAAGTTCGATCCCCCGAAGAGGGCGGCGATGATGCCCGCGACGATTGCCGTTATCACTCCGACCGCCGGCGACACGCCGGTCGAAACGGCAAAGCCGAGGGCGAGCGGCAGCGCCACCACCGCCACGGTGACTCCCGAGATCAGGTCGGCCCCGAGGTATTCGAGCCGATAGTCGGAGGCGCGGGGAAGGAGCGAGCCGATCTTCATGAGACGGTGAATGTAGGCAGGAAGTCTTCAGTCATCGGTCATCAGCCCGCGATGCGCAATGCGCGATGCGCTCCGGCGCTGCATTGCTGACCGTGATGACCTTCGCGGCGTCGTGGCCGAGGACTGATGACTGATGACTCCGCCGGGCGAAGCCCGGCGGTCAGCCCGCGGCGCCTCCGGTGAAGTTCCAGGCGGCGAGACGCAGCGACGGGGCGCGAACCACACCCTGGCCGAACTCGGAGTCGGCGTAACGGAGGTCGTTGCCCACGCCGAGCACGTTGCCCGGGCCGAGCGCCTTCACGAACGACTGGGTGAACCGGAGGTTGGTGACCGCCCCCGTGATCACCCCGTTCTCGATCATGAAGGTTCCGTTGCGGGTGAGGCCGGTGACCACCTGGCTCTTCGGGTCGAGGATGCGGCAGTAGTTGAAGGTGGCGACATACACGCCGCGTTCCACCGCCGCGATCATGTCATCCACCGTGTCGGTCCCCGGCTTCACCACGACGTGGCCTGCCAGCGGCCCGAGGGACCCACTCATCGCCCAGGCGTGACCGGTGGACGCGACCCCGGCGCGACGCCCGGAACGTCGGTCGTGGACGACGGTCTTGGTGATGCCACGATCGATGAGCGTGGTCGACCGCTTGGGGGTGCCTTCGGCGTCATAGGCCTCGCCGAGTGCGCCGGGACCCATCGGGGCGTCGATCATCGTGATGCGTTCGTCGAACTGAGCGGCACCCAACTCGACGAACGACTGGCCCTCGTTGCATGCCTTGCCGTTGAGCCCGTAGAAGTCGAGGAACACCGCGATCGTGGCGACCGGCTCCGGAGCCAGCACCACCTCGTACTCCCCGGGCTTCAGATCGAAGGCGTGCATCCCCCGACGGGCCCGGTCGGCGGCGAGAGCTCCGGCAGCGGCCCCATCGAGGTCGCTGAAGGCATTCGAGGTCTGGTGGGCGGCGCCGGCACTCTCCCCGGTCTGGTGGATGCCGTCGATGGTGGCGCGGCTGCCCCGGGCCGAGGCACGGTGTCCCGCGCTGTTGGCGAAAGCGGTCTCGAACGAGTCGGTGTCGCAGAACCCGGCGGCCGACAGGCCCTCTCCGGCATCGACGAACGCCTTGACGGCGGCGGCTCGGCCCGCCGGTGTGGCGCCGTTGGTGGAAGCGTGCGAGAAGTCTGCGGGAGCGATGTCCACCGCGGTGGTCAGCCCGGGCCAATCCTCATCGACCGGCTGGGTGGCGGCGACGACGAGCGCATCCTCGGCGAGTTTGCCGAGAGCGGCATCATCAGCCCGATTGCCGGTGACCGTGGCCAACCGACCTCCCGCGGCGACGCGCAGGCGGACATTGACGTACTCCTCACCCACGTTCTGATGGATGAACGAATTGGCGAACCGGGTGAGCTCGAGCCGGCCCACCGCGACGGTGGCTTCGGCCTCACCACGCGAACCGATGATCTCGATGAGGCGGTCGGCCGCCGTGCGGGGATCGGTCATCCCTTCACCCCCACGCGCACCTCGGCGAAACGGCCAGGTGACGCGGAGTGACCGGTGTGCGCCACCTGCATGGGTTGTCCCTTGCCGCAGTTCGGAGTCCCCCAGTGCACCCATTCGTCCTGGCCACCGAGCCGGTCGAGCTGCGCCCAGAACCTCGGCGTGATCCCCGTGTAGGTGGGGTTCTTCACCATCCGACCCAACTTCCCGTTGCGGATCTCCCAACCGATCTCACAGCCGAACTGGAAATTCAGGCGCTTGTCGTCGATCGACCAGGACCGGTTCGTCGACATGAAGACACCGCGTTCGGTGTCGGCGATCATCTCCTCGAGCGAGGAGTCACCGGGCAGCAGGCCGACATTCGTCATCCGCACCATCGGCAACCGCGCGTATCCGTCCGCGCGCACCATGCCCCCGGGAGGCAGACCGGCGATGGCCGCGGAGTCGCGGCCCGACAGCACACCCACCCAGCGGCCCCGGTCGACGATGGGAACCCGCTGCGCCGGGGTGCCCTCGTCGTCGAATCCGAACGTCCCCAAGGCCCCGCGCAGGGTGGCGTCGGCAGTGATGTTCATGAGCTCGGAGCCGTAGCGGTGGCTGCCGAGCTTGGCGAGCTCGAGGTGGGAGGTTCCCGCGAACGCCGCCTCCCAGCCGAGGATGCGATCGAGTTCGATGGCGTGACCCACGGACTCATGGATCTGGAGTGCCAGCTGGCTGGCCTCGAGGATCAGCGTCATCTCCCCTTCGGGGCAGTCGGCGGCAGTGAGGAGAGCAGCCGCCTCGTCGGCGATGCGCGGGGCGTTGCCGAGGAAGTCCCACCGCCGCACCACCTCGAAGCCGCCGGTCTCGAACTGCCCGAACGATTGCGGGTACGAGCGACGATGGGTCTCGCCGTCTCCGAGCGCGGTGGCATCGAAGCCGCCCCCGGTCTCGACGATGTGCTGGTGGATGCGATGGCCCTGCGAGGACACGAACCACTTGTGGGTGTCCCAGGCCCCGAGCGAGGCCCGAGCAAGACGGATCTCCTTCACCTCCTGCATCGCCGCGGTCACCGCGATGAGCAGGTCGACCTTCTCCGAGATCGGAACCTCGAGTGGGGCCTCCGCATAGGGCGTCTCGTAGTCGGCCTCGACCACCGGGACATCTGCCAGCGGCGACGGCTTGCCAGGAACCACGGCTGAGGCCTTGGCGATCTCGGTGGCGCGCGATCCGGCGGACTTCAGGGCAGCGGGTGAGAGATCGTGGGTGCCGAAGAAGCCCCACGATGAGCCCACGAGGGCCCGCACGCCGACACCGGCGGCCTCCCCGCGGTCGAGCTGCTCGACGGTCCCGTTGAGCACTTCGATCTGTTCGTCGCGTGCCTCCACGTAGCGGGCGTCGGCGTAGGTGGCACCCGCGGCGAGTGCCGCTTCGACGGCGGCACGGGCATGGTCGAACATGGGGGCGGAACGCTAGCGGATGGCCCGGACCCCGCGGCCATCACAGGCCGGTGGCGGTGTCGGTGATCAGCGCCGGACGCGGCACGGAAACCCGCCTCTCGCAGGCCCGCCACGGTACCGCCCGCCGGAGTAGCGTTACGGCCATGGCTGCCAAAGGATCGACTCCAGACCGCACCGCATTGACCAGGGTCGCCGAGTGGGCAAAGGCCGAGCCCGGAGTGACCGTTGCCGCCGACGGGACCATCACGGTCGTTGGCGACACCCCATTGACCATCACCGTGACCGGCGACGACGAACGGGTGCAGCTCACCCACCGTCATGTCGAGACCACCGCCGATGCCGGCCGCGTCGAAGCGGTGCGACGCAGCCTCCCCGGGCGTGGATCGGCGGTGACGGGGACCGTGAGCGCTGCGGGCACCACGATGGAGATGACGCTGACCTCGACCCTCTACATCGATGGCCTCACCCGTCAGGGATTCGTGGCCGCCTTCAACGAGATGGTGGCTGCCACCGACCGAGCCGTCGGATCGGTGCCTTCGGCGATCATCGGCACAGCTTTGTCCGCCGGGGCCGCCGCGGCAATCGCCGAGCCTGCCCTGACCGCCGCACCCATCATCGAGCCGGTGTCTCCCGACTCGTCGCCGACGATGGTGCTCTCCGCGGTCTGGGCGCCCACCCACCGCGTCCCCGAGGGCGGCATGAAGGCATGGCCCAAGCCCGATCCTGCGGTCGAACCCATCGCCGTGCTGCAGGCCCGCGTCGAGTTGAGCATCGCCGAGACCCGGGGTGACTGGGCGCGCGTGATCGGATCGAACGGCTGGACCGGGTGGGTCGACGCCCGACGTCTGCTGGCGATGACCGCACCGGGCGGCGTGAAGCCCGCACGGGCTGCGGCTGGTGGCGGCGTCCCGCTTGGGGCGCTCGGCGCGATCGCGCTCGGGGTGGCGGCGTTCCTCCCCTGGTTCGACAGTGGCGGATTCACCGCCGACTCGTTCGATGTCGCCCTCCCGTTCCTCTGGGATTTGGAGGCATCGGGCGACCCGGCGCTCGGATTCGGCATCGCCGGCCTGGGAGCACTGGGACTGATCGCCCTGTTCGTCAAGGGCGTTCCCGATGGGGTGCGCCGCCTGGCGGGGATGGCCGGGCTGGCCGCCACCGCCCTGTTCGCCTTCCAGGTGCACCGTGGTGTCGACACCACGCTGAGCGACACCATCGATGTCCTCGGCATCGGCGTCTTCATCGCCCTGGCCGGCGCGGCGGTGCTGCTGATCTCGCCAAAGGGGCAGGTCAGCAGGAGCTGAGGGCACCCGCATCGGGCAGCGGGCACCCCGGCGATCCGGACCGCGCCCACTACCGTCCGCACATGGATACCTCCGCCTACGCCACTATCAAGGGGTTGCGCGTCACGCGCTCGTACCTGGCACGACCCCTCGACCCCGGCGATCTCGAGGCCATCCTCGAAGCGGGCCGCTGGACCGGGTCCTCGAAGAACCGCCAGGGGTGGGTGCTCGTGGTGATCGCCGACGCCGCCGCCCGCGAGCGTCTGGCCGCCGCCGGCGACTTCACCGATCCGATCCGCAATGCCGCCGCCGCCGTCGCCCTCGTGAAGACCGCGGACGGCAACGACTTCGACATCGGGCGCCTTGCCCAGAATCTGATGCTGGCGGCCGCCACGCGCGGAGTGGGTTCGTGCCCGGTGACCCTGCATCACACCGGGGTTTCACAGCGTGTGCTCGGCCTCCCCGACGATCAGTCGTGCCGTTTCGCCGTCGCCCTCGGCTACCCCGACCCCGTGGCCGAGGAAGCCGGCCGCGCGCTGCGTCGCGCCGCCGGCATGTGGGGGCGCAAGCCTCCCGACGAAGTGATCAAACCGGGACCGGACCTGGACCACTGACGGACCCTCCGAGCAGCGATCCTCCCGGGCATGCCAGGTGGGCTCGGGATCTGCCCAGGCCGCAGGCTCCTATCCGCGGCGTCGCACCTGCACCATCTCCGCGAGGATCGAGATGGCGATCTCCTCCGGTGTGACCGCACCGATGGGAAGACCGATCGGTCCATGGATGCGAGCGACGGCCTCAGGCGAGAACCCGGCGGCGCGAAGGCGTTCGCACCGGGCCGCGTGCGTGCGCCGTGACCCCAGCGCTCCGATGTAGCGGACCTCCGAGTCGAGCGCCAGGCGGAGCAGAGGATCCTCGAAGCGTTCGATGTGAAGCAGCGATACCACGAGGTCACGCCGATCGAAGGGCACGGCGCCGACGAGATCCTCCGGCCATCCGCACGACACCATGGCGGCATCGGGAAACCGCTCGGGCAGCGCGTGCGCGGCGCGCGGATCACCGACCACCACCCGGAAGCCCGCCCGCGCCCCGAGGCGGCAGAGTGCTTCGGCGATCGGTCCCGCACCGAACAGCCGCATCGTGGGGGGCGGCGCGATGACGTCCACGAAGCACTCGACCCCGTCCGCCACGACGGTCCCGGAGATCTCGCCGTCGATCCGCTCCACCACCGCCGCGATGACGGCCGCAGTGGGCGCACGGTCCCACATGCCGGCCACGACCGCACCCGCGGCGTCGATCAGCACCGGCGGCCGGGCGTCGTTCCCCTCGATGATCGTGACCAGCGCCCCGGTGCGTCCGGAGTCGGCCAGGGTGCGGGCGGCGGCGAGGACGTCGGTCACCAGCGCTCGATCAGCACGCGAATGGTCCCCCCGCACGACAGCCCCACTTCGAACGCCTGCTCGTCGGCGATCCCGTAGGTGACGACCGACGGTGGGGCTCCGGCGAGCACCGCGGCGGCGCGAACGGTGACATCGCCCTCGACGCACCCCGAGCTCACCGATCCGACGACTTCACCGGCCGAGGACAGGAGCAGCCGCGATCCCGGAGGGCGCGGGGTGGATCCGGCGGCAGCGATCACGGTTGCCGCGGCCACCCGCTTCCCCTCGGCGATCCACCGATCGCGAACGACGAGATCGTCGGCAAGCGTCACGAGCTGATTATCCCAGGATCACACAGCGGCGCACCCACTCCTATCCTGCCTCCACACCGCCATGCGCAACCCATACGACGCCATGTCAGTGTTCGACCGCCGGGGCCGGCGCGCCATGAAGCAGGTGGCCAGGCTTCGCCGCCACCAGGAGCCGTTGCAGTCCCCGCGCAAGCCTGTCGTCACCACGAAGCCCCACAAGTTCAAGCGCAAGCGTCACTGGGGTCGCCTGATCCTGCGAGTCCTCACCGTGGCCGCGGTGCTGGGTGGCCTGGTCGGCGGCTTCGTTCTGTTCCGAGCGCTCACCGCCGCCGACACGGTCCGGGTCCAGGTGCTCGGCGCCGAGGGCAAGCCCCTCTCCGGGGCAGTCATCACCACCGAGTCGGGGCGCGAGACCCAGACCATCGAGGGTGGCATCGCCGACGTCCCCTTCGAGGTCCCGGGTGAGCTCACCGTGACGGCGCTGGGGTATCGCTCGGCCATCTACACCGTGGAGCAGCTCCCGCTCCAGGGTCCCCTCGGCTTGCAGATGGAGCCTCTCGTGCTCCAGGGGAGGGTCACCGACAGCAATGGGATCGGCGTCGTCGGCGCCACCGTCACCATCAATGACCGCACCATCACCACGGGCGACTTCGGTTCGTTCGAGATCGTCGAAGCCATGCCGGGCACGGTGTACGTGGAGAAGGCGGCATGGGTGTCCTCTTCCGCCGAGTGGGTCGGAGATCGCCGGCGCCTCGATGTCAAGATGGATCCATTCATCGTGCGCGGCCTCCGCGTCGATGCCAGGACGGCAGGCGACGACGAGCGCTTCGCCCAGATCCTCGAGTTCGCCGACGCCAGCACCGTCAACGCCCTCGTCTTCGACACGAAGATCGAGTTGGGCAACGTCCTCTATGAGGTCGAGGGCTACGACGAACCGAGGGCCATCGGGGCCCAGCAGCCGGTCTACGACGCCCGCGAACGGCTTGCCCAGGCCAAGGAACACGGTCTGTACACCATCACCCGCATCGTCACCTTCCAGGATCCCTACGCCTCGTTGAACCGCAACGACTGGGCCATGCACAACTCGGTCGACGGTGACACCTGGGTGACCTGGAGCGGTCTGGGGTGGATGGACCCCACGGACCGCGGATCGTGGGAGTACCCGATCCGACTCGGGATCGCGGCATGCCAGATGGGGTTCGACGAGATCCAGTTCGACTACGTCCGCTTTCCCTCGGACGGTGACCTCGACATCGCGGTGTACGACGATCCCGCCGCGCTCACCCCGGAGGGTCGGGTGGAGATCATCGACGAATTCCTCAGCACTGCCCGGGAACGGATCAACGCCGAAGGCTGCCCCGTCTCCGCCGACTTCTTCGCCATCATCCTCTCGGTGCGCGATGAGCAGGGCATCGGCCAGAAGGTCGAGGAGTTGTCGTACACGGTGGACGCCGTCAGCCCCATGGTCTATCCGAGTCACTACGGACGCGGCTGGCTCAACTTCGACAACCCCAACGATCATCCCGGCGAAGTGATCGGCGAGGCGCTCGACTCGGGGATGATCCGCATGGAGGGTGGAGCGCTCCTTCGCCCCTGGATCCAGGGATTCGCCTGGGATGCCGCGCAGGTGCGGGAGGCGATCGACGCCGCCGAACAGCGCAACATGGGCTGGTTGCTTTGGAGTCAGCTCTCGTACTACGAGTTGGAGTGGCTGCCACCAGAGACGGGCGAGTAGCCCAGAGTCGATCCGGGGTGCAGTGGTGGACGCCTGCCGGGCGGGATACACCCGCTAGAGCGGAAGCCTCATGCCTTCATGGGCGGCATCGGTGAGCGGGAAGAGCGCACGCGCCGCGGTGCGGATCGCCTCGACCTCGTCGTCGGTGCGATCCGGGTCGTGGCTGGTGAGCACCAACCGGGCGACTCCCGCCTCGTGGGCGATACGACTCGCCCCTTCCCAGTCGCTGTGTCCCCACCCGAGACGCGGGCCATGATGCTCGCCTGGGGTGTACTGGGAGTCGTGGACGAGGACGTCGGCGCCGTGCGCCAGTTTGACGAGGCGCTCATCGAACCTCTCGACACCGGTCTCCTGATCGGTGGCGACGACGACCGTGTGGTCGCCCTCGAGGCGATACCCGATCACCCCACCGGGGTGGTGGAGTTCGGCGGATCGCACGAGGATCGGGCCGACTTCGACGTGATCCTGCACCGGCCGAATCCGTACCTGCGCCGGGGCCTCGGCGAGCGCCACCGGCCACCACGGCCGGCAGATGACGTCCCAGAGGGCGCGCTCTGGGTCGCGGCCCTCGAGGGCCGGAGCCCAGATGTCGATGCGAGACGCCGCGTCGTACAGCGGAGAGAAGAGCGGCAGCCCCTGGATGTGATCCCAGTGGTAGTGAGAGAGGAAGATGGTGAACCGCTGCGGTTCGCTGCGCCCGGCGATGGCGTGCTGGAGTCCACGGAGTCCGGTGCCGGCGTCGACGAGGAGATGGTGGCCCGGTTCGACTTCGGCGTGGTAGCACGTGGTGTTGCCGCCAAACCGCTGGTACTGCGGCCCCGACACCGCCATCGAGCCGCGGCACCCAGCTACAACGAGGGAGAGGCCGCTCATCGAGCTGGCCCCGTGATCCGGGACATCATGGCTCAGTCGCTCAGCGCCGCGTCGGTGTTGCGAAGCCGCTTGGCGAGCTCGGCCATGATCTTGTGGCTGATGCCGGGATGCACCTTCATGATGGCTCGCAGGTCCCATTGTGTGATCACGAGACACCGTGACGCCGCCGTGGCGATGACATCGGCAGTGCGCGGGGTGTCTTCGAGGAGGAGCGCCATCTCGCCGAAGTAGTCCCCGGGGGTGAAGTCGGCGAGCTTCGTGTCGCCCTTGCGCGCCTGGGCGGCTCCCTCGAGCAGCAGATAGAACCCGCGGCCGATCTCGCCCTCTTCGATGATCTTCTCCCCGGCAGCGAACGTCCGCTCCTTGGCCGTCTCGGTGACGCTCTCGATCTCGCGGCTCGAGAAGCCGGCGAAGAGGGGGCTCTTCTTGAGCAGGTCGTGGGTATCCATCTCATCCACCGCCTTTTCGGGTCGCCACACGATATCGGAATGCAGGACGGTCCGTCCGCCATGTCCGCGCACGCAGCCAGAGTCCCTCCGAAACCGGCGTCGACCCAAGATAGAGCCGACACCCCTCAGCGAAGCTCGTGCGAGGGGCGCTCACCGGTCCATCTCCACCCGAACCACCCGGGAAGAGGTGAGTGGAGCGAGCGTTCCGAGCGACACCGCCACCACCACCGCCTCGTCGCGCTTCTCGAGCCTGAACTCCGAGCCCGGATTCGTGTAGGTCTTGCCGTCGCGCACCACGGCCATCAGGGTGGCGTGGTGCTCGCGACGAAGCCGGGCCGAGAGATCGTCGATGTCGAGGCCGACGTAGTCGTCCGGGAGGAGCACCCGGTACAACTCCGAGCCCTCGCCTCCGGAGACGATGTCGGTGACCAGGGAGCCCAGTCCGGGGTACATGGCGGTGCGGGCGAGGAGCCGGGAGGCGAGGCGCGAGGTGATGAGTACCTCATCCACCTTGGTGCGCTCGAAATGCGGGAGGTGCCGCGGGTTGTTCACCTCGACCACGGTGCGAACGCCTGGGGCGTAGCTCTCGATGGCCAGCACGATCAGGAGCGTACGCATGTCGGCGGCATCGGAGGGATCGGTGGGGCACACGATTGCGGCCGAGGCGCGCCGGATTCCGGCTCGCTCCAGATCCTCCTCATTCGTGGGGTCTCCATTGACCAGGTACACCCCCTCCCCGGCCGGGTTCTTGTCGGTCTCGTGCAGGAGCACGACCTTCATGCCGTAGGCGTCGGTGAGCAGCTCACCCACCAGGTCGCGGGCGGTCGCATTCCATCCACAGATCACGATGTGGCCTTCGTATTCGGTTGCCCCCATGCCCTGGCCCTCCTTCACGAGGAAATCGATCACGAACCCGACAATCGCCCCGGTGACTGCGGCAAGCATCGCCACGCCGAACAACGTCAGCGTCCAGTGGACCGTCAGGCCCCACGGGGTGCTCACGTACGAGATGTCGTCCGCCTTGAGCACCGTCGACGCCGCCCACGACAGCGACCGCCAGAAATCCCCGAAGGTGACGCTGCGCTCGGTCAGGGTCACCGCCACCGCACCGAGCACGACGACAACCGCACTGGCGACGATCAGGGGCCGGAGCACCCGGCCCCCGAACTGTTTGCGGATGCGCCGGACGTGCCAGCGGAACCGTTTGAACAAGCCTGACTCTCCTCGCCGAGGCCGGGATTGTAAGGACCTGCCGCCCTGCCAGGCCCAGCAAGGGCCTTTCGCCCCTGGCTGGAGGGATTCGCCGCGGCGAGTGTTGTTCCCGAGAGGATGGTCGGCGGGGGCGCATCTCCCGGCCCGCACAGCGCCCCCTCCTGTGAGTGGTGGGTAGCGCTCCCGCCGGCCCCTCAAAGTCGAGCCCGGGTGCGGCTACCCGGGCTCATTTCGTTCTGGGAGATCGCAGACAGCAGACGGCAGACGCCGCACCGCCAGCCATCTGCAATCTGCCATCACCATTCCTACCGTCTCCCCATGCCGGCCCCACCGACCATTGCCGTCCTGGCGGGTGGGGCTTCGGTGCGGATGGGATCGGACAAGACGGCACTCGTCATCGAGGGAATGACGATGCTCGACCACGTGCTGGCGGCGGCTGCCGGATTCGCGGTGCTGGTCGTGGGCAAGGAGCATCCCGGAGCGCCGTCGATTCCGGATCGCTCCACCGAGCGTCGGGGTCCGCTGGCAGGGTTGGTGGCGGCACTCGAGGCCACCGCGGCGCCGGTCTTGCTCCTCGGCGCCGACCAGCCGTGGGTTCGTCCGGCAACGCTTCGAGCCCTGTCCGAACTCGAGGCCGCCCTCCCCGTGGCTCCCACCGACGCCGGAGTGCGCCAGGTGCTGTGCGCGGTCTACCCGCCGTCGATCCTGCCCCAGGCTCGGCGTCTTCTCGAAGCGGGACGGGGTCTGCAGTCGGTGCTCGATCTCGGATGCCGGGACATCGCTCCCACGCAATGGCGGGCGTGGGGCGAAGACGGGCGCTCCTGGTTCTCGGTGGACACCCCGGACGGGCTCGTCGAAGGCCTGCTTCGCTACGGTGCGCCGGCATGAGAGACGCCGGCTACTACCGCGATCTCGTCGACGACGCCATGCGGCCGCACCGCTGGATCGTGTGCGGTGATGTCGCCGCAGGATTCACCCAGGTGATGAAGACATGGCATGAGAAGGGATACCCCCGCCCCCTCCTCCTGAGTGGCTCCACCGGATCGGGCGAGCTCCCCACCGAAAAGGAATGTGAACTCGTCCTCCTCGGCACCACGGCCGAATCGATGATGGGCGGGATCCGCGCCTATCACCACGCCCTCCGCGACCTCCCCCAATGGGTGTTCGACCGGATCGAGGCCTGGGATCCGGAGGGCAATGCCCGGGTCCTGACATCGTTTCTCGACACCACGATCACGATCGCGGGCCGGCAGTCGTGGGGCGCCCGACCGGTCGCATGGCTCGCCCTGGAGGACAAGACGCGGGCAGACGACATCTGGGAGGCCGCCACGGTGGACCACGCTCCGTCGGTCGTGGTTCCCGCCACCGCCGCAGCTCTCGTCTCCGCCTCCCGCGCTCTCGGTGGCACC
>JACRIT010000059.1 GCA_016215655.1 Acidimicrobiia bacterium
ATGTCGGTGTAGTAGGCGAGGATCCCGAAGGCCATCAACAGCACTGCAACGATGAACGTGCCGACGCGCGGCGCACTCAGATTGATCCCGGTCTTCCGTCGAGCCATGTGACTCTCTCTCTGTTCGACTGGCATGAGTGTGGCACGAACGCACGCGAGTTCACAATGGAAGATCCCGGCACACGACCTCAGATGGTCGGTTCGGCTCCCGCCTTCGCCCCGACGTGCGCCGTTTCGCGCAGCGGCAGCTCCGGCATGACGAGCACCAAGGCGAAGGCGGCGATGGCAAACGGGATGCCGACCGCAAAGACCAGGGTGAGGGCATTCGAGAACGCCCCGACCACGGGTTCGTGCAGCTCGGGGGGAAGCGCGGCGATGAGTGCCGGGCTGCGGGTGAGATCACCGGGCGGTCCCGATCCCGGCGGCAACGCCGCGGCGAGGTTGGCGGCGAGACGGTTGGCGAAGATGGCGCCGAACAACGCGGTGCCGAACGAGCCCCCGAGCGAGCGGAAGAAGGTGGTGGACGAGGTGGCCACCCCGAGGTCGCTCAACTCGACGGAGTTCTGCACGGCGATGACGAGCACCTGCATGACGAGGCCCAGCCCGAACCCGAAGGTCGCCATGTAGACCGACGCCAGCGGGAGCGTGGTCGCCGGGTCCATGGTGGAGAGCAGGAACAATCCCACCGCCATGATCGCGGTGCCCGCCACCGGATAGCCCTTGTACCGGCCGGTCTTCGTGATGCGCCTCCCCGACCCGATCGACCCGGTCACCACCCCGGCCATCATCGGCACGAGCAGCAGGCCGGAGTTGGTGGCACTCACGCCGATCACCACCTGGAGGAACATCGGCAGGAACACGATCGCCCCGAACATCCCCAGGCCGACGATGAACCCGATCCCCGAGGTCAGGGTGAACACCTTGTTGCGGAACAGGCGCAACGGCAGGATCGGCTCGGCGGCGCGGCGCTCCTGGGCGATGAACAGGCCGAGCAGGATCACGGCGGCGGCGCTCAACCCGAGGATGGTCGGCGAACCCCACGCAAACTCGGAGCCGCCCCACACCGTGACCAGCAGGGCACACGACACGCCGGCGACGAGGGCGGCGGCACCGCGATAGTCGAGGCGATGCTCCTTGCGATAGGAATCGATGTTGAGCACGAACCCGGTGACCACCAGGGCGGTGAGGCCGATCGGAAGGTTGATGTAGAACACCCAGCGCCAGCCGATGTTGTCGACGAAGAACCCACCGAGCAGCGGTCCTCCGATCGACGACAGGGCGAACACCGACCCGATGTAGCCCTGGTAGCGGCCGCGTTCGCGCGGCGAGAGGATCTCGCCGACGATGGTCATCGCCATGACGATGAGCCCGCCGGCGCCGAGGCCCTGGATCGCCCGGAAGGCGATCAACTGCACCATCGACTGCGACACCCCGGCGAGGATCGACCCGACCAGGAAGATGACGATGGCCGCCTGGAACACGATCTTGCGGCCGTAGAGATCGGAGATCTTCCCGTACAGGGGGGCGCTCGCCGTCGAGGTGAGCATGTAGGCGGTCACCACCCAGGAGAGATGATCGAGGCCGCCGAGCTCGCCGACGATGGTGGGCAGGGCCGTGCTGACGATGGTCTGGTCCAGGGCGGCGAGGAAGATCCCCAGCATCAGGCCGCTGAACACCACCAGGATCTGGCGGTGGGTCATCGGGGTATGAGCAGGGGCGACGGTGTCCACGAAGGGGTGAGGGTAGTAGCCGGCCTCCAGCCTTCAGCCTCCAGCCAGGTTTGTCGCCCGTCGCCCGTCGCCCGCAGGAGATGCGCTGCAGCCCGAACGCCGGGAAGCGCGAAACGGGCATTTCGGCACTACGGCTCGCACCGCCCGGCGGCAACACTCGATCCTCGATGCCTGCAACGGGCCACGACCAGGTCTCGGTCGAAGCGGTCGCCGCCGTTTCCGGAGCGTCGGGCGGCGAACGACTCGCCCATCTCGACAACCTCAAGACCCTGCTCATCGCCGGGGTGATCGCGGCGCACGCCGTCATGGGGTACTCGGACTTCGGCTCGTGGACCTACCAGGACGTCCAGGAGGTGACGCTGTCACCTGTCGTGGAGACCATCTTCGTGATCGCCACGGTCGCCTTCGGCGGCATGTTCATGATGGGACTGCTGTTCCTGCTGTCGGGATTGATGACGGAGCATTCCCTGGCGCGCAAGGGCTCGCGTCGCTTCGTCATCGACCGACTGCTGCGCCTCGGCATCCCCTTCGCGCTCTACACCCTGGTGATCTGGCCGCTCCTCGAGTTCGCCCTCCTCGAGCCGTTCTTCCACCGCGGCTCGTACTGGGAGTGGTTCACCGACACCGAACCCGTGCTCGACAACGGACCCATGTGGTTCGTGGGGGTCCTCCTGCTCTTCTCGCTCGTCCTCGTCGCCTGGCGACGGCGCTTCCCGCCGCAGCCTGGGATCACCCGACCTCTCGCCGGGCGCGACCTGGCGCGCCTGGCCATCGTCGTCGGGGTGGCCACCTTCGCGGTGCGCATCGTCTTCCCGGCAGACACCGACCAACTGCTGAACGCCCACCTCTGGGCGTGGCCCGAGTACCTGGCGATGTTCGGACTCGGGGTGCTCGCGGCGCGGCGCGGCTGGCTGCGCCCGGTGCCGGCTTCCCTATCCCGGCAGGTGGGGATCGCCACCATCGTGGTGATCGTGATCCTGCCCATCGCCATCCTCACCGCCGAACCGCTCGGGCTGAGCGAGGACGCCTACCTCGGGGGCTGGAGCCTGCCGGCGTTGCTGGGTGGCCTGTCTGAAGGTGTCATCGCCATCACCGCCCCGATCTGGGTCCTCGGGTTCGCCCAGCGCCGTCTCGATGGCACGGGCCGGTTGCGCCGGTCGATGGCCCGCAGCTCCTACGCAGCCTTCATGCTGCAGGGCCCCGTGCTCGTCGGCCTGGAACTCCTCATCCGCCCCGTCGATCTGAGCGGAGACCTCAAGGCCCTCATCGTCGCCACCCTCGGGATCGCGGTCTCGTTTGCCCTGGCGTGGCAACTGGTGACCCGCACCCCGCTGCGGCGGGTGCTCTGAGCCTCAGTCGGGTCGTGGCCGGGGCGGCTCGCGGCACCCGTCAGGTGAGGTGGTGCGCCGTCACATCATGGGCGTCGTGCACGCCGCCGGGATCGACGTGCACCAGTGCCTCGACCTGGAACTCGAATCCGTGATGGAGGTCGTGGATGATCTTCTGGGCGATGTTATGACCATCGAGCACGCTCAGAGCGGGATCGACCGCCGCGGTCAGCGTGACCTGCATCCGATGACCGGTCCACCGCATGCGCACGTCGCCCACCGACATGACACCGGCGACCGCGCGGGCGATCTGCTCGGCACGGTCGACGAGTTCCGGGTCGACCGCATCGAGGAAGCGGCCGAACACGCGCATCGCCGCCACCCGCAACAGCATGAGGATCATCCCTGCGACGACGAGACCGGCGACGGGATCCACCCAGTCTGCTCCCAGGGCCGAGCCGATGCCGGCGGCAACGACCGCCAGCGAGGTGAGCGCATCCGCCCGGGCATGGTGGCCGTCGGCGATGAGGGCGGCCGAGGAGATCCGCCGACCCACCCGGGTCCGGTACCGGGCAACGAACTCGTTGCCGAGAGCGCCCACGAGACCGGCGACGACCACCCAGGGGATGTGATCGAGCGGGCGCGGGTCGAGGAGCCGGTCGATCGACTCCCATGCCACACCCACCGCTGAGACGGCGATCGCCAGGACGATCACCAACCCGGCGACATCCTCGGCTCTCCCCAGCCCGTGCGTGAACCGGCGGGTGCTCCCCCGACGCCCGAGGGAGAAAGCGATCCAGAGCGGGATGGCCGTGAGGGCGTCGGTGAGGTTGTGGAGCGTGTCCGAGAGCAGGGCGACGGAACCCGTGAACGTCACCACCACCGCCTGGAGAGCCGCGGTCACCCCGAGACCGGCGAGCGACACCTTCGAGGCTCGAACCCCGGCGGCACCCGTGTCGGCAGGCACGGTGCCGGCGTGCTGATGGTGGTCGTGATGAAGAAGCCGATGAAGGAGTCTCCCGATGTGCGTCATCCGGGAAGCGTGATCCTCGTCGTGACCATGACCGGCCATGAAGGTGCACGATAGGGGCGACTTCGTGGGCGTCAGGTGACTCGAGACTGGAGACTGGGGACTGCCGAGCGACAGGTCGCCGTCAGGGACCTAAGACCCTGGAGGCGGGCGAGTCCCGGACCCATCGTGGTCGCGGCATCGCAGGAGTGGTTCGTGCGAGATCATCCCCCCACCATCGACGCCGAGCCCCGGCTGCACCAGTCGTGGATGGACAACGTTCGCGTCGCCCTCATCGCCGGTGTCATCGTGGTGCACAGCGCCACCGGCTATGTGACCGACATCGCCGGCTGGTACTACGACGACGAGATGACCTCATCGGAGGTCTGGTCGGCGGTCAGGGACATACCCGTCTTGCTCGGCGGTGTCTTCGGGCTCACCCCGATGTTCTTCATCGCCGGCTGCCTGTCGGTGCGCTCGCTGGCGAGACGGGGCCGGGCGGGATTCGTTCGTGCCCGGATCGTCCGCCTGGGCGGGCCGCTACTCCTCTTCATCCTGGTGATCCATCCGATCGCGAACTATCTGGGCAACCTGCACCAGGAGTCCTTTGGGTTCCTGCACTACGTACGGAACACGGAGGTGTCGGTGACCTGGTTCGTGGCAGCCCTGCTCGTGTACTCCATGGTGTTCGCCGCGGTGCCGCGCCGGCTCGCCGCGTTCGCGCCGGTCCTGCGCCCCCGGGTCCTCGTCGGGATCGCGCTGGCGTGCGGGTTCCTCTCGTTTGCCCTCTGGCTCGTCGTCCCTCTCGACTCGAGGATCCTGCTGAATGGACGCGTCGGCGAGTGGCCGCTGGGACTCGTGGTGTTCGCCATGGGCGTGTTCGCCGCCAATGCGCGCTGGCTGGACCACATCTCCGCGGGGACCCAACGGCGTGTGGGGTGGGCGGCCCTGGTCGGATTCGGCGCATTGCTGGCACTGCTCGTCGCCGCCTCCCTCGGTGACGACGACGTGGCGACCCGGGCGGACGTGCCGACCTTCCTCTTCGCCATGGTCATGGGTTGGGTGGCGGTGGCCTTCACCGTGTGGTTCGTGTCGTGGATCCGACATCGCTGGCCGACGCGTGGGCCACTCCTCGCCAAGGCAGGCCGCGGCTCGTATGCGACCTATGTCATCCACCCGCTGGCGCTCGTCCTGACGATGCTGGCGATGCGACCGGTCCCACTCGTCCCCGAAGTCAAGTTCGTCGTGGTCGCCGCGCTCGCCATCCCCATCTGCTTCACGATCGGCTACGCCGTGACGCGGGTTCCCGGCATCAACAAGGTGGTGTGAGCCCCGAAGGCTGTACTGCGGCCGCACCGGCCTGCGTATTGCGTATGGCGCATTGCGGGGAGGCCGCCGACAGTCGGCCGACCTAGACGTCCCGGATCCCCTCGATCATCATCCAGATGCCGGCGACGACGAGCAGCATGGCGAGGACCGCCCCCAACGCGGTGAGCAAGCGGATGCGGCGCTCGGTGAGGCGCACCCGGGTGAGCACCGCCAGCACCATGATCCCTCCGGTGGCCGCAGCCACCAGGGCGCCGACCCCGTTCTGCGAGGCCAGCCCGATCGAAAGGGCGATCACCTCCGGCGAGAGGAGGCGGGGAAAGGCGATCGGCCACAGGCCCTCGCGCCATCCCTCGAGTGCGGGCTCATCGAACGGACGGGGGGCGAAGAACGTGCGGGCCCCGGCGATGATCGCCACCAGCCCGGCGGCGATGAGGAACGTCTCCGGGGTGATCTGCAGGACGTCGAGGAGCGACGCCGCCACCGCGGCCAGCGCCGCCACCGCGGCGATCCCCACCACCACACCCACCGCCGTTGCCGGGATCGGGATGCGGTCGGCCCGCAATCCCACCCGGGAGCGGAACGGGTTCACCGCCGCCACCATCGCCACCACCAGCAGCCAGCCGCTCATCCTGCCTCCTCCTGGGTGCGCTCGATCACCGGAATCGCCGACAGCAGTCCCGAGAGCACATGCTGCTGGTCATCCATCTGCGAATACCCGCGGTAGAACCACGCCCCCTCCACCATTTGTGGTCGAGGCCACACGGATGCGGTCTCCGCGGTCTCCTGGCGCCTGACCATGAACCCGGCGGTGCACACGATCCGCTCCTCGATGTTGTCGACGAGATCGGCGAGGGCGGGCTCGGACGCGGCGAGCCGGTGGAGCGCGCCGATGCCCTCTGCCGAGGTGCCCACCCCGGCGGGTGGCCCGGGAAACCAGCGCAACACCAGATTGATGCCGTCGCCGCGGCGCTGCGCCTCGAAGCGGAGGCGCATGCCGAAGTAGCCGGCGAGGTCGCGGGTGTAGTCGAGGCGCAGCTCGGTGAGCAGCCGGGGAGGGAGTTCGGCGACCGTGTAGGCAGCCCAGTGATCGGGCAGGCGGGAGAGCCGCCCCTCCACGCGATCGCGTCGGGTCGCCATGTAGTCGAGGGTCAGTCCCGCCGCCTCACCCCACCCTTCGCCGGGGAAGACGCGCTCGAGCAGTGCCAGGGCCCACGACGCCTCACCGGTGGAGTACAGGCTGTAGGACGGGATCGGGGCATCCGCGGAACGGTCGAACGAGTCGAACACGCTCCCGTCGGGCTGCTGCTGGGCGAGCAGGAACCTCCCCATCGCCTGCATGAGTTCGTCGTGGGCCGGATCCCCGGTGTCGAGCCTGCGGATGGCGAGTCCGGCGAGGAGCAGCGAGTTCGCCCCCACCGGGACCGCTCCCCCGGGCGCCCACGCCGTCCAGTCGCCGTGGTCGAAGAGGTCGTCGAGGGCAAAGGCGACCCCGAGATCGGCGGCAGCGAGCGCGGCATCGGACCCGAGCACGGCATGCGCCTGGTAGAGCGACATCACCACGCCGCCGTGGCGAGCCTCGTTGTACGAGGTGTTGATGCGATCCTCGCCCCGGTGGTAGCCGTAGGTGAACCGGCCCGAAGGCTGCTGGTGGGATGCCAGCCAGCCGATGGCACCGCGGGCAGCCGCCTCCACCGCGGCGCGGTCCACCGGCGGGCACACCTCGGCGGGCACCACCGCCACCCGCAGCACTCCGGCTCCGACGAGGAGCACGCCCAGGTGTACTGCGAGACGGCGGCGCACCGTCAGCAGGATGCGCCCGGCTCCGGAGCGGTCTTGTCGCGGAACGCCCGGTAGAACTGGTCGATCACGGCATCGTCGACGGCATCGAGGCGCAGCTGCCGACCCCACGCCGAGAGCACGATCGGGCTGTCGAGGCCCGGGTAGGGACTCACGATCACCTCGGAGCGGCGGGCGTAGCCCTCGAGATCGTCGATGGCGGCGGCGTCGAGCTCGGGTTGGTACGTGATCCAGATGGCGCCGTGCTCGAGGGCATGCACGGCGTATTCGTTGCGCACGGGCGTGTCATAGGCGGCACAGGTGAGCCAGGTGGCATCGTGAGATCCGCCCGCGGGAGGATCCTGTTCGTAGTCGACGCTGCCGGGGGTGTGCGCCACCTCGCCGATGACAAACGACTCGGTGCCCGCCGGTGGATCGGCAGCGCCTTGCGGGTTCGAGGTGACGTCGCGGGAGACGAACCACACCAGGAGTCCGACCAGGGCGAGCGCCCCGAAGCCGGCGGCGTAGCGAACCCATCGCGACGAAGCTGCGGCGCCGGGCGCCGACCGCGATGCGCCGGGCGCCGGGCGCCGATCCGAAACCTTGCGCACCTTGGGGGTGTTGCCCACGTCATCCTCCGGGTTCGATCGACGAGCGAAGCCACAATCTATCGGAGCCGCGTGGGAACGGGAGGCTCGGCGGGTGGGACGCTGGTTCGGTCCGAAGCCGGCCGGGGCGTACCATCCGCCGAGTCGCTCATGGCCATCGACATCCTCCTGCTGCTCGCCCTGCCCGCATCGGGGAAATCCGAACTCCGTCGCTATGTCGCGCACCTCGCGCCGGAGGTGGCCCGGCGCGACTTCCACCTCGGACCGACCCTCCAGGTGGACGACTATCCGTACGTCCATCTCATGCGGCGCATCTCCCGGGAGCAGCGCCGTCTCGGCCTGGAACCTGCCTTCTTCGCCGGCGATGACACGCCGTTCCTCCACTCCGGTGACTGGCTCACCCTGAGCCACCTCATCGCCGAGGATGTCGCCGCACTGGGCACCGTCGAGCGCCATCCCGGCACCGCGGCGGCACTCATCGACCGCCTCGGTGCGGCGCGGGCACGTGCCGGGGTGCGGGCAGCGATCGCCACGAATCCGGCACTCGAGCACGGGATCGCCGCCGACGCCGCGGCCCTCGCCGCCGGCCTGACGGTGGCGGACCCCGCCAGCCTGCGCGATTCGACGATCGTCGTCGAATTCGCCCGCGGCGGCCCCGCCGGTGCGGTGGCGCCGCTGCCCCTTCCCCTCGGGTACGCCGCCTCACTCGCCGCCCTCGGCGGCGAGATCCTGGAGCGGGCCTCCATCCTCTGGGTGGTCGCCGATCCGGCGGAGAGTCGGCGGCGCAACCGCGAGCGGGCCCATCCCGGGCCCGACGGGGACGCTTCGATCCTGCACCATGGGGTCCCGGAGGCGGTGATGCTCCACGACTACGGGATGGACGACCTCGCCTGGCTCGCCGAGACCTCACCGGTGCCGGGCACGATCGCCGTGGATGATGGGGACGTCGCCAGCCTGCTTCCCCTGGCCCGATTCGACAATCGGGTGGACCGGACATCGTTCCTCAGGGCGGAGCCGGGAGCGTGGCCGCGGAAGGCGGTGGCGCGGCTGCACCACGATCTGGCAGCCGCCTTCACGGCCCTCGTCGACGCCGGGTAGATTCGCCGCAGCGGAGAAGGGGTCGCCTCCACGGGGCACTCCCATCTCGAACCACGCCCCCGGGCCAGAGTCCGGGGGCGTGTCGCGTCGAGGCCACCCGAGAGCGTGTGCCCCGGTATGGTGCCGGGATGCGCTACCAGCCGGTCATCGACCCCGTCACCGGAGAGCCCTACCTCCCGGTGACCGAGCGGGGACGAACGCTGCTCGACAACCCGATCCTGAACAAGGGCACGAGCTTCTCGGATGCCGAGCGCCATGCGCTGGGCATCACCGGTCTGCTGCCCCGCCACATCTCCTCGATCGCCGAACAACTGCAGCGCACCCTCGACCAGTTGCGCGACAAGGACAGCGACCTGCAGAAGGCGATCTACCTGGCCGGACTCCACGACCGCAACGAGACGCTCTTCTATCGGCTGGTGATCGACAACCTCGAAGAGACCGTGCCCCTGATCTACACCCCCACCGTCGCCGAGGTGTGTCGAGAGTGGAGCCGGATCTTTCGCCGCTCGCGCGGCGTCTACGTCACCCCCGATGACCGCGGGGATGTCGCCGCGTTGCTGCGCAACTATGGCGCCCCCGAGATCGCCGTCATCGTGATCACCGACAACGAACGCATCCTCGGCATCGGCGATCAGGGGGTGGGCGGCATGGGCATCCCCATCGGCAAGCTGGCGCTCTACACCGCCGCCGCCGGGATCCACCCTTCGCTGTGCCTGCCGATCTCCCTCGACGTCGGCACCGACAACGCCGATCTGCTCGCCAACCCGATGTACCTCGGGTATCGGGCCCCGCGCCTGCGCGGGGATGCCTACTGGGAACTCGTCGACGAGGTGGTCGCCGCCGTGCGCGAGGTGTTCCCCGGCGCATTGCTCCAGTGGGAGGATTTCGGGAACACGACCTCGTTCCGCCACCTGGAGACCTACCGCGGGGTCTTGCCCTCGTTCAACGACGACATCCAGGGAACCGCGGCGATGGTCGTCGCCGGGCTCCACGCCGCCAACCGGCTCCTCGGCAACTCGATGCGCGACCACCGGATGGTCATCGCCGGTGCCGGATCGGCCGGCATCGGGATATTCCGCCAGCTCGAGGCAGCCATGGTCGCCGACGGTCTCGCCCCCGAGGAGGCCAAGCGGCGCATCCTCGTCACGGACAGCAGGGGCCTCGTCATCGCTGGACAGGAGCAAGGCAACGACTTCAAGCGGGAGGTCGCGGTCGATGCCGCGCTCGCCGCCTCACTCGGTGGCGTGGATCTGGAGACCGTGGTCGTGAACCATCGCCCCTCGGTCCTCGTCGGGGTGACCGGCCAGCCGGGGACGTTCACCGCAACGATGATCGAGGCCATGGCCGCGGCCCACGAGCGCCCCATCGTCATGCCGCTCTCCAACCCGACCGCCTGTACCGAAGCGTTCCCTGCCGACATCCTGGCGTGGTCGCACGGCCGGGCGCTCGTCGCCACCGGAAGCCCCTTCCCACCGGTGATGGTGAATGGATCGCCGCAGATGATCGGCCAGGCGAACAACATGTTCATCTTCCCCGGCATGGGACTGGGCACGGTGGTCGCACGGGCGAGAACGATCACCATCGGCATGGTCCTCGCCGCCGCCGAGGCCCTCGCCGCCCACATCGACATGGAGACGCTGCGCAGCGGTGCGCTCTTCCCGCAGATCTCCAGGGTGCGTGAGGTGTCGCGGAGCGTCGCCCTCGCCGTGGCCGCTCAGGCCGCGGCCGAAGGCGTCGCCGAACCCCTCGTCGACCCCGCCGCCGCCATCACCGCCGCCATGTGGGAGCCGGTGTATGTGCCCTACCGGGCAGTGTGAATTCGTCACACTGCCCGGAGTCACCTCTTCAGCTCGGACACTCGTTGCCTTCTGCCACCGGCTCACCCTCGTGGAGCCCGGAGAGGATGTCGTCGATGGCGGCGCGGGCTCGGGGGACGTTGAGCACCGGCAGTCCGCGGTAATTGGATTTGTTGGCCAGCTCACCGGGCTCGATGGCCATCGTGGCGATGTCGGCCTTCTCCAGATCGGCGACCACCTGAATGAGATCGGGCAACACTCCGAGCGGGATGTCGGTGCGGGCATAGCGCGAGATGGCACGCGCGATGCCGTCGAATCGGGAGATGATCGTCGAGGGCTGCACCTGGCCCACCACTTCACGGACGAAGCAGCGCTGGCGGCGGGTGCGCACGAGGTCACTCGTGTCGGTGCGATTGCGCACATACACGAGCGCCGAGCGGCCATCGAGATGGTGCCGTCCGGGAGTGATGTGCAGCACGGTGTCCTCCTCGCCTGCCTTGGCCGGGGACATCCGAATGTTCATCGTCTCGCGCGACGTGATGGTCACCCCGCCGATGGCGTCGACGAGATCGACGAAACCGGCGAAATCGACGAGGACGTAGTAGTCGATGTGGATCCCGAGCGCATACGAGATCGTGTCACGCAGCGCCGCCATTCCCGGCCGGGCATCGTTGGGGTACATCCCGGTGAGCGAGTTGGTGAACGGATACAGGGCATTGATCCGGTCGAGCCACAGCGACTTGTCGCGCTCGAGGGGCAGCGGATCCGTCGCCTGACTGAACCCACCCGCCTCGGCAGCCTGGGCGGCGGCGAACATCAGCTCCTGCCGCTGCGTGATCGACTGGAGGTCGCGCAGCTTGGGCGGAAGCGGGAAGTCGACGAGTTCTCGAGACAGGCTGATGAGCACTCCCTCACCGGTCTCGACGTCGAGGGAGGCGAGGATCAGCGTGTCGGTGCGGAGACCGCCCCGTCCCGGACCGGCGTCGCCGCCGGCAAGCAGAACGGTGATCCGGTTGAGGTCGATGGACTCGAGTTGCGGATCGCCGACGTCATCGAACCGAGGGATCACGGTGCCGTCGGGCACTCCGGGAACGGCTGCGGCGCTGGTCGTCGGTGGCGTCGCCGTGGTCACCGGACCCTGGGCCGATGCGGCGCGTTCTGCGGCGAGGGCGTCACGCCTGGTCTGGATGGCGATGGCCACCTGGCCCTCGGCGGGAAACACGGACTCGAGGAGCCCGAGGAGTGATGTCGCCCGCGACGCCACGAGCAGGTGGGGAGCGAGCAGGACGAATCCGAGCAACCCGACCACGAGCACTCCTGGAAAGCGGTCGAGTACCGGCCTCTCCAGCACCGTCAGGTCGACCGCGGCGGCGAGGCGGAAGAGACCGAGGGCGACGTTGCCGACCACGATGGCTCGCACCCACGTCGGTTGCACGAGCAGCTGCAGCAGGCCGATGGAGCCGAGCGAGAACACCCAGACCGTGGCGATGAGGATCACGGCATCGCCGACGAAGAAGCCGAGGGCCCGCCGCCGCCGCCCGGCGATGAGGTGCCCCACGCCGGGGACCACGAGCGAGGCGGCGATGGCAAGGATCGTCTTGGAGGTGGCGGCGCGCGCGTAGGTCACGGTGGCATCGCTCGGCTGGTCGTCAACCGACACGGTCATTCCTCTCCCGGCCCCCAGCCGGCAACCTAGTGGCCGGGCAGCGCTACCCCATCTGACGTCGCCGCCGTCGTCCCCGGTTCCGCGCGGGCCGGGCCGCACTGCCGGGGCGGAAACCCTGGGAGAATGCCCCCCGACGTGACCCACCGACCTGCCTCATCGGCGTTCTCTCCGGCGAACCTGCCCTACTGGGTGGCGATCGTGCTCGCCGGATCGGGGCTGGTGTGGTTCATGATGACCCAGAACCCGTTCTCCACGACGGCCGCCAGCAGCGACGGCACCTCCACCACGACGAACGGCAATCGTTCGACCACGATCCCCGCCGACGGGGAGGCGACGAACACCACCGGCGGGAGCACGGCGGTGACCACCACGTCGTCGGTGGCGCTCCCCGACGATCCCCTGCAGTCCCTGGCATTCGAGACCATCACCACCGAACTCGTTGGGCCGACCTACGCCGCCGTCGCCCCCGGCGACGATGCCATCTATGTGCTGGAACGCCGCGGGATCATCAAGCGCGTGGACCCCGGCACCGGCGAGGTATCGACCGTTCTCGACATCGTCGACAAGTCGAACGCCGACAAGGGTCTCGAACTCGGCCTTCTCGGCATGGCCTTTCATCCCGACTTCGCGTCGAACCGCCGGTTCTGGATCTACTACACCGACATCGAGCACGACACCCGCGTGGTCGAGTACACGATGGGCGCGGACGGCATCCCCGAGCCATCGTCGGAGAAGCTCGTCATGGAGATCGACAGGCTGCCCAACGCACTGCGCCACAACGGCGGCATGATGCAGTTCGGGCCGGACGGCTACCTCTACATCGCCTCGGGCGACAATGCCCAGTACGAGGTGAACCCTCAGGATCCGTCCACGAAGATGGGGGCGATCCTGCGCATCGACGTCGACTCCGGCGATCCGTACGCCGCCCCGAGCGACAACCCGTGGGCGGACGGGAGCGGAGCCCCCGAGGTGTGGGCGATCGGGTTGCGCAATCCGTGGCGGTTCTACATCGACGCCCCTGAGAACCTGATCTACGTCGCCGATGTCGGCCAGAACGCCTGGGAGGAGGTCAATGCGGTGCCGCTCGAACCCGCGGGCTACAACTTCGGCTGGCCGCACCTGGAGGCAAGCTCCTGTTGGTCGCCCGGAACGGGGTGCGAGAGCGACGGCACGGTGCTGCCGGTGGTGGAGTACGGTCACGACGAAGGATGTGCGGTGACGGGAGGCGTGGTGTATCGCGGCAGCGACCTGCCGGAACTCATCGGCCACTACTTCTTCTCCGACTGGTGCAACGGCTGGATCCGTTCGTTCCGTGTCGAGGACGGAGTCGCCGGCGAGGTCACAGAGTGGACCGAACTGAGCAGTGTCGGTCAGGTCACGTCGTTCGGGATCGATGCCGACAACGAGATCCTGATCGTCACCACCGAAGGATTGCTCGCTCGACTCGGCCCGGTGCGGTAGCCGGCCGTGGACTCGACGGACATCCTGCGCTGTCCGGTCTGTGGCGCCGAGGTGGCGCCCACCGACAAGTTCTGCCGGTCATGTGGCGCCCCCCTTGCTGCCGGCTGTAGAGCCTGTGGTGCTGCCCTCCAACCCGGAACCGGCTTCTGCGGGGAATGCGGGACACCGGTGGGAGGCGCCGCCGCCCGGCCCATCGAACACCGCCTCGTCACCGCGCTCTACGTCGACCTGGTCGGCTCCACCGCGCTCGCCGAGCGGCTCGATCCGGAGAACCTCGCCGCAGTGATCGGGGCGCTCCACTCGGCGGTACGACTCGAGGTGGAGCGACGCGAGGGATCGGTGGGAGCCTTCATCGGTGATGGCGTGCTCGGGGTCTTCGGGCTGCCCTCGGCACACGAGGACGACCCGGAGCGGGCACTGCGAGCCGCCCAGGCCATCCTGCGCAGATTCGAAGTCGTGAATCGTGACATCGGCTCTCGCCTCGACGTCACGATCGCGGCCCGCATCGGGGTGAACACCGGCGACCTCCTTGCCCCGACCGCAGGGGGCTTGGACCTCGGCACACTGGCTGGAGACGTCCTCAATGTCGCCGCCCGGCTGCAGGAGGTGGCCTCGCCGAACCAGGTGGTGGTCTCGGAGCGCACCGCCCGCTCCGCGCCATCATTCCGGTTCGACGATCTCGGGGTGGTGGATGTGCGTGGCCGCGCCCGCCCGCTCCACGTCTTTCGCCTTGCCGGCGTGGGAGAACGCCGCTCCCTCATCGTGCGCGGCCCGTTCCTGGGACGCGAGGATGCCTTCGGGAGCCTCCGCTCCGCGTTCCACAAGGTGGTGGCCGAGGGAAGGCCGGCGCACATCGTCGTCGTCGGCGATCCGGGTGTCGGAAAGAGCCGTCTCGTGCGCGAGTTCGTCGACTGGGCGTCCGGCGTGGATGCCTCACTCACCGTCCTCACCGGGCGCTGCCTCCCCTACGGCGAAGATGTCGTCTACCGGCCACTCGCCGAGATCCTCACCGAGCTCACCGGCATCACCCCGACCACCGATGCCACCACGGCACGGACCCGCATGGAACAGGTCCTTCCCCCGGGCTCGGGGGACGACCACACCGCCACCATCGACGCCCTGCTGGGCATGATCGGGCTCGGGGTGGGACCGACACCCACCCCCCGTCGCACCCGGGAGTTGCTGCGTGAGGCGTGGCGCATGCTGCTGTCGCGGCTCACCGACGACGGCCCGGTCCTGGTCGTCGTCGAGGACGTGCATTGGGCCGGCGACGCCCTCTTCGACGTCATCGACCACGCCGTGCGGCGCGTCGAGGGACCGCTCCTCCTCATGACCCCGGCCCGCCCCGAGGTGTTCGATCGCCGACCGGCGTGGCGCGCCGAAGGGAGCCGCACCAGGGCCGTGGTGGTGACACCCCTCGATCCGGATCAGGCGAAGCGCCTTGCCGGACGCCTGCTTGCCGATGCCCGCCTTCCCATCGAGGAGAGCGCCGCCGTGGCGGGTCGTGCCGACGGCAATCCGTTCTTCATGGAGGAGCTGGTGCGCCAGCTGTCGCTGCGCCGCACCGACAGCGGCCACGACGACCATCCCGAGCTCCCCGCCACCATCCAGGGGGTCATCTCGGCACGAATCGACCTGCTGCGCCCGCGAGAGCGCCGGGTCCTCCAGGCCGCTTCGATCATGGGGCGCATCTTCTGGCCATCGGCCGTGGCGGAGCTCACCGGGCTCGGCGACGACGAGATCGAGACCGCGCTCGGACGCCTGGAGTCGCTGCACATGGTGCGCCGCAACCTGCGGTCGTCGCTCCAGGGGGAGGCCGAGTACCTCTTCCAGCACAGCCTCATCTCGGAGACCGCCTACGGCCGACTCGCCCGCGCCGACCTGGCCCGGATGCACGGAGCACTCGCCTCCTGGCTCGAGCGCCGCCAGCCCACCGAGCTGCGCGAGGGAGCCGAACGCCTCGCCTATCACACCGCCAAGGCGCACGCCGCCGCCGAGGCGATCGAGGGCTTTGCCGACGATGAGGTCGCCCGCCTCCGCCGCCTCGCCGTCGACCGTCTGCTGGCGGCGGCGATGCACGCCCGGGAGCGCGCCGCCTTCGGCCGTGCCATCGAGATCGCACGCGACGCCCTGGCCATTGCCGCCGGCCCTGCCGAGGCGTGGAGGGCGCACGAGCAACTCGGTCTCACCTACATGGCCGAGTACGACGGAGACGCCGCCTGGGCGGAGCTCTCCACGGCCGTCGACCAGCACCTCAAATCGGGGATGGTGGACCCGGCCGTGGTCGCCCGTCTCGCCGCGGCCGCGGTGGCGGCACCGCTGCGCTGGACCGGCACCATGCATCTGCTTCCGGACTTCACCGACCTCATGCGGATCCTGCGCATCGGTCTGGACCATGCCGGGACGGCCGACTCCGAAGCCCTCGCCTCGCTCCTCACCGCGATCTCATTCCTGCCATTCAGCGCCTTCGCTCGTGACGGCGATCCGGGTGTGACCCGCGATGAGGCGCGTTCCGCCGGGCTGCGCGCCCGCGAGATGGCCAAACGGCTGGATCTCCCGCACGCCGAGTCGGCGGCGCTCGACGCCCTGATGAGCCACGCACTGAACACCGGCCAGATCCAACAGGCAGCCGCCATCGTCGACGAACGCCTCGAGTTGGCGGAGGCGGTGTCGGATCCCTGGGAGGTGGGCGACACGTATGCCATGGCGGCGTGGCTGTCGTACGACCTCGGCGAGTATGCCCTCGCCCGTGATCGTGCCCGCAAAGGCTTCGCCCGCACCGTCGACGACGCTCCTGGTGTCGCCCTCCACACGCTGTCGTGGGCCGCGGTGGCGGGTGTGCAGCTGGGCGAGTGGGATGACGTCGCCGCCGCCCTGAAGACCGCGCACGGACTCCTCGACGCCGAGCGACAGGCCCGGCCTCCGATCTATGCGGCACCGCTGTATGCCGCCGCCGCCATGGTCGCCGAGTACCGGGATCGCTCCGCCGAAGCCGATCGCCTTCTCGCCATCCTCGCCGAGACCTGGGCCCACTCCGACCTGATGAACGTCACCGCCCACCCTCACGCCCCCTGGTGCAAGCAGACCGGCCCGATCTACCTGCGCCGCGGCCAGCTCGATGTGGTGGAGCAGCTCACCGCTCCCGGCGACTCGACCCGCATCGGGCATCACGGGGATCGCCTCGGCCTGCTGTGCGAGCTCATCGCGGCGCAGTCCGCCTGGGACCGAGTCGATGGTGTCGTCGCCGAGACCCGGATCACCGGTCAGGCGTACGGGATGCAGGCACTGGCAGCGCATGCCGACCGCCTCGAGGGGAGGGCCTCGCTCGCCGCGGGAGACGTCCGGGGAGGACGCACGCTGCTCGCCGCGGCACAGGAACGCTTCACCGCTCTCGGAGATCAGTGGGAGGCGGCCCGAACCACGCTCGACCTCGCCCGAGCCGGTGGTGACCCCGGCCTCGCCGCGGTGGCTGCCTGGTTCACCGGCCTCGGGGCCGTCGACGAAGCCGATGTGGCGCAGCGACTGCTGCCCACGGGCAAGGCCTAGAGGCTCAGCGGATGGGGAGTCCCGGAATCTGAAGGCAGCCCGATCTTGGGCTGGCTTCAGATCAAACCAGCGCCCTACCCGCTGAGCCTCCTAGGACCCGCCCCAGCGCTCCCACCCCGGGCGGGGTGTTCCGTCGGCGGCGATCAGGCCCATCGTGTCGAACGGCTCGGGGACCGCCTGATCGAAGAGGAACGACCACACGAAGAAGGCGACGTCCGCGCCCGCGGTGAGCTCGCCGAACCGCTCGACGAAGCGGTCCTGCGCCGCGGGTGTCCCCGAATAGGGGCCGAAGTCCCCTCCAGCCTGCCAGCCCATCTCGGTGAAGGCGATGGGACGCCCGCCGGCGAGGTCGCCGAGACGGCGGTAGTAGTCCTCCGGGATGTCATCGGGACTGGCGAACACCAGGCCGGGATACGTGGTGAACCCGATGATGTCGGCGTCGGGGAATCGCTCGATCAATTCCCACGACACCTGACTCGGGTCGTTGGTGCCGCCGAAGATCCCACCCTGTAGGCCGGAGAAGCGCTCCAGCTGGAACGTCGTGAATACGAGCGTCTCGGGAGACGCGCCATGAACGGCATCGGCCACGGCGGCGAACAGTTCGACGAACCGATCGAACTCGTCGGGGTGGGTGCGCCATTGCGTGTCGATCTCCACCCCTAGGCCCAGGAAGCGTGGCCGATGTCGTTCGGCAAACCCCTCAGCAGCGGCCACGTATCGGTCGAAGGTGGCCTCGTCGATGGGCCGAAGGAGTTCACCGGTGTCGACGTCGAAGACACCACCGACACTCAGGGGCAGATACCCGAACTGGGCGGCCAGACCCTGCACCACGGTGACCGCCGCTCCCGGTTCCTCCTCCCACTCCAGGATGTCGGCGACTCGTTCGACGATGTCACCGTGGGCGGCGGCGAGCTCGAAGAATGCGGTGAACTCCTCCGGGGCGTAGCTCTGCGGCGACAACGAGAATCCGCGCAAGGGAGCGCCCGCTTCGGGATCGCTCGACGATGTCGTCGAATCCCCCGACGTGGTGGTGGTCGCACCAACGGTGGTGCTCGATCCGCCGGAGGCGATGGTCGTTGGGCTGGAGGACGAGGTCGGGGCGGCACCACCGCACGCAGCCGTCAACACCACAAGCGCAGCGAACGAACGAAGGACAGGTCTCACTGGCGACTGATGGCTGGTGACTTCTAGCGCAGCAGCTCGCGCGCCTTGCGGAAGTGCGCCAGACCCTCGATCCGGCGAATGAACTCCGGCGAAGCGCGGAATCGCGGAGCGATCTCGTCGTAGTCCAGGCCCGCCAACCGGAACGCCATGACCCGCTGCTCCAATGCCCGCCCCTTGCGACGGGACGCCGGGCCGGAACGTGGAATCCGGGACCAGGCGATCACCCGCTCCATATGGGGAACGCTGCGCCGGAAGGCGATGGCGATGTCGTCGATGGGAGTGCCCGCGGCATGCATGGCGAGCACCCGGCGCTCGAAAGGACGAAGGTGTTCCATGCATCAACCGTAGTCGGCTCGCCCACCATATGCACGGGGCGCTGCGGACTCAGGCCTCACCCTCCACCGCCGTCACTGCACGACGCAGCCGATCCTGGAACCACCCCACCGCCGCCTCGTGGCGGGGACTGAGCGGTCCGGTCCGGTAGATCCCGGCATCGAGATTGCGCTGCACCGCCTCGCAGATCGCCTGGTCCTGGTCGAGGGTCACTTCCGACACCTTCAAGGTGTCGGCATTGGCGGGATCGTCGGCATCGGCGAAGAAGTAGTCGTAGACCACGAGGGTGCGATCAGGCCCATCCGGGAAGATGCGCTCGACGTTCATTCCCGTTCGATAGACGTTGAGCGCGGTGTTGGGGAAACGAAACAGCCACCGGCCGGCATTGGCCGAGCCGTCGCGTGCCGGGGCGGTGTGGAGGCAGTAGTCGTCCTCGGGATACACCAGCACCTGGTATCTGGAGACATCGATCTCACGGTTCAACTCGGGATGCAGCAGCGGAATGTGGTAGCCCTCGAGGTAGTTGTCGGCGTACGTCTTCCAGTTGCAGGCGAGGGTGCGCACCACCTGGTGGGTGTAGCCGAACTGTTCCATGGGGAACTCGCGGCACTGGTCATCGAGGCTGCCAAGCGACGTGTGGAGGTCCGGAGCCGCGGCATCGAGATTGATCCAGATGAGGTTGCGCCACGCCTCCACCCGCACCGGGGTGAGGCCGTGGGTCTCCGGATCGATGTCGCCGTCCGCATCGCCGAAGTCGCGTGCGCTCCGCAGCGCCCCCTGCCAGTCGTACGCCCATCCGTGATAGCGACACACCAGATTGCCGCAGGTCCCGTGACCCTCCCACAGGATCGGCCCGGCACGATGGGCGCACACGTTGTGGAACCCGGCAAGGGAACCATCGGGCCGCACCACCACGAAGATCGGCCAGCCGGCGATCTCGGCGGCCACGTACTGGCCGGGTCGGTCGAGCCGGGCGAGGGGGGCAAACACCAGCCACTCCCGCGCCCACACCGCGAGACGCTCCCGCTGATGCACGGCGCGATTGCCATACCAGGAGGCGGACAGGGTGCGGGGGGAGGGCATGAGGGGATGGTAAAGGCTTCGCAATTCGCAATTCGCAATTCGTCAGACGCGTCCGAAGTCCCGAGCGCGATTGTGACGAATTGCGAATTGCGAATTGCGGCTGCCACCGCCTACCGCTTTCTCGCGAGCCGCCGATCGCTCTCGCTCAGATGCCGCTTGCGCAGGCGTATCGACTTCGGGGTGACCTCGACGAGCTCGTCGCCGGCGATCCACTCGATCCCGGTCTCGAGGGTGACACGACGCGGCGGGGCGAGGCGAACCTGCTCGTCATGGGCGTGGGTACGGATGTTGGTGAGCTCCTTGGCGCGTGTGGGATTCACCACCATCTCGTCGGGCCGGGACGACTCGCCGATGATCATGCCCTCGTAGACGTCTTCGCCGATTCCGATGAACAACTCCCCGCGCAGCTGCAGGTTGTCGAGGGCAAAACCCGTGGAGGTGCCGGCGCGATCGGCGATCATCGCCCCGCCGATGCGCCCCGGGATGTCCCCCGCCCACGGCTGCCAGCCGTCATGGTGCTGATGGACGAGCGCGGTGCCCCGGGTGGCGGTCATGAGCATGGATCGCAAACCGATGAGTCCCCGCGCCGGCGCCACGACGGTCACGATGGTGCGTCCCGAATCGCCCGGACGCAGGTCGGTGACCATGCCTCGCCGGGGCGCCACCGCCTGGGTCACGGTGCCGACGTGTTCCGAGGGCACATCGATCACAGCCCGCTCCACCGGCTCATGGGGCTTGCCGTCGATGTCGCGGATGATCACCTCGGGACGGCTCACCTGGAGCTCGAAGCCCTCACGGCGCATCGCCTCGATCAGCACCGCCAACTGCAGTTCGCCGCGGCCCGCCACCTCGATCACGTCCGGCGACGTGGTGGGGCCGATACGAATGGAGACGTTGCCCCGCACCTCACGGTCGAGGCGATCCTTGATCTGTCGTGAGGTGAGGAGCGTGCCCTCGCGACCCGAGAGCGGCGACGTGTTCACCCCAAAGGTCATGCGCAGCACCGGTTCGTCCACGTGGAGCCGGGGCAGCGGCACCGGATCGTCGACATCGGCGAGGGTGTCGCCGATCTCGACTTCGGGAAAGCCGGCGACGACGAACAGGTCGCCGGCGACGCGCTCGGCGACATCGAGGCGGGCCAGTCCGGCGAACCCGAGCAACTGGGTGAGACGGCGCCGGATCGGCGGCTCGTCCTCCTCGGCATGGCACAGAGCCACTCGCTCGCCGCTGCGCAGCGTCCCCTGCACCACCCGGCCGATGGCGAGCCGCCCCAGGTAGTCGGAGGCGTCGAGGTTGGTGACGATCGCCTGCAGAGGAGCGTCCGGGTCGCCGACCGGGGCCGGAATCGCCGAGACGACGGTGTCGAGGAGAGCCGTCAGGTCGGCATCAGGAGCCGGGATTCCGATTCCGGCCACCGCTCGGCCCTCGCGGGCGATGGTGGAGACGATCGGAAACTCGATGTGGTGGTCGGAAGCACCGAGGTCGAAGAAGAGCTGGAACACCTCATCGATCACCTCGGCGGGGCGGGCATCGGGACGATCCACCTTGTTGAGCACGACGACGGCGGGGAGGTCGAGTGCCAGCGCCTTGGAGAGCACGTAGCGGGTCTGCGGCATCGGGCCATCGGCGGCATCGACGAGCAGCAGGATCCCGTCGACCAGCGCCAGGGCCCGCTCCACCTCGCCGCCGAAGTCGGCGTGCCCCGGGGTATCCACCAGGTTGATCCGCGTGCCCTTCCACTCGATCGAGGCCGCCTTGGCGAGGATGGTGATGCCGCGCTCGCGCTCCTGGTCGTTCGAGTCCATGACCCGCTCGATCCGCGCCTGATGGGCGGAGAACACGCCTGCGGCGCCGAGCATGGCATCGACCAGGGTGGTCTTGCCGTGGTCGACGTGCGCGACGAGGGCGACGTTGCGGAACGAGGGAGCGGACACGGGAAGGTCATGGTACCGGAGGTCCAGATGCCAGATGCCAGATGCCAGATGCCAGATGCCAGATGCCAGATGCCAGACGCCCCACGGCGCACTGCGCATTGCGTAATGCGAATCGCGCACTGCGAATCCCGTTAGCGTCACCCCATGCGCATCCTCGTCACCGGGGCCACGGGCTACGTCGGCGGGCGGCTCGTGCCGCGACTCCTCGAGCGCGGGCACGAGGTTCGATGCATGAGCCGCGACCCCAACCGGCTGCGACTCGATCCATGGCGTGCCCGGGTCGAACTCGCCGCCGCCGATGCCACCGATACCGACGCGGTCCACGCCGCAGCCCGGGGATGCGACGCCGCCTACTACCTGGTGCACACGATGGCCGAGTCCCCGGACTCGTTTCCCGAAGTGGATCGCCGTGCCGCCGCCGCGTTCCGTGATGCCGCCGCCCGCGTCGGGATGAAGCGGATCGTGTATCTCGGTGGCCTGGGATCGGCAGGCGACCGACTATCGCGACACCTCACGAGCCGCCAGGAGGTGGGCGCGATCCTCGCCTCCGGACCGACTCCGGTGACCGAGTTGCGGGCGGCGGTCATCATCGGTTCGGGCTCGATCTCGTTCGAGATGATCCGCCACCTCACCGAGATCCTCCCGATCATGCTGCGCCCCCGCTGGCTGAAGAGCCGGTGCCAGCCGATCGCCATCCGCGACGTCCTCGCCATCCTCATCGCCGCGCTCGACGAGGAAGGAGCCGAAGACCATGTCTACGACATCGGCGGGCCCGACATCCTCACCTACCAACAGATGATGCAGGAGTACGCCGAGGTCGCCGGGCTGCGCCGGCGACTCGTCATCCCGATGCCGGTGCTGGCAAGCACCCGGCTCTCGGCGTACTTCGTGGGGATGTCGACCCCGCTTCCCAAGAACGTGGTCCGGCCCCTCATCGAGAGCCTGCGCAACGACGTGGTCGTGACCCGGCAGTCACCGCCGGGTTTCGACCCGGATGGCCTGGCCGGGTACCGGGTGGCGGTGAAGCGGGCGCTGGAGACGATCTCACACGATGAGGTGGAGACTCGCTGGTCGGATGCGGTCACCCATCCCGCCGCTCCCCTCCCCACCGATCCCGTGTGGTCGGGGGCCAAGGTGCAGGCCGATCGACGGGTCGTGGTCAGCTCGGCGTCGTCCGAGGACGTGTTCTGGGCGGTGTCGCGCATCGGAGGCGATGTCGGCTATTACGCGCTGAATTGGGCGTGGCGATTGCGCGGCTGGTTCGACCGCCTCATCGGCGGTGTCGGGCTTCGCCGGGGGCGGAGGCATCCGGAGGAACTGCGTCCGGGAGAGGCACTCGACTTCTTCCGGGTGGTGGATGTGGACCCGGTGCGCCACCGCCTGCTGCTTCAGGCGGAGATGAAGGTGCCGGGCACGGCGTGGCTCGGCTGGTCGGTCGACGAGAGCGACGAGGGCACCCGTCTCATCCAATCGGCCCGGTTCGTTCCCCGCGGCCTCTTCGGTCGCCTCTACTGGTGGTCGCTCCTCCCGTTCCACGGTCCGATCTTCCGGCTCATGAGCCGCCGCATCGTTCGCGTCGCCGAGCGCCGGCACCAGGCGCCAGGGGTGCACTGATCGTCCGGAACGGCGCAATCACCGGCGTGCGGTTCTTGCACCGGCATGTCCATGACCGGCGCCGGAGAACTCCTCGGCCGCGAACACCGCGGCAAGCCACGTGGTGACGGGAACCGCGGCCACGAGACCGATGCTCCCCACGAGCGTCCGAACCACCTCCACGGCCACGATCTCCGAGTTGAGCACCGTCCCGATCGATTGGTTGGCCAGCACGAAGAACAGCATGAGCGGCATGGCGGCTCCGGCGTAGGCGAGCAGCAACGTGTTGACCGTCGAGGCGACGTGGTCACGGCCCACCTTGAGTCCGGAACGCACCAGCCCGCGTTTCCCGAGATCGGGCCGAAGGGCGTGGAGTTCCCACACGGTCGACGCCTGCGTGACCGTGATGTCATCGATGGCGCCGAGGGCACCGAGAACCGTTCCAGCGAGAATCAGGCCACTGAGGTCGAAGTGGCCGGCGATGCTCAGGATGAAGGCCTCGTCGACGGTCAGACCGCTGAAGCGAGCCGCCTCCACCGCCACCCAGGAGAGCGCCGCCGTGAGGATGAGCGCGGCCAGGGTTCCGAGCAGCGCCACCGAGGTCATCCTCGTGAATCCGTGCGCCGCGTAGAGCGCGAGGAAGGCGATGATCGAGGCACCGACGATCGCCACCCACAACGGGTCTCGCCCGTCGAGGATCGCCGGGATCACGAATTGCAGCAGCACCACGATGCTGGCACCCAGTCCGACGAGGGCGGCGAACCCCCGCATCCTTCCCAATCCCACCACGACGAGTGCGAACAGCACGCCGAGCCATAGGAGTACCGGGCGCCGCTGACGATCGAAGTAGGAGTACCGGAACTCCGGTTCGGCATCCTCCTGGTAGTCGAGCACCACCCGCTCACCGACGGTGAACGTCGGAGAGGTATCCGACACCACCATCACGAGCGGGAACACGGTTCCGGCGTCTGGGCCCTCGGTGAGGCGGAGGCCGACATCGACACACAGGACCTCGGGGTTCGACGCACAGGGCGCCTCGACGGTGCTCACGACCACCGCCTCGAAGATGTTGGGGTTGATCCCGATCTCCGAGAGGTCGGGCCGCTCCTCCCCGGTCGGGCGGAGCACGACGACCCCGACGAGGGTCGCCAATCCCAGGAACACCACCAGGATGATCGGCAGGGCGCGGATCACCCCGACGCGCTCGGGCTCCAGGAATCGCTGGAGATCGGCGCCACGGTCGTCGGTCACCGCAGAACCCGGCAGATCGCGCTCGATCGGTTCATGGCGGATGAGCGTAGAGGCTGTGGCCCGGAATCGGGGTCATCGCGATTCCCGACACACCCGGACCGCGATCCGGCCCCGGGAATCCCCGGGGCCGGATCGCCTTGAGAAAGGAACGGGTCAGGCCGTCGCCTTCTCCGGTCGTGCCGCCCACCACAGGCCGAAGCCGGTGAGGATCAGCACGGCGCCGAAGATCAAGAAGATGACTGCGACACCCAGCGCCACCTGGATGGTGGAGCCGGCCGCAGCGCCGCCGGCCAGGACCCCGATCAGCGCCAGGGTCAGGCCCGACCAGGCCTGGGTGCGCACCGGACCCTCGAGCGGGTGGCTGCGATTGAGCTGGCTGTAGTAACGACCAGCCACGGGGACGGAGTAGGTACCCGCCGGGAACGTCTCGGCGGCCGCCGTCGTGTCGTCCACGACGAACTGGCCGGTCTCGGCGTTCGTGGTGAACAGGACGGCCGGGTCGACCGTGCCGTCGCCGTTGGTGTCGTAGGTCTTCTCCTCGGCCAGCACCACCGTCTGGGTGCCGTGCAGCGTGTGGTACGAGACGGTCGCCATCTGGTACATGAACTCGCTCACGGTGTCGACCACGGGATCGTCGGCATCGAGATCACGCTCGTTGACGTGGAACCCGTAGTCGTCGCGCAACAGGGCCATGATGGCGTCGGCGCCCTCGGTGGTGCCGCGGTCGATCAACTGGCCTTCCTCGTTGTAGGACAGGCGCACGTCCTGCGTGTTGGCGTACGCGCCCAGGGAGTGGTACCCATCCTGCACCTTGCTCATGGCAACTCCGCCGACGACGAGCGACACAAGGCCGGTCGCCGCGAGCAGGTAGCCCAGAATCCGAACTCGATTCGGTCTCATCTCATTCCTTCTTCCGGCGGTCATGCTGTCTGATCAACACCCCGGCATTCTTTACTCATCCACTCGTGGACACAATCTCGATAGGACCCCATTTGGGGCGCCGGTAGGCCCGGGTGGAGGGGGGACCAAAGACCCTCGCGCCAGCAGGTCGGGGCGGGCCGATCAGCGGGTCTGGTCGGGATGCGACAGGATGGTGACGACCCGATCGACGAAGTCCTTGACCGAGGCCTCGGCAAAGCGGTGCAACACCGCCCGATCGAGGATACGGCCCACGGAGCCCAGCGGAGGCTGGTAGTTGCCCTGCAGCTGCACCTGGGTGAGCGAGTTCCCCATGTCGGCGACGGTCAGTTCGGCCTCCATCTTGGGAAACAGGGCCGGTGTCCCGGTGGCCCACCACTCCAGGGGCAGGATCGTGGACGATGCCCCCCGCACCGGCGTCCGCAGGTCGAGCAGAACGGTCTTGGCGACGGCGCCACCGCCGATCTTGATGAGCAGGCCCTCGCCGAGCCGGTAGGCGGAATCCGCCGAGGCCGTGAGGGTGTCACCGATGGAGAGCAGTTCCGCTTCGACCTCAGCGAAGGGCCGCTCCACCATCCCGTAGTACTGAACGAACATTCGTTGAGTTCACTTCTCCAGGAAGCTCTCGTGTAGGGCCGAACGGCCACCATCTCGTGCCAAAGCGCAGTACTGGGCCACCGTCAGCCCTCCTGGGCGATCACCGCGGTCACCATTCCGAACATGCCCTGCTCAGACTCGACGTGAGTGAGGATGTGGCAGTGCCACACCCACGCCCCCGGATCGGTGACATGGAACAGCACCGAATATCGCTCACCCGGCGCCACGTTGAGGGTGTCCGTCCAGTAGGGGCTCTCCAGCGGCACCCCATCCTTGGCCACCACCAGGCCGAAGAACTGGTGCTGGTGCATGGGATGGATCTGCAGACCCTCGTTGAAGTAGTGCACGAGATACCAATCCCCGACATCGAACACGTACGGCTCGGTGGCAGGGAACGACTTGCCGTTGAGGGAGAAGCCGATCACGCCGGCGTCGTTGAGCACCATCGGGATCTCGCCGGCGAGGGTGAGGTCGGCGGGGATCGCCGTGCCCGACACCTCCGTGCCCAACGGAAGATCGACGTCACCGACGATGAACACCCCGAAGAGGCCGTTGGGCACCTGCATTTGGGCGTGGTGGTGGGCGTGGTACATCGCCACCGCCTCACGTTCGGTGGTGAACTCGTAGGTGAAGGTCTCGCCCGGTTCGATGAGCGGCTGGGTGAGCGGCGCAACCCCGTCCATGGCGTTGGGAAGCCCGACACCGTGGAAGTGGACGTCGGTGCCCATCGGCAATTCGTTGGTGACGTTGACCCGCACCCGATCCCCCACTTCGAGGCGCATCATCGGACCGGGAACCATGCCGTTGTACGCCCAGGCCTGGACGATCCTGCCGGGGGCGACCTCCCAATCGATGATCGACACGGTGAGATCGAACTCCTTCGCACCATCGGCGGCGAGGCGCGGCTCGAGCAGTTGGTTGCCCCGACCCTCCGTCGCCGTGGGGAAGGCAAGGATGGAGGCGGTCATGGCGTCCGACATCGCCTGATAGTCGACCTCCTCGTGTTCCACCGTGGGGGCACTGGCGAGAGGATCGACGAGCAGGGTCGCCTCCATCCCCGCCTCCCGATGACCCGGGATCGAGCAGAACACGGTGTAGGTGCCCGCCTGGAGGCCCGAGATCGACCACAGGGTCGCCTCCGCCGGGTTGATGTCGGGCGACGCTCCGAAGCCCTCGATCGTGAAGTTGTGTGCGGTGGCCCCGCGATTGGTGATCTCGAATGCGGTGCTGCCGGGCTTGGCCTCGAGGTGGCCGGCGATGGCGAAATCGGACAGGGTGATGGGGTGCACCTCGGCGGGGCCACCGGCGAGGGCGGCCTCGGCAGCACGGAGATCGGTCCGCAGCTGCGCCAATTCGTCGCGCACTTCATCGAGCTCCCGATCCATAGCGGCGACGTCCTCTTCGGGGACGCCGGCAACGCTGTAACACCCGGCGGCGACCAGGGCCAGCACCAGCAGCAACCCTGCCCGCCACATCGTCAGACGACCAACCACCTCAACCTCCTGCTCGTGGACTCGCGCCGCCGCGACGCGAGGTAAGGACATGATCTCAGAGTCGTGGACTACACCACTCGACAACCGCGGCAACTAGGGCCGAAGGTCCCGGATCCGACCGATCACTTCGAAACCGATGCCGCCGCAGGCGTCCCCTGCGGCATGCCGGCGGGTACCCGCTTCGACCACCAGATGGCGGTTCCGAGCACCAGCGCCGCCGCCCCGGCAACGATGAACCGGACGTCGCTGTCGCGCATCGAGATCACCGCAGGGAGCATCAGCAGCGAGACCAGGTTCATCACCTTGATGAGCGGGTTGAGCGCCGGGCCGGCAGTGTCCTTGAAGGGATCACCGACGGTGTCGCCGATCACGGCAGCCTTGTGGGCATCGGAGCCCTTGCCGCCGTGGTGGCCCTCCTCGATGTACTTCTTGGCGTTGTCCCAGGCCCCACCGGAGTTGGAGAGGAAATTGGCCATCAGCTGTCCCGTGAGGATCGCACCCGCCAGGAACCCGCCGAGGGCGAGGTACGAGATGCCGAATCCGACGATCACCGGCGTCAGCACCGCCAGAAGTGCCGGCGTGAGCAGCTCGCGCAGCGAGGCCGCCGTGCAGATGTCGATGACCGGGCCGTAGTCGGGACGACGGTCACCGCGCATGATCGCCCCATCGGCGAACTGGCGACGCACCTCCTGCACCACGACCCCGGCGGTGCGGCCCACGGCACGGATGGCCATTGCCGAGAACATGAAGGCGATGGAGCCCCCGATGAGAAGGCCGATGAACACCTTCGGCTCGGCGACGTTGATGGAGGTGAGCACGTTCGTGAACACTTCCGCACCGCTGCCGAGCTCGAACTCGGCGGCGATCGTCTCCACGAACGATGCGAAGAGGGCTACCGCGGCGATCACGGCCGATCCGATGGCGAACCCCTTCGTGACCGCCTTCGTGGTGTTGCCCACCGCGTCGAGGCCGACCATCACGACCCGGGCCTCACCCTCGAATTCGCCAGACATCTCGGCGATGCCGGCGGCGTTGTCCGCCACCGGACCGTACGTGTCTTCCGACACCACGACACCGGTGGTGGCGAGCATGCCCATGCCGGTGAGGGCCACCAGGTAGAGCGAGAACTGGAGGTTGCCATCGCCGAGCAGGATCGAGACCCCCAACGAGGCGGCGATGGCGACGATCGCCCACACCGACGACTCGAGCCCCGACGAGACACCGGCGAGCACCGTGGTCGCCGGGCCGGTCCGGGTGGCATCGGCGATCTCCTGAACGGGCCGCTCGTGGGTGGAGGTGAAGTACTCGGTCAGGCGGCTCACCACCTGGGCCAGGACGAGACCGGCCACCACCGCGCCGAATACCCGCCACCCCTCGTTGTTGTTGTCGTTGCCGACGTACCAGACCGACACCGCCAGGGTGCCGATGACCGTGAGGATGCCGGCGGTGAGGAACCCGCGATTGATCGGCGCCATGGCGCTGCGATCCTTCGCCTTGGCGCGGACCTGCAGCACCCCGATGAACGAGGCGATCACACCGATGGCGCGCACCACGACGGGGAAGACCAGGCCGAGGGCAGGGTTGGCACCGATCGAGGCAAAGGCGGCGACGCCGAGGATGATCGAGGCGACCAGGGTCACCTCGTACGACTCGAACAGGTCGGCCGCCATGCCGGCGCAGTCGCCGACGTTGTCGCCGACGTTGTCGGCGATCGTGGCCGGGTTGCGGGCGTCATCCTCGGGGATTCCCGCCTCCACCTTGCCCACCAGGTCGGCACCGACATCGGCGGCCTGGGTGAAGATGCCGCCGCCGACGCGGAGGAACAGGGCGAGCAGTGAACCGCCGAAACCGAACCCGATGAGGATCGCCGACGACGTGTTCTGGAACACCATGATGATCACGGTGGCGCCGAGGAGTCCGAGGCCGACGCAGAACATGCCGGCCACGCCTCCGGTGCGGAAGGCCACCTTGAGGGCGGCGGCCATGGACCCGCTCCGCGCCGCCGCTGCGGTGCGGACATTGCCGCGTACCGCCAGCGACATCCCGATGAACCCGGTGAGTCCCGACATGAGGCATCCGGCGAGGAACGCCAAGGTGCGGAACAGGCCGGACGAGACGAAGGAGAGGGCCTCGGATCCGTCGGGCTTGTTCACCGCCGTCGAGGTGACGAACACCACGACGATGAGCGGGATGAGGATCAGGGCGATCGTCTTGAACTGCCGGCGCAGGTAGGCCATGGCACCTTCCTGGATGGCACCGGCGATCTCCTGCATCTTCGCGGTTCCGGCGTCGGCGGCGAGAACGCCGCGCGACAGGGCGAAGCCGGCGATGATCGCTCCGACGGCGGTCGCCGCCGCCGCGATCAGCCAGAACCACTCGGCATTACCGAGCGTGAACTCTTGAAACCCACCCTCGCTGTAGAAGTACCTCACCGTGACTCCTCGCCGTCAGCCATTACGCGGGGCGCAGGGTAGACGGGGGAACGGGCGCCCCGGCGATTGCCCGGTCACCGATGCCAGATGCCCCTCTAGGCGGGCCGCACTGCCCCGAGGAAGGTCTGGATGAGGTCGAACAACGCCTGCGGCGCATCGGCGGCATCGATGGTGGTCACGGTGTGGGTGATGCCACCCCGGGTCAAGGTCACCTCGTAGAGGAAGCGGTCGCAGCAGAGGTCGTCGGGGAGATACTCGGCGTCGAGGTCGAAGAAGTCCGATGCCGTCACCGCCGATTCGAGACGGGCTCGGTCGTCGGCGTCGATGGCGCCGGTGTAGCCGTCGGGACCGAGCACGGTCCCATCCGACTCCAGCACCCAGGTCTCGTCGCGCCCCTCCAGACCGCCGCTGAGGTGGATGCTTCCGGACACTCCCGACACCACCGTCGTGGTCGTGGTGCCCCCAGCATCGCCGTCGCCGCAGGCGGTCACCAGCAGGGCCAGGACGATCAGGGGCGCAGTGGCACGTTTCATGGGTCTTTGACGGGGAACGGGGACGGGAGGTTCCCGGCCGACTAGGAGTCGATAACTGGCAACGCCCCCTGCCATCTCACCAGCGAAACGAACCCCACTTCAGGGCGGGTTGGGCGCTGTTGGCCTCCCACCGGCCGTCGTTGCGGTACGCCCAGTACTCGAACGGGTTGTCGTAGTACGCCGCCGTCTCGACCAGCTTGCCGATCCGCACCTTGGCCACCCGGCGCTTGCGCGAGAAGGCCCCGTACACGGTGCCCACGATGATCCCGAGCAGGCCCCACACCACGTAGACGACCGGATGGAGCGGGCCGAACCAGCGCTGCTGCCACACATGGAGCCCTTCGTGACGCTCGATGAGATTGCGGTGATTGGCGAGTTCGTCGCCGCGCCCGCAGGTGGCGTTGCTGATCACAGGGCCTTGGGTGTTGGCGAAGCCGCGCTTCAGGGCAAACCCGCGGGCGAACACGTGTCGGTTGCGTCGCTCACTGAACTCGGGACCGAAGCCGCTGCGCCGGTTGAGAAGGTTGGCCCCGTTCACGAGCACGCCCAGTGTCGTGCTGATCAGCGCCCACGACGAGTCGAGGACGAAGGCAGCCCAGCCCCCGATCGTCTTCCAGGCGTAGATGCGCCGAGCCCCGCCCAACAGTCCGTTGAGCCCGGCGGGCACGGCGGCAGCCGCCGCCAGGGGGGTGGCGGCGCCGAGGGCACCCGCGGTGAAGAAGGCGATGGCGGCGCCGGCGGCCGCGGTGACCAGGGCCTCGAACGCACGAGTCATGCTTCAACCCTACCCACCCGGTGGCCGGGATGGGCCGGAGGACCCTTGCCAGTCGGGGGTGGGCGGTTCGACGCTCGCCTACGGTCCCTGACCAGGAGAACGACGATGCCTCCACATTGCGATTCCCTCGACGGTCCCGTGGTGATGGCGGCGCTGCGGGCACTGCAGGCCGGCGACGCCGCGCTGATCCTCCCCTACGTCCCGGCATCGGCCGAAGCCGAATTGCTCGCCGCCTTCGACAGGGCGCGCCTTGCCCGGGAGCATGCACCGGAGGCGGCCGATGTGGCCGACCGCTGGTTCTTCGAGACCGCGGTCCGGCTTCATCGAGCTGGCGAAGGGGCACCATTCACCGGTCTCAGGCCCGCCGGTCTCGACGTCGGGCCCATCATCCCGATCGCGGAGCGCGCCCTCGAGTCGGGCGACCCCAGCGAACTCGCCGATGCGCTCTGTGGGCTGGTTCGTGATCAGGTGGAGGCCAGACTCCACCACGCCCTTGCTCTGGCGAGTCATGCCTCACACGGGATCGGCGCCGCCCGAGAGTCGATCAGTGCCGCGCTCGGGCTCCAGGTGTGGGCCCACGCCCTCTACCTTCAGACGCACGCTGCGGCGCACGGGGGAGACCACCACCACCCGGATTGAACCGCGGTGACCACGCCCCCTCGGGCGAACCTCACACCGGTTCGAGCCGTGGGTACTCGAGGTCCCACATGTGATCGTCGAGCGCCGCCTCGATGGCGGTGTCGCCGATGAGCTTGCCGATGCCCTCGTCACGGGCAGCGCGGGCCACCGCCGCCGCGATCGCCCGGCTGATGGGACGGAGCTCCTCGATCGGTGGATACAGCGACCCGCGGGCGAGATCTTCGTCGGACACGAGATCGGCGAGGGTGACGGCAGCCGCCGAGAACATGCCGTCCGTCACCTTGCGGGCCCCGGACACGATCGCCCCCATCCCGATCCCCGGGAACACGTACACGTTGTTGCACTGAGACACCGGAATGACGAGGTCGCCATACTCGACGGGGTCGAAGGGGCTCCCCGTGGCGATGAGCGCCTTCCCCTGGGTGCAGGCGATGATCTCCGATGGAACTCCCTCGGTCTTGCTGGTCGGATTCGACAGCGCCATCACCACCGGCCGATCGACATGACGAGCCATCGTCGTGATCACGGCTTCGTCGAAGACGCGAGACTGACCCGTGGTACCGATCAGCACGGTCGGATGGAAGGCCTCGATGAACGCCACCAGATCGGCAGGCTCTCCGGTGTTGGGACGGGCGAACTCGATCTTGTGATCTTCGAGATCGGGGCGATCGAGCGTGACCAGCCCCGCCGTGTCGAACATCGCCAGGTAGTGGCTGGGATCGGTCGGCCCACCCGCCTCCTCGACGAGGTGGCGAATCTGGCGGGAAATGCCGACACCCGCCGCTCCGGCGCCCACCATCAAGATCCGTTGATCGGTGATCTTCATTCCCGTGGCTCGTCCCGCGGCAAGCAATCCGGCCGCCACGACGACCCCGGTGCCCTGGATGTCGTCATTGAACGAAGGCAGCACGTTGCGATACCGGTCGAGCAGCCGGAAGGCGTTGGCCTTCTTGAAGTCCTCCCACTGAAGGAGCGCACCCGGCCAGTGCCGCCGCACCGCCTCCACGAATTCCTCGATCAACTCGTCATAGGCACGCCCGCGGAGCCGAGGATGTGGCCAGCCGACGTAGAGCGGATCGTCGAGGAGAGCCTGGTTGTCGGTGCCGACATCGAGGCTGATCGGCAGGGTGAACGCCGGATGAATACCGGCACCCAGTGTGTACAACGCCAACTTGCCGACCGGTATCACCATGCCACCCGCGCCCTGATCACCGAGGCCGAGGATCCGCTCGTTGTCGGTCACCACGATGAGCCGCACGTCGTCGATACGCGAGTGCCCCAGGATCTCGTGAATGCGGCCCGTGTGATCGGGCGTGATCCACAGACCGCGGCCGCGCCGGAAGAGGTGACTGAATGACTGGGCGGCCTGGCCGACGGTCGGGGTGTAGACGATGGGGATGAGCTCGCGGATGTGCGAAGCGAGCACCTGGTAGAAGAGCGTCTCGTTGCGGTCCTGGAGCGCCGCCATCCCGATGTACTTCTCCAGCGCGTTGGCCCCCTTGTCCGAGATGTGCTCGAAGGCGCGACTCACCTGTGTGTCATGGTCGGTGATCTCGGTGGGCAACAGACCCTCGAGAGCAAAGAGCTCGCGCTCCTCGCGGCTGAACGCGGTGCCCTTGTTGAGAAGCGGGTCCGAGAGCACGGCGGCGCCGCGCTTCCACACCCCACGCATCACCCAGTGGCCGTCCTGGCCGCGTTCGATCTGATACTTCATGGTCTCCTCGCGCGTAGATCCATCCCCAAGCGTGCGCTTTCGCGGGCGCCGCGGCCAGGGGAGGAAGGCCAGAGGCCAGAGGCCAGATGCCAGCGGCCGGAAAGCCGGGTGCCGGAGCGGGCGCGGGCAACGGGCAACGGGCAACGGGCAACGGGTAACCTTCCCCCATGTCCTCCAGCTTCCAGGACCAGGTCAGCGCGGTGGTGACCGCTCCCAAGCTCACCTACCGCCAGCGCCTCCAGCAACTCGCCCTGCTCGCCGAAGGGGCGCTCCCCTACCCGAAGCTCTCCACCGCCGCCGACGGGGCCATGGAGTCCGGGCTGGTGAGCGACTTGCGCGAGGGCCCGGCTCCCTACCGGCCCCGCTACCTCCTTCCCGACTACTCGGTGGCGCTGCGCAATGGTTCCGAGTTCCTCGAACTCGAGCCCGCCACCGACCTCGAGGATGCCGTGGCCCTCCTCGAGATCCTCTACCACCACGTCCCCTCGATCACGACGTACCCGGTGTACTTCGGCGACCTCGATGCCCTGCTCATGCCCTACTGGGACGAGTCGTGGACGCCGGAGCGACTCGACCGGGTCGTCACCCGGCTGTGGCGGTTCCTCGATCGCACCATCCCCGACGCCTTCGCCCACGCCAACATCGGCCCGATCGACAATCCCGTGGCCCGGTCGGTGCTGCGCGTCGATCGCGCCCGCGCCCAGGTGGTCCCCAACCTCACCTTGAAGTGGGACCCCGACACGAGCACCGAGGCGCTGCTCCTCGCCGCCGCCGAGGGAATCGCCGCGGTGAACAAACCACACATCGCCAACGACCCGCTCATCCGCCGTGACTTCCCCGAGGGGTACGGCGTGGTCAGCTGCTACAACACCCTTCCCCTCGGTGGCGGCTCACACACCCTCACCCGTTTGAACCTCAAGGTGAGCGGCGAGCGCCACCACGGCTCGATCGAGCGGTATCTCGACGAGACCCTCCCCGCCCACATCGAGCTCACGTTCGAGATCATCGAGGCGCGGGTGCGCTACCTGGTCGAGGAGGCGAGGTTCTATGAGCACTCCTTCCTCGTGCGCGAAGGCCTGCTCCACCCGGAGCGGTTCACCGCCATGTTCGGCATCTACGGGACCGCGGAACTCGTCAACGGACTGTTCGGCGACAAGCGCTACGGCAAGGATGCGGAGGCGGCGGAACTGACTCGCCGGGTGATCGACGTGATCGCCTCCCGCGTCGAGCGCCGCGAGATGCCCCACTGCCGCAACGGTCGGGCCACCCTCCATGCCCAGTCGGGCATCGGCGAGGACGTCGGGGTGACCGCAGGGGCACGGGTGCCCATCGGCGAGGACCCCGAGCTCGTCGACCACATCCTCACCGTCGCCCCTCATCATCACCGCTTCGCCTCGGGGATCAGCGACATCTTCGCCCTCGAGTCGTCGGTGCGGGCCAACCCGGCGGCGATCGCCGACGTCGCCAGGGGAGCCTTCGCCCACGGGATGCGCGAGATCACCTTCAACGTCGAGGGATGCGACCTGGTCCGGGTCACCGGATACATGGTGCGCCTCTCCGACATCGAACGCCTGCGCGCCGAGGGCTCCCGCATCAACAGCACGGTCCTCGGCGCCGACTCGGTGGAGAACTGGGGTCTCCTGGACCGCGTGCCCCGGGTGATCAGCACCGAGTTCGACCCCCGCCTCGGCGCGCTGATCCGGTGACAGCCCCGGCACGGGGTGCGCCGGTGCGGGGTCCGCTGCTCCTCCATCACCCCGTCACGATCGCACCCGGCGCGCCCGTGCTCGAGGTCGCCGGCGTGGTCCGCTCCAGCGCCGTCGACGGCCCGGGCAACCGCTACGTGCTGTTTCTCCAGGGGTGCAACTTCGACTGCACCGCCTGTCACAATCCCACCACCATCGGCCGGTGCGACGCCTGCGGCGCCTGCGTCCCGGTGTGCCCCCACGGAGCGCTCTCGTTGCCCGAACCAGGGGTCGTCGCCTACGACCCGGCGCCGTGCGACCGCTGCAAGCTGTGTGTCACGGTGTGTCCGATCGATGCCGACCCCGCCATCCGCGTCGTCCCCGTCGACGTGCTGGTGGAGGAGATCCGCCCGCTTGCCCGCTTCCTGAGCGGGGTCACCGTCACCGGAGGCGAACCCACCATCCAGGCGGGAGCCCTGGCGGCGCTGTTCGCCGCGCTCAAGGCCGACGCCGGCCTCGGCCACCTCACCACCCTCGTGGACACCAATGGCACACTGCCGCCGGCGCGATGGAAGCCATTGCTGCCCGTGCTCGACGGAGCCATGGTCGATCTCAAGGCCGCATCGTCGGACCTCCACCAGCGGCTCACCGGACACGACAACGTCGCGGTGAAGGAGACGATCCGCTTCCTCTCGTCGGCGGGCAAACTCGCCGAGGTGCGCCTGCTCGTCGTCGAAGGGGTCACCGACACCGATGAGGAACTCGCGGCGTGGGCGGAGTTCGTCGCCGCCGTCGACCCCGGCATCCCGGTGCGACTGATGGCCTTCCGGCACACCGGGACCCGGGAACGGGCTCGGATCTGGCCCGAAACCTCCCCCGAGGCCGTCGATCGGGTGCAGGAACGGCTCACCGCACTCGGGCTGACCGCGGTCGGTTCGATCGGCGTCAGCCGGCGCTGAACGCCGCCACGGTCTCGATGTGGAACGTCTGCGGGAACAGATCCACCGGGGCGGCCCACAGCAGGCGGTACCCGCGCTCGCCCAGGTACCGGGCGTCGCGGGCCAGCGATGCCGGATCGCACGAGACATAGGCGATCGTCCGGGGCCGACCCGCCGCCACCGCCTCCACCCCCTTCACACCGAGTCCGTCCCGGGGCGGATCGACGACGGCGAGGTCCCACCGCCCGCCGATCAAAGGCACGGCCTGTTCGACCGCTCCCTCGATGATGCGGACCGCGAGGCCTGCCGTTGCCGCGTTGTGACGCAGATCCGAAACCGCCAGCGGGTCCGACTCGACGGCGATCACGGCGGCCAGGTCCCGCCCCACCGTGATCCCGAATAGTCCGCCGCCGGCATAGGCGTCGAGCAGTGTGTCGCCGATCCGAGGAACGAGGGCTTCGCGCACCAGTGCGACGAGCATCTCGGCGCCTGCCGTGTTGTTCTGGAAGAACGCATCACCGGTGATCCTGAATGTGGCCCCGGCGACGGTCTCGGTGATCGTGCCGTCACCGATCACGGCACTGAGCCGGCCACGGCGCCGGTATGACACCGAGCAACCCCAGTCGGTGGCGGTGGCCGGGACCTGCCCCTCCACCACGGCGAGCCGCGCCCCCGTCGTCACCGCGATCCGTAGCGTCACCGCGGTGGCATCGCCGAGGTCGCCGAGACGGGCGTAAAGCTCCGCCAGAGAGGGATGCAGGAGCAGGCACTCGTCGATCGGCTCGAGATCATGACTGCGGCGCCGGTGGAATGCCGGGCCTCCACCGGCGACGCGGAAGTCGGCGCGGTTGCGGTACCCAAAGGGTGCCCCGACCATCACCGTGTCGCGTACCGGCGGCTCGACGATCTTTCCGAGATGGGCGAGCTGGCCGGCGAGGATGGTGCGCTTCCACTCCAGCTGAATCGGGTACTCGGCAAACTGCCACTGGCACCCACCGCACACGCCGAAGTGGGCACACGGTGGTTCGATCCGGTGGGGCGACCGCTCCACGATGCGGTGCAGCTCCACCCGAGCCCAGGAGCCGCCGTCCTTGATCACTTCTCCGAGCACCCGCTCTCCGGGCATCGCTCCCTCGACGAAGTGGGCCTTGCCCTCGACCCGGGCCACCGCCTCGCCACCGTGGGCGACATCCGTGGGGTGGAGTTCGATCACGGTGCCGAGCTCCCGCGACTCCGTACACTCGCCATCAACCCGCCGCGCGACCTCCTGAGGAGCGTCATGGAAATCCTTCTGATCATCGTGATCCTGCTGTTCGTGTTCGGCGGGTGGCGATTCACCAGGCGGTAGACGTCCCCGCCGCCCAGCTGACGTCTTTCAGGCTGCACTCGGCCGGTAGATTCGCACGCCGTCGGTGTCCACCACCATGAACCACGGCTCGCCCGCACCGTACGCGGCGCCGAGGTGTGCCGGGCTGCCCGGATCCGAGAGGGTGAAGGGACTTCGCACCGCCACCACCGGCGTGACGGTCCCATCGGGAAGGATGGTGAAGTAGCCGCCCAGTTGCAGGCTCTCGTCGGCCGAAGAGGCTCCGAGGAGCAGCACGTGGATTCGCCCATCGGCGGTGGTGGCCGCTTCCATCGAGCCGAACGCCGGGATGTCCTCGTCGGCGGCGGTGACGAGGGGCACCACTCGATCGACCCGCACCGCGGCATCGGGGAGCACGATGCGCAAGCCATCCACGCTCATCTCGAGCAGGAATCGTGTGCCGGTCTGGGTGACGAACCACTCGGTGGGCGCCATGGTTCCGGCGATCGGATCGACTGCCTGCAGCGTCCCGAGATGGTCGAAGCCGTACGCGATCACACCGTCGTCGACACGCGGCACCACGATGCCGGGGAGATCGACCTGGTCGATGCCATCGGCGTCGGCTCGCAATACGACGCTGTGGTCGTCGCGGTGTCCGATGGCGATCAAGGTGCCGTCGGCCAGAACCCGGGGCAACTGGAACTGGAAGTACACACCGTCGACGAGCAGACCTTCCGGAACCGGCAGGGCATCGCGGAACACCCCGTCGGCGGAATACCTGGCCAGACGCGTCTTGGCGGCATCGAGGAACCACCACGTGCCGTCGGGCCCCTGGGCGCCGTACTCGGGACCGAGGTCCATCGAACCGCCTTCGCCGCCGGGACTGGTGCCGAGGGTCTCCTCGGTGTCCCCATACGGGATGAAGAGGGCTTCGGTCCATTCGGGCCCCATGGACTCGCCGGCAACCGGAAGGGCGATGACGTCCACCCCCACCACGACGGTCGTGGTCGTGGAGGCCTTGGAGGTGGTGACCACCGCGGTCGTGACGACCGTCTGAGTCGTCGTGGTGCCGCCACCGGATTGACAGGAGGTGATGACGAAGGCGAGAGACAGGAGTCGAGACCACCGACGGAGCGACATGAGACCTCCCCTGGGTGCGCACGATCAGGGTAGGGCGGGCCGTTCCTGGTGGTGGTGCTTGGATGGACACCACACGGCGACCAGTCCGGGACCTCGGACCCTGCCACCGGGAGGCTTGCCGTGATTGGCTGCTCTCATGGTCTCACCATTCGCAGCAGCCGAAGAAGCCGCGGTGCTCTCCCGGCTGTCCCGCCTCGACCGCTTCCTGCCGGCCTGGATCCTGCTCGCCATGGCGGCCGGGCTCGCCCTGGGCCGTCTGGTCCCCGACCTCAACGATGCCCTCGACGCCGTGAGCGTCGGTTCGGTATCGTTGCCGATCGCGCTGGGGTTGCTGGTGATGATGTACCCGGTGCTCGCCAAAGTGCGGTACTCGAAGGTCACCGAGGTCGCCGCCGATCGGACAATGCTCCTCACCTCGCTGGTCCTGAACTGGGTGATCGGCCCGGCACTCATGTTCACCCTCGCCTGGACGCTGCTCCCGGACCTTCCCGAGTACCGAACCGGGCTCATCATCATCGGACTGGCCCGCTGCATCGCCATGGTGCTCATCTGGAACGACCTCGCCTGCGGAGATCGCGAGGCGGCAGTGGTCCTGGTGGCCCTCAATTCGATCTTCCAGATCGTCGCCTATTCCCTGCTCGGCTACCTCTACCTGCACCTGCTGCCCGGATGGCTCGGGCTCGAGACCGACACGCTCGACGTGTCACTGTGGGAGATCGCCCGCATCGTCGCGATCTTCCTCGGCGTGCCCCTCGTGGCGGGGTGGCTCACCAGAGTGTGGGGCGAGCGCGCCCGTGGCGTGGAGTGGTACGAAACCCGGTTCGTCCCCCGTATCGCCCCGTGGGCGCTCTACGGCCTGCTCTTCACCGTGGTGGTGCTCTTCGCCCTCCAGGGCGAAACCATCACCGCCCACCCCCTCGACGTCGCCCGGATCGCCCTTCCCCTGCTCGTCTACTTCGGCCTGATGTGGACGGTGTCGTTCGCCCTCGGCGTGCGGCTGGGGATCGGCTATCCCCGCAACGCCACCCTCGCCTTCACTGCGGCGTCGAACAACTTCGAACTCGCCATCGCCGTGGCCATCGGGGTGTACGGCGTCAGCTCCGGGCAGGCGTTGGCAGGTGTGGTCGGACCGCTCATCGAGGTGCCCGCACTGGTCGGCCTCGTGTATGTGGCGTTGTGGGCCCGCGGGAAGTTCTACCCGTCATCGTGACCCGTCCCCGTGCTCGGGGCCGCCGGACGGCCGCCCCGAGCAGTAGGGGCGCTCAGGACGCCGGCACCAGCTGCGCCTCGATCTCGATCGTCACCTTCTTCGACACCAACCAGCCCCCGGCCTCGAGGGCGACGTTCCAGTTGAGGCCCCACTCCTCGCGATCGATCTCGGCGCGAGCCGAGAAGGCCGCATGGGGCTTTCCCCACGGATCGGTGGCGATGCCGTCGAAGTCGAGGTCGAGCACGACGGGACGACTGATGTCCTTGATGGTGAGGTCCCCGCGCATGCGCCAGGCGTGATGATGGGGCTCGATGGAGGTGCTGACGAACCTCATCACCGGGTAGTTGGCGGCGTCGAAGAAATCGGGGCTGCGCAGGTGCGCGTCGCGATCGCCGAAGCCGGTGTCGACGCTGGCCACCCCGATGGAGACATCGACCCGGGAGCCCTCAGGGCGCTCACCCACGATGATGGTCCCCGACACCTCGCCGAAGGTGCCCCGCACCTTGGTGACCATGAGGTGCTTGGCAACGAAGCCGACGTGGGTGTGGCTGGGATCGAGAGTCCAGGTGCCTGCCCCGGGCATGGTGGTCTCGGCGATGGTGGATGTCATGAGACGGTCTCCTTGTTGCGACTAGCAATAGTTGCCGATTACAACCATTGTGAGCCGCATCTATTCCCGGATACCATCCCGACCATGGCGCGCCTCCCCGACGAATCCCGCATCCGCGCCTGGCAGGGTGTGATGCGGATCCACGATTCGGTGTCGGCGGCGCTGGAGGAGGCGCTCCTGGAGACCAGCGCGCTCCCCCTCCCGTGGTACCAGGTGCTCGTCGAGCTCCGCCTTGCGGGCGGGTCGCTGCGAATGCACCAACTCGCCGAGGTGGCGACCTTGAGCCGCAGCGGCACCACCCGTTTCGTAGATCGCATGGAGGAGGCGGGCCTGGTGGAACGGCGCGTCTGCCCGCTCGATCGGCGGGGACTCGAAGTCGTGCTCACCGAAAAGGGTTCCGAAACACAGCGCCGGGCAGCGCCATCGGTGTTACGAGGGGTGCAGGAGCACTTCGGCCGACACCTGACCGACGAGCAGGCCAGCCTTCTCGCCGACACGCTCGAAGGTGTGGTGCAGGCGGATCGCCGGTCCTAGCCGCCCCACATGGTGCTCGGGGATCTTCCCGCCCACCATCGATGCGATCCACGATCCCGCCCGTCGAGTGGCTCACGCGGCTGCGCACCTACCATCGGTTTCACCCGACAAAGGCGGTACCGATGCTCGGATGGGTCGATGACGTCACCAAGATCACCCTGGCCAACCGCAACTTCCGCACCGTGGTGAGCACGACACAGCACACGCAGCTCACGCTGATGAGTCTGAATCCAGGCGAAGACATCGGCTGGGAATCCCACCCCCACCTCGATCAGTTCCTGCGGCTCGAGCAGGGCAAGGCGCGACTGGAGTTCGGGCGCACCAAGGGCAAGGTGGAGGAGACGCATCAGGTCGAGGACGACTGGGCCTTCATCGTGCCGGCCGGGGTTTGGCACAACGTGGTCAATGTCGGAACCGACGCGGTGAAGCTCTACTCGTTGTACTCACCGCCCCAGCACCCCGCGGGGACGGTTCATGCGACCCGAGCGGACGCCGATGCCGCCGAGGGACACTGACCCGTTCTCCAGCGTCGACGGACTCCCAACACCTAGCCTGCTCTCGTGACCATCGAGGTGGTACCGGCCACTGCTGATCGCTTCGACGCCGTCGCCACCATCCTCGGGCCGGGCGATCCGAATGCCCCGGCATGCTGGTGCCTCTACTTCCGTCTGACCTCCTCGGAGTTCGGCCAGGTGAAGGGTGGCGCCCGCCCGGCGATGCTTGAAGCGTTGTGCGCCCGCGAGGTCGCCCCGGGGATGGTCGCCTACCGCGACGGCGTTCCCGTGGGCTGGTGCGCACTCGGGCCACGCCGCGAGTTCGGCAGGCTCGAGCGCTCGCGCACCATCCCCAAGGTGGACGATCGCCCCGTATGGAGCGTGGTGTGCTTCGTGGTCCGTCCCGGGTATCGACGCCGCGGCGTGGCAGGCGCGCTTCTCGAAGGGGCCGTCGCCTATGCCCGCAGAAAGGAGGCAGTGGCCATCGAGGGCTACCCGGTGGACACCGGCGGCACCCGTATCAGCACGGCCTTCGCCTATGTGGGATCGACGACCATGTTCGAGCGCGCCGGATTCGAACGGGTCGTCGAGACGGCAGCGCGCAGCGGCGGCATGCCCCGCTGGGTGATGCGGCGGGAGTTGGGCTGAGGAAGCGCGATTCGCAATTCGCAATTCGTCAGAGGCGAAGGGGGCGAAAGGCGAAGAGAAGGGGGAAGAGCCAGCGCCGGGAGTCCGGTGCCCGACCATCTGGCATCTGGCATCTGGCATCTGGCATGGACCAAACTCGTCCCACCGGCGCGGTATCGTGCCGGCTCGTCCGGGTTCCGGAGAGGGGAATCTCCATGGCAAATGCCATCGAGGCGCGCGGCCTCGTCAAGACATACGGGAAGGTGACCGCCCTGGCCGGGCTCGACCTGGCGGTCGCAGAAGGCACCGTCCTCGGGCTGCTCGGCCCGAACGGAGCCGGCAAGACCACGGCCGTCTCGATCCTCAGCACCCTCATCGAACCCGATGCCGGCGAAGCGACCATCGCCGGCATCGACCTGCGGGCCCACCCCGACCTGGTGCGCTCCAAGATGGGGCTCTCCGGCCAGTCCGCCGCCGTCGACGAGCAGCTCACCGGGTTCGAGAACCTCGACATGGTGGGGCGCCTCTACCACCTCGGCCGCAACCGCTCCCGGGAACGCGCCAACGAACTGCTGGAGCGGTTCGATCTCACCGAGGCGGCGGCGCGCCCGGTGAAGACCTACTCCGGAGGCATGCGGCGCCGCCTCGACCTCGCCGGCGCCCTGGTGGCCGAGCCGCCGGTGCTGTTCCTCGATGAGCCGACGGCCGGGCTCGATCCGCGCAGCCGCAACGAACTGTGGGAGGTCATCCGCGAGCTCGTGGGTCGCGGCACCACGCTGCTCCTCACCACGCAGTATCTCGAGGAGGCCGATCAACTCGCCAATGACATCGTGGTCATCGACCACGGGCGGGAGATCGCCCATGGCACCTCGCGCGAGCTGAAGCGGATGATCGGCGGCGAGCGCATCGAAGTCTCGGTGACCAACGCCGAGGATGCGGCGAAGGTGCGCCACGTGCTCACCTCCTACGCCTCCGGTGAGATCCAGCACGATGCCACCACCCACACCCTGGTGGCTCCGATCGCCGGTGGCGCCGACGTGCTGACCCGGGTGCTGCGCTCGCTCGACGCCGAGGGCATCGCCGTCGAAGACATCGGCCTGCGCCGTCCCACCCTCGACGACGTGTTCCTGACCATCACCGGACACCACGCCGAGGAGGAGCCACCGGCCGAGGAGGCCACACCCGGCAGGGGCGAGAAGAAGAAGCGGGGCGCGAAATGAGTCGGATCATTCGCACCCTGGGCGACGGTTGGGTGATCGCCCGGCGCAACGTGATCAAGATCCGCCGGGTCCCCGAGGTCCTGGTCTTCGTCGTGATCTCCCCGATCATGTTCGTGCTGCTCTTCGCCTACGTCTTTGGGGGATCGATCGACATCCCCGGTGGTTCCTACCGGGAGTTCCTCATCGGCGGGATCTTCGCCCAGACCGTGATCTTCGGAGCCACGTTCACCGGAGCCGGCATCGCCGACGACATCCACAAGGGGATCATCAACCGCTTCCGGTCGCTCCCCATGGCGAAATCGGCAGTCCTCGTCGGGCGGACCGCGAGCGACGTCATCTACAACCTGATCTCGCTGCTCATCATGGCCCTCAGTGGATTCATCGTCGGCTGGCGATTCCACGAGGGGCTGCTGAATGCGGCGCTCGGTTTCGGGCTGCTGCTGCTGTTCGCCTATGCCTTCTCGTGGATCATGGGATACATCGGCCTGCTCGTGCCGAGTGTCGAGGTGATCAACAATGCCGCGTTCATGGTGATCTTCCCGCTCACCTTCGTGGCCAACACCTTCGTCCCCGCCGAGAACCTGCCCACGGTGCTGCGGGTGTTTGCCGAATGGAACCCGGTCTCCGCGGTCACCCAGGCGGTGCGCGACCTGTTCGGCAACCTCCCCACCGGGATCCCGGAACCGACCGTGTGGCCACTGCGCAACTCGATCCTGTACACCCTCATCTGGGTGGTGCTCATCATCGCCGTCTTCGCCCCGCTGGCGGTGCGGCGCTACGGGACGGCGGCGAAGCGGGGCTGAGCGAGCGCGCAGACTCGCCACCGCGCGCTCTGCGTCCGGTTCAGCCGGCCAGCGCCCGCACCGCGTAGAACGCCACCGCGCCGACGGCCAGCACCCCGAGGAGGGCGCGACGAAACAGCGCGGCACCGGCGATCCCTCCCGCGGCTGCCGCCACTGCCGGGGTCACCTCGAGGCTGCCGGTGGGGGCGAGCAACTCGCTGGTGGCGATGGCGACGAACAGGGCGAGGGGGAACACATCCAGAAACCGTCCCACCAAGCCCGCCGGAGCGGGCCGGGGTCGCACCAGGAAGGCGACCCGGCTGGCAAAGGTGATCGCCGCCACCGTGATGACCAGCATCAGGTCACTCATGGAAGAAGGCTCCGCTCTGGGCCGCGGCTCCGGCGGCTCCGGTGAGCCGCCAGGCCGTGGGACGGATCGCGGTGGCGGCCAGGGTGGCACCCCCCGCCGCGACCACGACCACCCAGGCGCGGCGACGACGCACCAGTGGGGCAGCCA
>JACRIT010000060.1 GCA_016215655.1 Acidimicrobiia bacterium
CAGCAGGTCCGAGGGCCCGGGGTGCTCAACCGGCGGACACCCGCCGTGGTTCGGATCCACCGAGGCGATGGCTCAGCAGCGCCCACACGAACAGCGCCTCGCCGACGCCTTCCAGGGTCTCCTCGACGACGAAGAGGAGCCTCGGCCCTCCGAGGGCGGGATCCATCGCCTCCAGGACCGGAACGCACATCCACAGACCGATGGCGCACGCGGCCAGCCTTCCTGGACCCGACCGCCATCCCATGGTTCTTCCGAACCAGCGCAGCATCCACACGGCGAACACGAAGGCCGCGGGCGCGACCACGATCACCCAGAGGTAGAGGGACGGCAGCCATTCGATCTCGAGCACCCGCTCAGCCATCTCCCCGGCCCTCTCGTGGAGTGAGGCGGTCTCGTCGACCGACAGGACCACGAATCCCGCCGCCACCACCCACCACCGACGACGATCCAAACCGGCGGTTGTCATCGCCCCACCGCACGCCAGGGCGGCGATCAGGAGGAGGGTTGCCGATGACAGCCACACGATGAGCGTGCCCTCTCGATTGACGTCGAGGAGTGCGGCCACGGAGTACGACTCGATCAACGGGGACAGGTTTACGGCTGCCACGAGAACGTGAGCAGCCAGCAGGACGACGGCGACCTTCATCGGCGCCGCCTCGAAGCTCAGTCGAGCGCCGGCTCGGTCGTCCCGTTCCAGGGCCAGTGCCGTGCGCTGGAGCGCAGCCGGGCCGCTCATCGTCCTGACCGCCCGAGCCGGAGCCGGAGCCGCCGCGACATCCTGGCGCCGAACTCATCGATGCGCCCCCGGATCCCGGAAGCGAACCCGTCACACAGCACGACATCGCGAGTGCGGTCGGTCCACTCCAGCTTCCAGGGAGCGGCGGTTCCGAGGAACTCGTACCTCGCCAGGCCCTCGCCGAAGGCGCGTTCCAGCACCTCGGCGCGCAGCAGGGCTCCTGGGGAGAAGGCCGACACCACGGGATCGAATCCCGTCTTGAGCAGCCACTCGGCACCGTTGGCCACGAAGGCCAGGTCGAAGGCGATCGCCCTGCCGTCGAGGCGGAGGAAGTGGAGCCGGAGCATCCCCACGCGCGCCGCCCATGCCGCCACGTCCCGATAGAACGCCTCCACCCGGGGGTCAGAACGGACCGCGGTCCCCGAGGCCTCCTTCCAACCCGAGTCCTCGATCGCAAAGCCCTCGGTGAGGAGTTCCCGGAGTCCGATCGCGCCGTCGTGCTGCGAGTAGGCGACGGCTCCCTCGGCTTCGAGGCGGCGGCGTCGACGGCGGATTTCACGCCATTTCTTGCCGGGAATCCCATCCCGGTACGCCTCCCATCCGCCTCCAAGGTCGATCCAGGGCGATGCCTGGCGTACCCGCTCCCGATTGCGCAGGCCGGCCCCGGCCAGAGCGTTGCGGGCGAGATCGGCGGTGGCCCCGGTGGCGAAGTCGAACGAGCATCGCCTCCCCGAAGCCACCAGTGCGTCGAAGAGCCCGGCAGCCGCCGAGGATGCGCCGACCACATCGAGGTGGGGGGTGTGCCAATCGGCCGCAGCCCGCCACCCCCGACCCCCGCTCACCACAATGGGATAGGCGGCGACGAGACGGGTTCCCCGACGCAGGGTGGCAAGGCGAACGTCGATCCCAAAGGCCCGCCCCCATGCACCGACCCACTCGGGATGCGAGAAGGGATCGGAGCCGGCCTCGTCGGCGAGCGCGGCCCATTCCGCCGCCACGGTGGGTGATAGCGATTCGAGCGCGTGGGTGCCAGGCCGGATCGTCACGGTCACCCCGCAGGTATCGGCACGAGTCGCAGCCACCCTGAGCAATCACGGCGTGGGGCGTAGAGTGAGCCCGTGAACGGATTCCGGCTGGGGTTTCTCGGGGTGCTCGCCGTGGCCGCAGCGGCGTGCACGGCGGCCAGCCTTCCCACGACCACGACCACGACCACGACGGCCGTCTCCACAACGCTGGGCGGCCGCATCACCCTGATCCCCAATTCGACACCCTTCGTGGTCCAGGGTGAGCGCGGCACCTTCGTGGAGGCGTTGCAGTTCTATCTGGTGTGCACCGGCCACGACGAGCCCACCCCCGGCGCCAAGGTCTCGGTGGATGGCAGCTTCGGGCCGATCACCGCGGACGCCGTCGCCTACTACCAGGCCGAACTGCGCCGGGTTCCCTCGGGCGATCCCGACGAGGACACCTTCGCCTCCCTGGCTCGCGACTGCAATCAGCAGAGGACCCTGGGGTTCCCGGCCGGCGTCTTCACCACCGAGTTCGCCGGCAATGCCGCCCCCGAAGATCCCGAGATCTTCGAGTTCGCCGCATCGGGCGGACAGGTGCTCACCCTCGATGCCATCGTCGGTGTGGTCACGATCACCGTCCTCGCCGCCGACGGATCAACGGTCGAGACCACGGTCACGGGCCCGACGACCGAGGTGGACATGGACGTCGCCCAGGCGTACACCATCCGCGTCGAGGCGGCAGCCCCGACCTCGTTTCGCATCGCCGCCTCGCTGCGGTCACCGAACGTGCTCGTCTCCGACTTCGGGCCGATGACCCTCGAGGACGACGGCATCGGCATCGCCACCCTCGGCCAGGACCCGGTGAATACGGTGGCGGTGATCGCCCTGCTGCTCGGCCCGCCGTTCGAAGACACCGGATGGCAGGACGCCGCCGGCGAGTGCACCGGCACCAACCGCCATGTCTCGTGGATCATCCAGGGGGCCTCGGGAGGCGCGCTGCATCCGGCGGTCTTCGTCGCCGACTTCACCGACACCGGCGGGACCCCGTACTTCTCCCAGTACGCCTACCGGTCGCTCGATCTCACCGCGCTCGATCCCATCGCCCGCGGCCTGGCCACACCCGATGGCCTGTCCATCGGCTCGACGCTGAACGACTTCATCGCGGTGTACAACGACCCCACCTTCGAAGACCCCGACCTCGGACTGGTGCGCGAGGGCGACCTCGTCTTCGCCTTCGACATCTCGGGTTCGGCCGATGCCCCCGACGGCGACGCCAGCCGCATCCGCTATGTGGGAGCCGGGGCGGACGGCTGCCCCGATGCCCCCTGAGCCGTGATGTACCGGCGAATCGATCACACCCCGCTCGTCGCTCCTGCCCTCATCGTCGCCTTCAACGGCTGGGTGAGTGCCGGCGGCGCCGGGACGGCGACGGCCGAACACATCGCCGCCGATGCGACCGAGGTCGCCCGGTTCGATTCGGACCTCCTCTACGACTACCGGGTGAATCGACCCACCCTCGAGTTCAACGAGGGCATCATCGACACGATCGAGTGGCCGGCGACGGTGCTTCGCCGCCGCCATGTCGACGGACGCGACCTCCTCATCCTCGCCGGGCCGGAACCGAACTGGCACTGGCAGGCCTTCGGCGAGGCGGTTGCGGATCTCGCCACCGATCTGGGAGTGATCCAGCAGGTGTCCCTCGGCGGCATTCCCTGGGCCGCCCCTCACACCCGCCCCACGATCGTGGTGACCACGTCGTCGCGTCCCGACCTGCTCGCCGAGGACGCCAACTTTCCGGCCGGGACCCTTCGCGTCCCCGCCTCGGCCGCCTCGGTGGTGGAGCGGGCGATCGCCGAACGAGGCATCCCGACGGTGGGCTTCTGGGCACGAGTGCCCCACTACGTCGCCGGCGTCTACCACCCGGCGGTGCTGACGCTGGTCGAACGCGTCGCTCGCTATCTCGGGGTGAGCGTGCCCCTGGGGACGCTGGTGGCAGAGGCGACCGAACAGCGACGCCACCTGGATGCGGCGCTCGATGAGCAGCCCAACGTGCGCGAGGTCGTGAGCCGCCTCGAGGAGTTGTATGACGCCTCGGGCGAGGTCGCCAGCGGTGCCGAGATCGCTGCGGAGATCGAGCGATACCTCCGCGAACGCATTCCGGGCGACGAGACCTGACGACGGATACGCTGCCACGATGAGAGTCCGCATCGTCGGGATCGCGGTCGCCACGGTCGTGGCCTTCGCCCTTCCGGCGACATCGCAGCCGGCACCGATGCGGGCGTTCACCGTCGCCGCCGCCGGCGACATCATCCCCCACGGGGCGCTGGTGGCCACGGCCAACAACTATCTGCCGGGAACGGGATGGGACTTCACCCCCATGGTCGCCGACATCGAACCATGGGTGTCGAGCGCCGATCTCGCCATCTGTCACATGGAGGGCACGCTGAGTTCCACCAACTCCGGGATCTCGGGCTATCCCCGGTTCGTCGGACCGCGGGAGATGGCCACGGCCATCGCCGCCGCCGGCTGGGACACCTGTTCGACGGCGAGCAACCATGCCATGGATGCGGGCTGGCCCGGCGTGGTGAGCACCCTCGACGTGCTCGACGCCAGCGGGGTGGCCCATACCGGCACCGCCCGCACCCCTGAGGAGCGGTTTCCCGCGATCTACGACGTCAACGGGGTGACGGTGGGCCACATCTCGTACACGTACGGCACCAACGGCCTGCACGTGCCCGCCGACCAGCCGTGGGCGGTGAATGTGATCGACGCCGCGGCCATCCTCGCCGACGCCGCGTGGGCCCGCGACCACGGCTCGGAGTTCACCATCGTCTCGCTCCACTGGGGCGAGGAGAACCAGGTGATGCCGACGGGAGCGCAACGGTCGTTGGCCGAGGTGCTGCTCGCCTCCGATGACATCGACCTCATCCTCGGACACCACGCCCATGTGGTCAAGCCGATCGACCGCATCGGTGACAAGTACGTCGTCTACGGCATGGGCAACCACCTCACCAACCAGTTTTCGCGGTGGGGACCCGACTACTTCGCCACCGAGGACGGACTCATGGTGCAAGTGCGAGTCGCCGAGCGCGCCGACGGATCGTTTGCCGTCGATGCCATCGACCTGGTTCCCACGATGGTGGAGTACCCCACCTACCGGATCCTTCCCGTGACCGATGCGCTCCTCACCGGCACCGGGCCAACGAGCAACCTCGAGGCCTCCCTGCAGCGGACCTGGGACCGGACGATGGCGCTCGGCGCCCCGGGGGTGGCTCTCGCCCCATCACCGTGGCCCGAGGTGTCCTGCGAAGGGATGCGGGCCACCATCGTCGGCACGGGGGGCGACGACGTGATCGCGGGCACCAACGGCGCGGATGTCATCGTCGGTCGATCCGGGGCGGATCGCATCGACGGAGGTGGCGGTGACGACATCGCCTGCGGTGGAGCCGGGTCCGACCAGATCGACGGGGGTGCCGGGCGCGACCTGGTGAGCGGCGGCGATGGCAGCGACCTGCTCGTTGGTGATGTGCGCGACGTGCTCCTCGGCGACGGAGGCACCGATCGGTGCAGCGACGACACGCCGCTGCGCGAGTGCGAGCGGTAGCGGATCAGCGGCGACGGGCTCCGGGCTCGGTGCGGGTGTCATTCCCGCTGGGGCAATCGGACCTTGCCCTCGTGGACCAGGGTGTGGTGGCGAGCGCAGAGCAGAACTAGGTTGGCCCACGAGGTCGGTCCGCCGTCGGCCCAATGCACGATGTGATGGGCGTCGCACCAGCGCCGCGGCGCCCCACAACCGGGGATCACACACCCCCTGTCGCGAACCATGAGAGCCAGGCGCATGGCGGCAGGCACGACCCGGGTGGTGCGACCCACGTCGAGGACCTGCGAGCCGGACCCGGTGATCACCCGGGTCACCCGGGCGTCGCAGGCCAGCAGCCGGGCCTGCGACGGAGCGATCACCCCGGTGTCGTCCAACTCGCAGGGATGGCCGGCACGACCCTCCAACGCCTCCAAGGACAGGTGCACCACGACATGGGGCCGCTCGGTGCGCTGGGTGGGCAGGTCGCCGTGATCGAGATGACCGCGGCACAGGTCGGTGAGGGCGTCGGCGCGACGCTGCGCCGGACTGCGATGGTCGTCCCCATCGAGATTGGCCGCATCGGTCAGCGCCGCCAACGCGGTGATCACCACCTGACCCGAAACCGGATCCAACCGCCCATCGAGATGCACCATCCCACCCACCGTCGAGACGAAGAGACGACGCTGCTCCCGCAACGACTCGGCATCGCGTTCGCAAGCATCGAGGTCGGCCTGCTGGCACCAGTAGCCCAGCACGCGGCCGACCTGATCCATGGCGAGCCCCTCGATCGTGTCCACCAACCCCGACTCATGCTCGGCGAACAGAATCGGGTTGGCCTCCCGAGCGGAGACCAGCAGCCGCACCCGGGGGAGGTCGAGCACCCCCAACTGCAGCGCCACCCGCGTCGCCGGCATCTCCTCCAGCGCGGTGGCAAGACGGATCATCCCCCGCGCCACCCCAGCGGAGATCCCCAACCGATCGCAGAGCAGCGACACGAGCGACCGATACCCGAGGTCCTCGTGACCACCACGGCGCACCAACTCCCCGACGAGCTCGAGGCACTGCGCCTCCACCGACACCACCACCCGATGACGCTCCACCAACAGATCCACCAGATCCGCGGTGAACATCGGAACATCGGCTCGAGGTCGATCCACAACCGTGGTCATTCCAACAAGGTACGACGCGAGTGTGACAAAGCAGGTGCCCGGTACCCGATGCCCGATACGCTGCGCGGATGGAAGAGTCACGAAGCCATCGCTCGCGCCAGATCTGGGGATGGCTCGCAGTGCCGATCGGCCTCGCCACCGGGTTCGTCGGCGTGCTCATGGCGTGGGACGCCCGCCTGCACAATGCCATCGTCGCCAACCGGGTGGAGAACCCCTGGCCGGGCTACCTCGTCGCCGCGCTCGGAGTCGGACTCGTCGGCTTGGGCGTCTGGTGGATCGTCAGGGCGAGGCGATCCCGATAGCCGCCGGCGTCCCCCCGTTGGGCCAGGAGATGGACGCCGCGGTGTGGGTGGCGCCGCGGAAGTAGTTATCTCCTCCCCCCGCTCCACCCCGCCCAATCGCGGCTGCTCACTCCCTCCACCGGCCATCCGGTGAACCGGCGCGCGATCAGATTGGTGACCCCGTCGCGGTGCTCCAGGGTGCCGTCGATCATCATCCCCACGGCGCGACGGGCGACGTCGCGTTGGGCGTCCCAGATGTCGGGCATGACCACCACGTTGAGCAGACCGGTCTCGTCTTCGAGGTTGATGAAGATCACCCCTTTGGAGGTGGAGGGGCGCTGGCGATGGGTGACCACCCCGCCCACCCGCACCCGGGTGCCGTGGCGGCGCGCAGCGAGGGCATCGGCGACGGTGAGACAACCCGCCTCCTCCAATCGCTCGCGGACGAACTCCACGGGATGGCGCACCGACACCCCGGTGGCCCAGAGATCCGCCTGAGCGGCTTCGGCTTCGCCCATCGCCCCCAATGGCGGCGACTCCGCCCCCACCGCCACCGGCAGCCGTCCCGGTCCCATCCCCGCCAGAGCCCCTGCCGCCCACAGTCCTTCACGCCGGCTCACCCCGAGCGACTCCAGGGCGCCGGCGGCGGCGAGGCCCTCGAGCGCCCCCACCGGCAGTCCGGTGCGCTGCGCCAGATCGACGGTGCCGGTGAACGGACCACCGATCCAGCGCGCCGCCTCGATGCGGGTGATCTCGGCCTCGCCCAGGTCGCGCACGTAACGCAGTCCCATGCGAACCGCGGTGGCCATCCGCACCGGATCCTCGAGGGCGCCTCTCCCCCGCCGCCACTGCATCCCGTAGTAGGTGGCCACGTCGCCGGGGTCGGCCTCGTGGGGGACCACGGTGCAGTCGTACTCCGAGGCATTGACGTCGGGACCGAGCACCACCACCCCGTGGCGGCGGGCATCCTGCACCAGAGAGTTGGGGCTGTAGAACCCCATCGGCTGGGCGTTGAGCAGGCCGGCGAGGAACTCTGCGGGCCAGTGGTACTTGAGCCACGCCGACATGTACACGATGTAGGCGAACGACACCGAGTGGCTCTCGGGAAAGCCGAAGGCGGCGAAGCCCTGCAGCTTCTGCCAGATCTCGGCGGCGGCGGGCCCGGTGATCCCCTGCCGTTCCATCCCCGCCAGGGTCTCCACGCGCAACTTCTCCATCTCGGCATCGGACCGCTTGTGGGTCATCGCCTGGCGGAGCCGGTCGGATTGGCCCGGGCTGTAACCGGCACACACCCGGGCCAGTTCCATGAGTTGCTCCTGGAACACCGGCACTCCGAGCGTCTTGCGCAGGATCGGCTCGGTGAGGGGATGCGGGTAGCTCACCGGCTCCTCGCCGTTGCGCCGCCGCAGGTAGGGGTGCACCGACTGTCCCTGGATGGGACCTGGACGGATCAGCGCCACCTCGACGGCGAGGTCGAAGAAGATCTTCGGCTTCATCCGAGGCAGGGTCGCCATCTGCGCCCGCGACTCCACCTGGAACATGCCCACGGTGTCGGCCTTGGTGAGCATCTCGTACACCACCGGCTCCTGCGGGAGCGCGGCGAGGTCGATGTGCGAGCCATGCACCTCCTCGATGAGGTCCACGGTGAGGTGCAGCGCATTGAGCATCCCCAGGGCGAGCAGGTCGAACTTGACGATGCCCATGGAGGCGCAGTCGTCCTTGTCCCACTGCAGCACGGAGCGGTCCTCCATCCGCCCCCACTCCAGGGGCACGGTCTCCCACAGCGGACGGTCGGCGATCACCATCCCCCCGGAGTGGATGCCGAGATGGCGGGGGAACCCGTCGAGGCGGCGGCACACGTCGAGGATGAAGTCGGTGGTGCGCCCCGGAGGCAGGTCGAGGTACTGCTCGATCTTGTCGGGACTGCGGGTGTCGAGGTACTTGGTGAGACCGTTGACCTGGGCCTGGGTGAGCCCGAACGCCTTGCCGACGTCCTGGAGCACCGAGCGCGCCCGGTAGGTGATCACGTTGGCCACCATCGCCGCCCGCTCCCGCCCGTAGCGCCGGTAGCAGTACTGGATCACCTCCTCGCGCCGCTCCGCCTCGAAGTCGACATCGATGTCGGGAGGGCGGCCCCGCTCGGCGGAGAGGAAGCGCTCGAAGGGGAGGCCGAGCCGAATCGGATCGACGCGGGTGATCTCCAGGCAGCGGCACACCGCCGAGTCGGCGCCCGAGCCGCGGATCTGGCACATGATGTCGAGCGACTCGGCGTGGCGGACGATGTCCCACACGATGAGGAAGTAGCCGGGGAATCCGAGCGCTTCGATCACCCCCAGCTCGTGTTCGAGCCGGGCGACCGCGGCGGGATCGACCCGCTCCGGGCCGTTTCCGGGATAGATGCGCCGCGCCCCCTCGTAGACCAGGTGACGCAGGTACTCCATCTCGGTGCGAAACGCCCCGGGGAGGGGGAAGTCGGGAAGCCGCGGCGCCACCAGCTTCAGGTCGAAGGCCAGCGAGCGCCCCAGGTCGGCGGCGCGTTCCACCGCCCCGGGGTAGCGCCCCATCCTCACCGCCATCTCCTCGGGTGACTTGAGGTGGCGCTCGTCGGTGGCGGGCCAGTGCCCGTAGCCCGCGGCGAGATCGCGCCTCCCGCCGATGGCGGCGAGCACCTCGGCGATGTCGGCCTCGGAGCGATCGTGGTAGTGGACGTTGTTGGTGGCGATCGTGGGAAGGCGGAGCCGCCCCGCCACCTCGGCCGCCACGTCGTTGCGCAGATCGTCGCCCGGCATGCGGTGATCCCATAGTTCGACGAAGAGACGGCCCGGGAACACCTCGCGCAACCGCGCCGCCGCCGCCATCGCCCCGGCCAGGTCGCCGGCGGCGGCGTGGCGCGGCACCTCCCCCTGATGGCATCCGGTGAGGGCGACGAGCCTGCCGTCGCCCGATGCCTCGACCAGTTCGCCGTGGTCGTACACGGCCCGGTCCTTCTCGCCGCGGAACTGCGCCCGGGTGACCAGACGCGACAGCGCCGCATACCCCCGCGGATCGGGAGCCAGCAGCACGAGATGGTCGCTGGGTTCGATGGCGGTGGGCTTGGTGCCGTGGAGCCGATGGGTGCGGCCGCGGCGCGCTCCCGCTTCCCGCTTCCC